>JBEVNC010000253.1:0-7295 GCA_040508315.1 Sphingobium sp.
TAGCGATGCTGTTCGGGCACGGGGACGCGCGGGAAACTGCTGTTGGTATAGGCGGACAGGCCGCTGAGCAGCGCCTTGCGCCCCGCCATTACGCCAAGGTCAGGGCGGGAGAGCGAGCGGGACAGGTCGCCGACCAAGGCGTGATCCGCATCGCTGCCCGCGTTGCTGGCGATGGCGCGCAGCATCTTCGACTGGTCCTGCCAGTTGCCGGTCAGCCCCAGACGCTTGGCGGCGCGCACCACGGATCGGTTGTCGAACGCCTGTCGCATGGCCTCGCTCGGCTGCACCGGCGCTTCGGCGGCGGCGGGCAGCGGAATGGGCTGGCCGATGCGTTCCAGCGCGAGCTGGCCGTAATATTGGTCGGGATAGGCGGCGGCGCGGCGGAAATGATCCTGCGCCTCGCCCGTGCGCCCGGCGGCGGTCGCCGCGCGTCCGGCCCAATAATAGCCCTTGGAGATGGTCTGCGGCGACTTTGCGCCGCCCGCATAGCGGGTGAACATGCCGACCGCGTCGGCGGGCCGGTTCAGGCGGTTCAGCGCGGTCGTGCCAGCCAGCCAGGCGAGGCTGGTGTAATCGTCGCGCACGCCGATCGCCTTGGTGCTGATGTCGGTGCCAGCCGGGAAGGCGTCGTCGATCTTCGACGCGATCTGATAGGCCATGGTCCAGTTGCCGTCATTGCCCGCCGAACGGGCGGCGGCGAGCAGTGTCTCATACCATTTTTCAGGCGCGGCCACCGGCTGCGAGAGATATTGCCGATCCGCGAGAATGGCGCGCGACGCGACCCAGTCGTTCGCATTCGTGACCCATCGGGACTTGTCCGCGAGGTAGCCGCCATCGGTTACGCCCACGGGATCGGCGGCTGCCATGCGCTGTGCGGCGTCGGGCCAGCGGCTCTGCATCGCGATGCGCGCATCGACGACGGCGCGGCGCGTGGCCGGGACATAGGGTGCGATCCGCTGCGCGCCCGCTATGTCTCCCGCCCAGAGCAGGGCATCGGCACGGCGCAGATGGTCGTCGGGTGTCAGGCTGCTCGAAAACAGTGCCAGCAGGCGCTGCTCGTCATTGACGTTCAGCGGGCCGCCCACCCAGGCCGCGCGGGCATGGGCCGCTGCGTCGCCGCGCCCGCCCGCCGCCGCGAGGGCGAGGGCATAGCGCGCCTCTCCTGTTGGTGTGGTGGGAGGAAAGCGCGTGAAGAAGGCAACCGCCTGCTGCGCATTATAGCTGGGATCGACCGACGTTTCGGCCAGCCGCCGCATCCGGTCCTCGCCGGGCCAGCCGGGATTGGCGGTGATGAAACCGGCATAGGCGCCGAAACCCAATGTGTCGCTCTGCTGTAGCCGCCGCCATTCGGCGATGGTGCCGTCAATCCCCTGATCGGCGGTGGAGGCGGCGATGATCTGGCCGCTGGCCGTTCGCCAGTCCTGCACCATGGCCGGATTCTGGCTGCCGGGGATCGGTTGTACCGTTCCGGGAACAGGCTGCACCATGCCGGGCGGCATGAGCTGCGTCGGATTCTGCGCGTCGGCGACCGTGCAGGTGATACCGAGCGTGAGCGCGAGGGCGCCGAGCGGGCGCGCTATCCGGGGGGCTTTTCCCATGGTGGACATTATGGCAATGCGATCCTGATCCGGCGGTGAACGGGCGTATCGTATTTGCCATTATGCAGCCGGGTCGCTGGTAATTGAAGGAGTTTGTGAATGTTTTCCGGTTCTATCCCCGCGCTGGTCACGCCTTTTCGCGATGGCACGGTGGACGAGAAAGCGTTCCGGGCTCTTGTCGACTGGCAGATAGAGGAGGGGTCCAGCGGTCTCGTGCCCTGCGGCACGACGGGCGAAAGCGCCACCATGACGATCGAGGAGCATAACCGCGTCATCGCCCTCTGCGTGGAGCAGGCGGCGGGCCGGGTGCCGGTCATCGCGGGCTGCGGGTCCAACGACACGCGCATCGCGCTGGAGCATATGTATGCCGCGCAGGCATCGGGCGCGGACGCCGCGCTGGTCGTCGCGCCCTATTACAACAAGCCCAATCAGGAGGGCGTGTACCAGCATTTCGCCTATCTGGCCAAGCGCTGCGACCTGCCGATCATCCTCTATAATGTGCCGAGCCGCACCATTACCGACATCGGCGTGCCCGTGATGCACCGGCTGGTCGAGGAGTATCAGACCATCGTCGGCATCAAGGATGCGACGGGCAATCTGGGCCGCGTGACGGCGCAGCGCCTCGCCTGCGGGGAGGATTTCTGCCAGATGTCGGGCAATGACGAGACCTCGCTCGGCTTCAACGCCATGGGCGGCGCTGGTTGCATCTCCGTCACCGCCAATGTCGCGCCGCGCCTGTGCGCGGAGTTTCAGGCGGCCTGCGCGACCGGCGAGTGGGAGAGGGCGCTGGAATTGCAGGACCGGCTTTATCCGATGCATGACGCGATGTTCTGCGACGCGTCGCCCGGCCCGGTGAAATATGCGTTGTCGCGGGTTCGCGGCGACATGCCGGACGAAGTACGACTGCCGATCACGCCCTCATCCGGCGGCGCCCGTGCGACGATCGATCGCGCTCTGGAGATAGCGGGGCTGGTGTAGGGGGCTCAGGCTTCCTACATCTGCGTCCCGAACAAGAGTATCATATGGCCCGCCCGCGTCCCCAAGCCTTTGAAAAGGTCAAAACCGTCGCCGAGAACCGGCGTGCGCGGTTCGACTATTTTATCGACGAGGTGTTCGAGGCGGGCATCGCGCTGACCGGCACGGAGGTCAAGTCTCTCCGTTTCGGCGAGGGTTCCATCGTCGAAAGCTATGCCGAGGTACGCGGCGAGCAGGTGTGGCTGGTCAACAGCAACATCCCCGAGTTCAGCCACGGCAACCGCTTCAACCATGAGCCCAAGCGCCCCCGCAAACTCCTCCTCCACATCAGGGAGATCGAGAAGATGCACGGCGCCGTTGCCCGCAAGGGGATGACGCTGGTCCCGCTGTCCGTCTATTTCAACGGACAGGGCCGGGCGAAGGTGGAGCTTGCCCTCGCCAAGGGCAAGAATGTGCAGGACAAGCGCGACACGACGAAGGAACGCGAGTGGAAGCGCGAGCAGGGTCGCCTGATGCGGGATCGCGGCTGATGGTCAAGCGCCGCCTTGCCCGCATGGTCCGCGACAGCGTGCCCAGTCGGGAAAGTCTGGAGCAGAATCGTTTCCTGCGGCCGGTGGCGCATCGTGTCCTTGCTCCCGCGCTGTGGCGCTTCACGCGGCGGTCGGTGCCGCGCGGTGTGGCACTCGGGCTGTTCGTCGGCATCTTTCTGCTGATCCCCGGCCTCCAGATTGCTGGCGCTGCTTTGTTGGCCCTTCCCTTTCGCGCCAATGTGCCGATTGCGGCGGCGATGACATTTCTCTCCAACCCGGCGACGACGCCGCTCATCATCGGCCTGTCGCTCTATGTCGGCAATGCGATGATGGGCAGGACGGCGGACGTGTCCGGCTTCGTCAACCTGATCGAGAGGCATGCGGACTGGCGGGAATGGCTGGGCTGGCTGCTGTCGGAAACCGCGCCGGCCCTGATTCTGGGCCTGTTCGTCGTGTCGGCGGTGTCCGCTGTGGTTGGCTATTTCATCGCCTCCATCGCCTGGCGCGCGCGCATCGCGGCCAAGTGGCAGGCAAGAGCGCTGGACAGGACGCGCCACGACGAGACGCCGCCGGTGCGGGCGGCATCGACATGACGGGCAGGGCCTCTACGGGTCGGCGTCTTGCGGGAAGAGGCGACTAGGGTCATGGCCTCGTCCCATCGCGACGACTTGCTGGCGATAACCGGCCGTCCGTCGGGGCGATTTGTCCTACCCCTTCTCGTGCTCGCGGCGCTGGCGAGCGCCGCCTTGCTCTATTTCGCGGTGGAGGAGCCGGTGCTGGCCGCCGGTTTCGGTTCGGGCGTCATCGCCGCTGCTGCGCTGCTGTGGTTCTGGCGCCGGAACATGC
The DNA here is from genome assembly GCA_040508315.1 of Sphingobium sp. Taxonomy (GTDB): domain Bacteria; phylum Pseudomonadota; class Alphaproteobacteria; order Sphingomonadales; family Sphingomonadaceae; genus Sphingobium. Next base: position 3,950 of record JBEVNC010000253.1, read on the forward strand.
CTGCGCCGGAGGTGCGGGGCGAGGCCGCTGCGACCGACTGGACCATCGCGCGCGCTGCCGCGCAGGCAATTGGCAGCGCCATCGCCATCACTGACCGTAGCGGCAAGCTGATCTGCGCCAGCGACCAGTTCGGGGAATGGTTTCCGGGCTATCCCACGCCCCCGCAACTGCGGCTGGGCGAAGGCGATGCGGAGCGTCTGACGGAGGCCGCGCGCACGGCCTGGCGCGATGGCGATGCGCGGGTGGAGGGGCTGGCGCGCGGCGCGCTGCTGCTCGACGCCGACATCGTGCGCACCGGGCGGTCGGACGATTATCTGCTCTGGCGTTTCCAGCCGGTGCAGCAGGCCAATGTCATGGACGACTGTATGCGCATCGTCACGGGCGAGGCGGGCGAGCGCATGGCCGATGCCGGACTGATGACCGTGCTGATCGGCGCGGAGGGGCGGGTGCGGGCCGCCAACCCCGCCTTCCTGCTGCGCGCCACCGGCCGGGTGGACAGCGACATCATCGGCCTCGACCTTGCCGCCTATATGCGTGTCGATGCCAAGGGGCGCATCTTCTTCGCGCGGGAGGAACTGCGCGCCGTGCCGATCCGCATCGTGCAGGTTCCGGTGCGCCAGAACGATCCGTCCGGGCCGATGCTGCTCGCGATGCTGGACGACGGCATGGCGGGCGTCGATACCGGCTCCAGCCTGTCCTATGTCGAGACGCTGCTCTCCCTCTTCCCCTTCGGCCTCGCCATGGCGGACAGGGACGGGCGGCTCATGTTCCATAACAGCGCCTTCGCTCGCGCCTGCGGCATGGCGGCGGACGAGAAGCCGGTCTACCCCAGCGACCTTGTCATCCCGGAGGATCAGGCGGCCGTGGCGGAAGGGGTGCGGCGCTTCGTTGTCGGCCTGCAGGGTTCGGGCGACGTGACGGTGCGCCTGCGCTCCCAGCCAGAGGAGCCGGTGTCGCTCAGCCTGTCGGGCATGCGCGGCCTGGGCGAGGCGGCGGTGCTGTTGTCCCTGCGCGACAATGCCGAGGAGGGCCGTCTGAAGCGCCAGCTGGCGCAGCAGACCAAGATGCAGGCGGTGGGCCAACTGGCTGGCGGCGTCGCCCACGACTTCAACAATGTGCTGACCGCGATCATCGGCCACTGCGACCTCATGCTGATGCGCCATACGCCGGGCGACAGCGATTATGACGACATCCAGCAAATCAAGTCGAACAGCAACCGCGCGGCCAGCCTGACGCGGCAACTGCTCGCCTTCTCCCGCCAGCAGACGCTGCGCCCGCAATTGCTGCAATTGCCCGACGTGGTGTCGGAGGTGTCGGCGTTGCTGAAACGCCTGCTGGGCGAGAATATCACGCTGGCGGTCAGCCATGGCCGTGACCTCGGCACCATCCGCGCAGATCCGGGCCAGCTGGAGCAGGTCATCGTCAACCTCGTCGTCAACGCGCGGGATGCCATGACCAAGGGCGGCACGGTGACGATCCGCACCTTTGCCTTCTCCGCCGAAGATGTGCGGGCGATGGCGAGCGAACTCATGCCGATCACCGATTATACCGCGATCAGCGTGAGCGACACCGGCACCGGCATCCCGCCCGATGTCCTGGGTAAGATATTCGAGCCCTTCTTCACGACCAAGGACGTCGGCAAGGGCACGGGCCTGGGCCTGTCCACCGTCTATGGCATCGTCAAGCAATCGGGCGGCTTCATCTTCGCCGAATCGGAAATTGGCAAGGGCACCGAATTCCTCATCTACCTGCCCGTCTACACCGTCGCGCCCGGCGACGTGCCCGTCGCCCGTCCGGCGCAGCGCAAGGCCCTGCCCGAGACATGGGGGACCGGCACCATCCTGCTGGTCGAGGACGAGGACATGGTGCGCAAGGTCGCGGAGCGCGCGCTGACCCGGCAGGGCTATAGCGTCACGACCGCCGCCGACGGCGAGCAGGGCCTCGCCCGCCTCGCCCGCATGGCCCATGTCGACCTGCTCATTTCCGACGTTCAGATGCCAGTAATGGACGGCCCCTCAATGGTGCGGGAGGCGCGCAAGTCCCACCCCGACCTGCCCGTCCTGTTCATGTCGGGATATGCTGAAGAACAATTGCGCAAATCCATCGATATCGACAATGTGAGCTTCCTTCCCAAGCCCTTCTCCGTCGCCCAGATTTCCGCTGCGGCACGGGACGCGCTTGCCGCCACCAATACCGAAACGCCGGTTGAAAGGGCTGACCCCTGATGACTTCGACTGCCCGCCGCATCCTGATCGCCGAAGACGAGGCGATGATAAGCATGATGGTCGAGGATTATGTGGACATGCTGGGCCATGCGGTCGCGGCGACATGCACCACCAATGCGCAATGCGTCGATGTCCTCGATTCGGGGGAACCGGTCGATGCGGCGCTGCTCGACTGCAATCTGGGCGATGGCCCGGTGTGGGAGACCGCGCGCCGGCTCAAGGCATCCGGCATCCCCTTCGCCTTCGCCAGCGGCGACAATGGCCACGGCCTGCCCGAGGATCTGCGCGGTGCGGCGGTGCTCGGCAAGCCGTTCATGCTCGATTCGCTCGAACAGGTGCTGGAGCAATTGCTGCGGAATTAGATCGTCGTTCCCGTCTTGTTCCAACAGAACAAATACGGTACATGCAGGGACAAGGCGATTCCGCCGATTGTTCTTCGATGCATGGGGACGAACGATGACCGCGATGCTAAAGCTGATCGACAGCGATAAAAAGACGGGGACCATGGACCGACAAAAAGCATTGGAAGCAGCGCTCGCCCAGATCGACCGGGCGTTCGGCAAGGGGTCGGCCATGCGGCTCGGCTCCAAGGAAACGATGCAGGTCGAGGCGATCTCGACCGGATCGCTCGGGCTGGACATCGCGCTGGGCGTCGGCGGTCTGCCGCGTGGCCGCGTGATCGAGGTCTATGGGCCGGAAAGCTCGGGCAAGACCACGCTTGCGCTGCATGTCATCGCCGAAGCGCAGAAGGGCGGCGGCACGGCAGCCTTTGTCGACGCCGAGCATGCGCTCGATCCCGTCTATGCCAAGAAGCTGGGCGTCAATATCGACGAACTCATCGTCTCGCAGCCCGATACCGGCGAACAAGCGCTGGAGATCGTGGATACGCTGGTCCGGTCCAACGCCATCGACGTGCTGGTGGTCGATTCGGTCGCCGCGCTGGTGCCGCGTGCCGAGATCGAGGGTGAGATGGGCGACAGCCATGTCGGCCTTCAGGCACGCCTCATGTCCCAGTCGCTGCGCAAGCTGACCGGGTCGATCAGCAAGTCGCGCTGCATGGTGATCTTCATCAACCAGCTGCGCATGAAGATCGGCGTGATGTACGGCAATCCGGAGACGAC
>JBEVNC010000008.1:0-8093 GCA_040508315.1 Sphingobium sp.
AAATCCCGCCTGCGCCAATATTGCAGGAAGTTGATATAGACCGTCAGGCAGTTCCGCGCCGGGTCCACCGCATGGAACATCGGGTCGCGCGGGCCGGTGGCATTCACGCATTCCGGCAAACGGAAGCGGATGATCTCTGGAAAAGCCAGCACCCGCGCCACGCCCATGGTCGCGATATGCAAGGTCAGGTGGAACTCCAGTTCCTCGACCGTCAGCAACGGGCCGCCATGGGCATGATATTCCGCCACGAACAGCGCCAGCAACTCGTCCAGATGGCGGTTCCAAATGTCGGGATGCGCCGCGCTCAGGCCGCCCCACAGAGCGGACCCGAAGCTGATCTGCCCGACCCGCCCCCAGTCGATCAGGCCGCAATGGATCGCATCCTCCGCGTCCCGCCAGAACCAGAGATTGTCGATATGCGCGTTCCAGTGACATAGCGCGATCAGGTCCGGGTTGCCGGTCAGATAGCGCTGGATCGCGCCCTCATGCTCCCGGATGCGCTGCGCATCGCGCGCCATCCGGGCCATGAATGCGGGCGTGCGGACTTCCTCCGGCAGGAGTTGCGGGCAGTCGCTCGCGAAGGCAAAGCAACGCTCCAGTTCCGCCGCAAGTGCGGCTTCGTCATAGCGGATCGGATCGGCAGACCCCGCCACCGCATCCCATGGAAAACGCGCATCGATGTCCGGCGCCAGCGCGCCCGCCTTGTGCGCCGCCGCCAACCGGGCAAGCGCCGTCACCGTCGCCCGGTAATAGGGCAGCGGATCGTCCATGGTGAGATGGTCGAGGCATTTGCGCCGATGCGGCTCTATCGCGCCTTCACCGAAGGGAATGCGCTCCGTGATGACGATGCCCGTCCCCGTCGCCGCGTCGTAATCCGCGAAATAGCCCTCCGGCACGCGGATCGGGAAACCGGGCAGGCGCGACAGGGCTACGAAACGCGCCTCGCTCTCCATTTCGGTGCGCTGCCAGTCGCGCCGCGCATCGGTGAAGTCGCGCGAGAATTTGAGGAACAGCTCGCGGTCGAGGCCGGGTTCGGCGTGGGCATAATCCACCGTCAGGTAGAATTTATGCCCCGTGCTGCCACCCGGACATGGCTCCAGCGCCACGATGCCTGTGATCGCATTGTCGGGCGCGATGGTCCCGAACGCGCGGAAGGCCGCGGTCAGAAAATCCGCTCCCGCCAGCCGAAATGCGTCCACATGCGCGGGGATCGTCATGCCGGTCGCATCGCCGGTTACGAAGTCGAGGAGGGCGGGAGCAGGCTGGGTCATGGCAAGGATGCGCACAATGCGCGCCCCGTGACCCTGCTGTCCAACGATGAAATCACGCTGCCGCTTCCTGGCCGTGAGGGATAGATTTGGCCTGCCATCATTGCCGCGCGCGATTGCCGCGGGAGAAGGCGCTGCCTAGCCTTCGCCCAACAGAGCGAGAGGATGACGCCATGACGCTGACGCTAGAGGATCTTTCGGGCGGTCTGTCGCCGGACAAGGAACTGGTGTTCCCGTCCCGGCCGGACGATCTGGAAATGCGCGAGAGCATGTCGCTGTGGCTGTTCGACGATCGGGGCCGCTTCGCCTTCCCGCGCATGGGCATAGAGGCGGAGGCGCATAGCTGGGACAATCGCCGGGTGCAGGGCAATTTCACCTTTCCCGGTGGGCGCATCCTGAACGGGGCGGGCATGGGAGCGGATCACCCCCCCATCGCGGCAGACGGGCGGCCGACCATCCTCGGCGCCGGGCCACTGAGTTTCGAGATGCTGGAGCCGTTCCGACGCTGGCGCGTGATCTTCGACGGGTCGGTCATCGATGGCACCAGCGATCAGCAGATTGCCCAGACGCTCGATCCCGCCCGCCGTGCCGACGTGCGGCTCGACGTCGAACTGGAGATGGTGGTCCCTGCCTGGGTGCAGGATAATTCGCCCGAAAAACTCGCCCTGCTGTCGGAGGAGGAGCGGATCGAGGCGGGCAATATGGGCTTCGGCTGGCGGCTGGAGCAGCTTTGCCGGGCGCGGGGCACGTATCGGATCGACGGGCAGGTGCACGACTTCACCGGCATGGGCCTGCGCATCAAGCGTCAGAGCGTGCGGCCGCTGGCGGGCTTTCGCGGGCATACATGGCAGTCGGCGGTGTTTCCGGACGGACGCGCCTTCGGCAGCCTCGCCTACCCGCCGCGCGAGGATGGGTCGGACGGGCATAATGACGCCTATCTCTTTCAGGATGGGCGCTTCTATCCGGCGAAACTGGTCGAGATTCCATGGCTGCGCCGCATCGTGAGCGAGGGCGACGACGTGTCGCTGGTGCTGGAATCGGCGCTTGGCATCACCCGGATCGGCGGGGTGACATCGCCGTCCACCTTCCGCGTCGGCAATCCGGACATTGGCGGCCTCAACCTGCATCAGGGCGGCGCGCTGTATAGCTGGGATGGGCAGAGCGCTTACGGCATGATCGAACGCTCCGCGCATGAAAGCGTGACGACCATCGGCTGAGAGTCAGGCCGGGCGGGGCAGCTTCCCGTGCAGGCTGAGCCAGGCATTTTCCAGCCGCGTCACCACGCTTTTCAACCGCAAGGCTGGCTTCTCGACAAAGGTCCAGGAGAACCACGCAAAGACGAAGGCGATGGGTAGCGCCAGCGCCGCGTTGATCCACCAGATGCGCAGATCCGGAAAGGCGAACATCAGCGTCTGCTGGATGGCGTAGCCATAGAGGAACACACCGTAGGAATAGTCCGCGCCGCGCAGCATCGCGATGCGCGCAGGGTTGCGGGTGCCGAGATAGGCGGTGAGATAGGAGACGGGAATCAGCGCCAGATACTGGCCCGTGCTGAAGGACAGCAGCCCGATCGATGCGATGGCCGACACCGCCCCCCATAGCGGCGAGCAGACGATCCGGTCGCGGTACAGGTAGATCGAGACCCCGCCCAGAAAATAGGCCACCAGCAGATAGCCGGCGACATGGTCGATCGGTTCGGCGATCACAGCGCCGCGATAGAGGCGGCCACCGACATGGGCGAGCAGGATGAGCGCCGCCGCGAGAGGCGCGATGACATGCCATTTCTTGGCGCCTGCCAGAATGCACAGGGTGATCGACAGATAGCAGATCAGTTCGAACGGCACCGTCCAAAGCTGGGCGTTGACGATATGCGGCACCGGATTGTCGGCGAACACACCCGGCAACAGGAAGCTGATATGCCCCGTCACATTGACCAGATAGCGCGCGAACAGCGGATCGGTGAAATAGCGCGACAGGTCGAAGGTCGTGACCGCCGCACCGATCAGGAAGGCCGACAGCAGCACCTCCACCGCGAGTGCGGGATAGATGCGGATGAAGCGCAGGCCCAGGAACATGATGATCGTCTTGCAGCGAAGCATGCTGCCCGCGACCAGAAAGCCGCTCAGCGCGAAGAACATCGGCAGGATGATACGCACGAACGGCGATATCGGCGACATCCACAGGTCACGGTCCGCGCCGGGGCCATAGCTCGTGCTGGCGCTGTGCATCAGCACGACGCCGCAGGCGAGGATGATGCGCATATAATCGAAACCTGCGGGCCGGTTATCGGCCGCCTTCAACGCATCTGCGAAATTATGCGCCACGCTCTACCCCCATGAGGCCGGATGTCCTGCCACCGCAGTCCGGCGCGCCATATGCACCAATGCAGATAGCAAAATCGCCAGACTGTCAATCGCGGTCGGGGTGAGGCGTTACTGGACCTTTGCGATCACTTCCTCGCCAATGCGAAGCGCATTCTCGATGAACTCGGCGCGCGTCGCCCCCTTCACCGTCACGCCCGCCGTCGTCACGCCCAGTTCCTTGTAGATGCCGATGCGATCGACGATTTCCTGGCTGCTCAGCACCTCGCCGGGCTTGTTGACGCCGCCTAGCACGATCTCCGGCAAGTCGGTCCGGCCGACCTTGGCGGCATAGTCCTTCATATAGTCGATGGCGGCGCTCAGATCCTCCTCATTGGTGATCTCGGCCGTGCGGGTGGTATTGCTGTTCACGCCGCCGCCCATCGTGAAGAACGGGTTCCACCCATCCGCCAGATCGACGACGCGGCGAATGGCGCGCTTGGCATTGCCGCCGACATAGATGGGGAGCGGCTGCTGCGGACTGCCGGGCACGATGCGGTTGCCGAATGCCTGATAGCCGTCACCCTCGAACGCGAATTCCTCGCCGGTGGTGGAGACGCGGATCGCCTTGATGAACTCGTCCATCAACTCGTTGCGCTTCTCGAAATCGACGCCCAGCGCGCGATATTCGCCCTTGAGATAGCCCGCGCCGATGGAGAGCGTCACGCGCCCGCCCGCATAAGCATCCAGCGTGGTGATGTCGCGCGCGACGATGAACGGGTTGCGATAGGGCGCGACGAGGATGCCGGTCTGGAGGCGCAGCGTCGTGGTGTGCGCAGCGAGCAGCGCCAGCATGACGAACGGCGACTGCGCATGATGGCCACCTGCGTCCAGCCAGCGGCCGGTCGGCACCGGATGGTCGGTGACGAGGCCGGCATTGAAGCCCGCCTTCTCGACCGCCCGGCCGATCTCGATCACGGCCTGGATCGTACCGAACTCGGCGGGGGCGTCGGTGTGGTCGAACGGCAGGGGACAGTTGATCTTCATGACGGCTGGTCCTTTCGGGTCTCGGGATTTCAGGCGGAGGTCGTGGCGGGCACTTCGACCAGCACCCATTTGCCGGTCTTGTCCCGCACCCAGCCGGACGACGCCCAGCTTCCACCGTCGACCGGCAGCACGATGCCGGTCACATAACTGCTCATGGGTGAGGCGAGGTAGAGCGCCGCATGCCCGCATTCGGTGTCGATTCCCGGCCGCCGGAGCGGAATGCGGCGCGCGGTGGCGTCCTCCATCTCCGGCGACACCTTGAACCATTTGGATTCGTCGACCGGCCCGGTCGAATTTCCGCGCGTGCCGGGCGTCACCGTGAAGTCGGGCGCGATGGCGTTCACCCGGATGCCATAGTCGGCCAATTCCAGCGCCATGGTGCGGGTGTAATTGTTGATGCCCGCCTTGCACGCGGCGTAGACCGCATAGCCGGGTGCGGCGCGCGACCCCTCTATGCTGGTGATGTTGATGATGGTGCCGCCCCGGCCGCCCTCGATCATCACCGGAGCCGCCGCGGACGTCGCCGCCAGCATCGAGATGAAATTAAGGTCGATGTGGCGGTGCCAACTATTCTCGCTCTGGTCGATGAAGTTCTTGCGGCTGACCCCGCCCGCATTGTTGACGAGTATGTCGATGCGGCCGAACCGCTCCTTGGCGGCGGCGACCATCGCACGCACCTGATCGGTCTTGCTCATGTCGGTGGGCACGGGAAGGCAGGTGCGGCCCAGTTCGGCGACGCGCGCCTCCACTTCGGCGCAGCGTTCGGGGATGATGTCTGCGACGACGATGTCGGCGCCCGCCTCCGCCAGAGCCAGCGCGATGGCGCGGCCGATGCCGCCGCCGCCGCCCGTGACGATGGCCACCTGATCGGTAAGGTCGCAAAAGCTGGCCATGGCTGACTGTCCCCTTCCCATGCTCGCGTCATAATCGCGAACAATATTTCGGGCAGCCTTTGGCTGGCGGCGACTTCGAGTCAATGGCGGCAGGGCGCTATATCGACGGGGCGATACGCATTCCGCGGGGCAGAACGAAACCGCGTTGGGCGGCGTGGTGAAGGCTGTCGGCATCATCCACGTCCAGCGTAAGGCCGGGGGTATCGACCAGCGGCGCACCGGGCAGGGCGGAGCGATGTGCGGCAAGGCTGTCAGCGCCGAAAGCGGGAACGAACGCGCGATCATCGGCCAGGGCGATGGCATTGGTGCCGCGTCCCGCCGCATCGGGTGCTATGGCAGCGCCGCTGACGGCCGCGGCCCGGAGAAGGGTTTCCACATCGCTTGGCGCCAGAAGGGGAAGGTCGGCGTGGATGATAAGGATCGGCTGGCCCGGCGAGGCTGCCCGCGCCGCCGCCAGTTCGCTATTGATGCCGCGCCCGTCATCCCTGAGCCACTGCGCGCCGGGCAGTATGGGATCGACTGGCGCGAGCAGGTGGGCGCTATCTATGGCTGGAACCTGCCCCACCACGCCGACGACATGAAGCGCCATGGCCATGGCAAGTGCGTCACGTTCCTCGACCGACAGCACGGGCGCGAGGCGCGTCTTGCACGGGCGGCCATAGTTGAAGGGGATGATGGCGGTCCACATGCTATTGCCCCCCTCCCGCACGCGGGAGGGGTTGGGGGTGGGCATGGCGATTCATCTGCGACCAGCGCCACCTCGAACCGTCGCTAGCCCACCCCCAGCCCCTCCCGCTTGCGGGAGGGGAGAAAGCAAAACCCCTCACCGCAACGCCTCAGCCAATTTCACCGCTTCCCCCGCCACCCGGATCTTGTCCTCCAGCGTCCGCATCAGCGTCGCGGTCGAGCGTGCGGGCATGGCGGCTGGCGGCGTGTCGCTCTCGTCGATCAACAGCGCGTCGGCAATGCCCACATAATGATCGGCGATGGCGTCATTGTCCGGCGCGATGCCCAGTTCGGCCATGATCTTCGCGGTTGGTCCCTTGACCGCCGTGCCGCCGACTATGGGAGAGACGGCAACGACCGGCGCGCGGGTGGCGCGCAGCGCCTCGGTTATGCCGCCGACCGCCAGCAGCGGATCGACCGACAGATAGGGGTTGGACGGCGCGATGAACACCGCGTCGGCGGACAGGATCGCGCTCACCACGCCGGGCGCCGCGCGCGCCGTCTCCCCGCCCTCAAACCGGATCGCGCGCACACGAGGCCTGCATTGCCGCTCCACGAAATAGCGTTGGAATTCCAGCGTGCCCTCGTCCGTGTCCACGAAGGTCGCGACCGGATCGTCGCTCATCGGCAGGATATGGGTCGATATGCCCCAGGCGCGGGCGAAGTCGGTCATGATGGCCGACAGCAGCTCACCATGCGCCAGTCGCGCGGTGCGCAGCACATGGAGCGCCAGATCGCCGTCGCCCAGCCGGAACCAGTCCGGCCCGCCCAGCGAGCGCACCGCGTCGAGGAAACTCCACGTCTCTCCTTCCCGCCCCCAGCCCTGTGCCTTGTTGTCCTTGTCCGCCAAAGTGTAGAGCAGCGTATCGATGTCCGGCGAGACATGTAGGCCCAGATGCCGGAAATCGTCGCCCGTGTTGACGATGGCCGTGACACTCCCGGCGAGGCCGCTGCGCTCCAGCCCCAGCACGAACTTCGCGCCGCCGACGCCGCCGGTCAGGACAACGGCTTTCATGGGCGCCTTCACCGGAACAGATCCTCGTTGACCGGGCGGACCAGCGCGCTCGCCGGCATGTCGCCGGGCACGGTCACGCCGCGCACCAGCACGGCGGGAATGCCCTCCGCCCCCTCGCCCATCGCAAGTCCGGCGGCCGAGGCGATCAAGTCGCCCTGCGCGATCTGCGTCACCTGCATCACCCGCCCGTCACGGTCGATCTCGCCGCGCCGGTCGATGATCGCCGGGATGCCCGCCGCGCCGACCGCCACATTGACCACGCCGTGCCGCCATGGCCGCCCGAAACTGTCCGACAGGACGATGCCCAACGATACGCCCAGTCTCTCCCTCAACGCGTCGCACAATACGCGCGCGGAGGCGTCCGGGTCATCGGGCAGCAACAGCACCATATCCTCGTCACCTGTCCCGATGTTGGACGCGTCGATGCCCGCATTGGCCATGACCAGCCCCAGCCTGTGCCGGGTGATGAGGACGTTGCGCCCGGTGCGCACCACGTCGGTCGATTCGCGCAGCACCAGTTCGACGAGGCGGGCATCCTTGCCTATCGCCCCCGCGATTTCGGTCGCGCGCTCGCCCGGTTCGACGTCGCCCAGCGACACATGTCGCCCCTCCGCCTTCGACACGATCTTGGACGTCACCACCAGTATATCGCCGTCGGCCGGGGCCAGCGGACGCAGTGCATCGGCCAGTAGTGCGGCGATATCGCCCCCCGCCACCACTTCCCCCATGCCTGTTACCGGGTGGATTTGAATCATTGAATCGCTCTCCGAATAGTGCTGAGTCTTTAGGCTATTGTCGGGAGAGTGAAACGGGCTTTGTACACATCCATAAACCATGAATCCGT
>JBEVNC010000028.1:0-21066 GCA_040508315.1 Sphingobium sp.
CATGTGCGGCAGATGGCGGCCTATGCCGCCGCGCTGGCGATCATATTTCCGGGGCGGCGGATCGATGGCGGGCTGCTCTATACCGCCGGGCCGCGCCTGCTGATGATCGATCCCGACATATTGGCAGCGCAGAAGCCCGCCTTTGATACGGCGAAGGACAAATTGTGAACTGCGGCATTGAGAAGCGGGAGACCGCCTCCTAAGTTGCCATCACTTGTTTAACAGGAGTTTGCCCGATGGGTACGAAGGCGATCAGTGACAGCAGCTTTCACGACGACGTGATTGCATCGGACAAGCCGGTGCTGGTGGATTTCTGGGCGGAGTGGTGCGGCCCGTGCAAGATGATCGGCCCCGCTCTCGAGGAGATCAGCGACGAACTCGGCGATGTGGTCACGATTGCCAAGCTGAACATCGACGAGCATCCCGATGCCCCGGCCCGTTACGGCGTGCGCGGCATCCCCACGATGATCCTCTTCAAGAATGGCGAGCCTGCCGCGACCAAGGTCGGTGCGGCTCCCAAGAGCCAGCTCAAGGGCTGGCTCGAGGGTGCGCTCTGATTTTGATCGGCGCGTTGTAAAATACTTCAGTCATTCCCGCCCTTCGACTGCCTGCTTGCCGCAGGCGCTCAGGATAAACTTCAGCCGAATGGCTGAAGGCGGGAATCCAGGGCGGAGAGCATAGTTTTTCGTGGCTCTGGATTCCCGCTTTCGCGGGAATGACTATGTTTGGGTGTAACCCCTTAGCTCAAGTCAGCGGAATCATGACCGTGCGGGCGTAAGCGTCCCGCGCGGTCAATTTTTCGTACCACGCGTGCAGATGCGGCAGATCCGGCCGCGCTATGTCGAGCGTGTAGAAAGTGTGGGCGTAGACTCCCACCGCAATATCCCCGACGCCCAACTCATCGCCCGACAGCCAGGGCTGGCGCGACAGCGCGTCGTTGACGATCGCGAACAGGTCGCCGGATTTGCGCGCGCTTTCGGCAATCGCGGCGGGATCGCGGTCCTCCGGCGCCTTGCGGACCAGATTATGGAAGGCATCGCGCTGCGCATCGGCCAGCGAGAATTGCCAGTCCGACCATTTGTCCCCCGACGCCCGAAGCGCCGCGTCGGATGGCCACCAGCGCTCGCCGCCATGGCGCGAGGCGAGGTAGCGGACAATCGCGTTGGATTCCCACAGGACCAACCCATCCTCCTCGATGGTCGGGATCAGCTTGTTGGGGTTGAGCGCGATATAGGCCGCGTCCATGCCGAACTTGCCGCCGACATCGTGCCGGACGAAGGGCAGGCCGAGTTCGTCGGCGAACCAGACCACTTTCTTGACATTATGGCTGTTGAGGCGGCCCCAGATGGTGAGCATCGATATGTCTTTCCTGTGTCGAGATTTGGCTGATCGCCCCATAGAGGCGGCGCCGTCCAGCGCATTTATGCGAAATCCCGCGTCCTTATGAGTTTTCGAAAAGACGCCGATAACGCCCGTCCGTCCTATTTCCGCAATCGCAGCCGCCGGAACAGCCCGCGCTTGCTGGTCGCCTCGAACATCTCCGAAGGGTCTTCGGGGTCCAGCACCTCATTGTCTGCAAGCCATTCCTCCACGGCATTCAGGTCCGGCACCTCATAGGGCCGCAGCGACCGTCCGGTTCCGCGCAGCGCCTCGATCGCAGCGACGATCGAACCGCGCGCCGCGATTTCCGCCGCGACCTTGTCCGGTTCCACGCCCAGATGTTCGGCGATCAGGTCGTCGCGGATGCGCGTGACGACCTCCCGGCCCTCCTCGCCCGCATCGATGACGACGTCGCATTCGGTGTCGAGACCCAGCGAGCGGTTGTTCATGTTGGCGGAACCGATGCGCAGCAAATGGCCGTCCACCACCATCACCTTGGCATGGACATAGATCGGCTCGCCGCCGGCCGTATAGGGATGATAAAGCTTGAATTTGCCGTGCGTGTCGCGCTGGCGCAGGGCCGTGACCAGCCGTGCGCGCGCCGTGTCCATCGCGACCGGCTCAAGCCAGCCCTGCGCGGTCAGCGGGTTGACGATGACGATTTCCGGCCCGTCCGGATCGCCCAGGCGCGCGGCGATGGCCTCCGAAATCTTGCGGGAGGCGAAATATTGGCTCTCGGCATATATACTATGACGGGCATTGGCGATCTGGGCGAGGAACAGCGCCTCGATCTCGCGGATTTCCGGGCAGTCGGGCATGTCCGGGCGGGTGCGCGCGATGCCGACGTCGACATGGCGAAAGTCCGGTTCCAGATCGTCGGGCCAGCAGTCGGAGATGCCGGGCACGGGTTCGACAGGCCGTCCCCCGGCACGGTCCCAGCGTTCGCGCGCCAGTTCGCCCAGCGAAGCCGCCACGTCGCCCTGCATGGCAGTGGTCGCGTCATGCCACGGCTTATAGGGCTTGCCGTTGGGCTCGATCCGGCCTGGATCGCCATCCTCATGGCAGCGCCGGTCCCAACGGTCGCTGGTCATGTCGATGCCCCCGCAAAAGGCGAGGCAGTCGTCGATGACGACGATCTTCTGGTGATGCGATCCGGCGGGCGGGTGGAAGCCGTCCAGCTTGGTATGGATGCGCGGATGCCGCATCCATTTGGCGAGGGTCAGGATGTTGGAACCGCGCACCAGCGTCTTGAGCGCACCCACGTCCCAACGCAGCAGATACACCTCCAGATCGGGCGACCGCTGCACCAGCCAGTAGATGAACTCGCCCACGGTCGGCGGCTCGCCGGGAGTTTCGTCATGCACCAGCCGGATGCGCGCGTCGAAATCCCAGCCGATCAGCATGATGCGCCGCTTGGCTTTCAGCATCGCGCTGCGGGCGTGGCGGAAATAATCCTCGGCATCGACGATCACGCTCATCTGCGCCGCCTTGCTCACGCGCCATAAAGCCTTGTCGTCGATTGCCATGAAGCGATTCACCTGTCGGGTCGGGGCGTCAGAGTTGCCGGAGCGCGGCGGAGGGGCGGACGGACATGATCGGGATCGATCCGGCAAGGCCGATGCCCAGGGTCAAAAGCGCGCCGCCGCCCAGGGTTCCGAGCACTATCGCCCAGTCGGGCGACCAGCCGAAATCGAACACGTGCACGATCACATACCATGCGGCGAGTGAGCCGAGCAGGAGGGACACCGCCGCCAGCATCGCGGCGAGCAGCGCATATTCCAGCGCCTGCGTGCCCAGCACCTGAAGCCGTGTCGCGCCCAATGTCTTGAGGATCACGCTGTCATAGGCCCGCGTCTCGCGCGAGGCGGCGATGGCGCCAATCAGCACCGCGATCCCTGCCAGGATCGCGACCGAAGCCGCCGCCACGATAGCGCGCGACATCTGGACCAGAAGGTCGCTGACCTGCCCGATGATATCCTTCACCGCGATCACCGATGCGCCCGGAAAGGCAGAGAGCAGCATGCGCGTCATCGCACCCTCGTCCGCGCCATCGGGCAGGGTGATGGTGGCGATGAGGGCATGCGGCGCAGAGGCGAGGGTGTGGGGCGAGAAGACGAGGACATAGTTGAACCCCATCGTATCCCAATTCACCTTGCGCAGCGAGGCTATCCTCGCCTCTATTTCGCGGCCGAGGATGCTGATCGTCATCGTGTCGCCGACGCCGATGCCCAGCACTTCGGCGGCCTCGGCGTCCAGCGACACGAGTGGCGGTCCGGCATAGTTGGCGGGCCACCATCTGCCTGCGGTCAGGTCGCTGCCTTCCGGCAGCTTCGCGCTGTAGGTGACGCCGCGCTCACCGCGCAGGAACCACGCGCCTTCGGGCTTTTCCTTGAGGTCGGCGACGCGCTTGCCCGCATAGGCGACGATGGTGCCGCGCAGGGCCGGGACGACGTTAAGTTCGGAGCCGGGCGCCTGCTTCTCCACCAGCGCACGGAAACGGGCGTCCTCGCGGGAGGGGAGGTCGAGGACGAACTGGTCGGGGGCTTTTTGCGGCACGGTGCGGGCAATCTCCGCGTCCAGGCTGGTCTGCACCGCCGCCAGCGTCACGAACAGGGTGAGCGCGAGGCCGAGCGCCACGACGAGCGCGGAGGTCTGCGCGCCGGGCCTGTGAAGATTGGTGATCGCGAGCCGCCAAAGCGGGCGGCGCGGCCGAGGGACGCGCCGCGACAATGCGCTCAATGCCCAGCCGAGGCCGAGCAATAGCAGCAGGACCGCGGCGATGGACGCCAGCACGGCGGCGGCGAACAACGGCTCGTGCGCCGTGCCGACCGCGAGGGCGACCAACAGCGCCACGGCGACGGCGCACAGCGTCACGCTGCGCCGGTCGATCCGCCGCGCCGGGTCCACCAGCGCGCGGAAGATCGCGGCGGCGGCATGGGTCCGCGCCCGCGCCAGTGGTGGCAGGGTGAAGATGAAGGCGATGAGCAGGCCGTAGGCCGCGCTGGTCGCCAGCGGCAGCGGGTGGATGCGGAAATCCGGCTGCACGGGCAATGCGTCGCCGGCAATCGCGATGATGGCGGAGGGAAGGGCGGCCCCTGCCACGATGCCGCAGATGATGGCGATGGCCGCGACGCAGCCGATCTGCATCAGATAAATGCGCTCTATGTCGGTGGACGTCGCGCCCAGCACCTTGAGCGTCGCGATGCTGCCCCGCTTGCGGGCAAGGTAAGACGAGACACCGTTGCTGACCCCGATGCCTGCGATCACTAGGGCGGCAAGGCCGATGAGCGAGAGGAACTGGCCCATCCGCTCGATGAAGCGGTTTACGCCGGGTGCGGCATTCTCCCGGTCCTTATAGGCCCAGGCGGCGGCAGTGAAACGCTCCTCCATCGCCGTGCGGACCGCCTTCGCGTCCGCGCTCGGGGCGAGGCGGATGCGGTAGCGGCCTTCGTAGAGGCTGCCCGGCTGGACGAGGCCGGTTCGCCGCAGTCCCTCCATCGATACGATCGCGACCGGACCCAGGGTGAAACCTTCGCCCAGCCGGTCCGGCTCGTCGGCGATGATGTCGCTGATCGTGAAATTCGCGGTGCCGTAGCGCAGGCGGTCGCCGCGCTTGACGCCCAACCGCTCGACCAGCGACGCGCCGACGACGATGCGGTCGGGGGCGAGGGGACGATAGGGGCCGTTGGTGAGCGTGAGGCGACCATAGAGGGGATAGGCGTTGTCCACGCCCTTGAGTTCGGTCAGCACGCTGTCGGGCGTGTCTGCCGTGGCGGGGCCGTCGCGCCGGGCCATGGCGCGCATGCGGATCGTCTCGCTCATCGTGCCGATGGAGCGCAGCGCCTTCATCTCCACTGCGCTTGGCTCGCGCTGCTGCATCGACACCTCGACATCGGCGCCGAGCAGGGTCTGGCCGCGCGAACTGATCTCGCTGGTGATGGCGGAGGTCAGGCTGCCGATGGTCGCCAGCGTGGCGACGCCGAGGAACAGGCAGACGAACAGCAGCCGCAGACCGCGAAATCCCAGATGCAGATCGCGACGTGCGATACGCCACAGCGCGTGCCAGCCGAGCGTCATGCCACGATCAGTCCGTCGCGCATCTCCACGACCCGGTCGCAGCGCTGCGCCAGCGCCGCGTCATGGGTGATGATGACGAGGGTCGCGCCCGCTGCGCGCTGGCGGTCGAACAACAGGTCCATGATCCTCTCGCCGGTCGCGGCGTCCAGATTGCCGGTCGGCTCGTCAGCGAACAATATGGCGGGGCGGGATGCGACGGCGCGGGCGATGGCGACGCGCTGCTGCTCGCCGCCGGAAAGCTGTGCCGGATAATGGCTGGTTCGGTGGCCGAGGCCGACTGCCTCTAGTTCCTCGCCCGCGCGGACGAAGGCATCGTCCTGTCCAGCCAGCTCCAGCGGCACGGCGACATTCTCCAGCGCGGTCATGGTGGGGAGGAGGTGGAAGCTTTGCAGGACGATGCCGATCCGCCCACGCCGCGCGCGGGCCAGGGCATCCTCGTCCAGCGCGCCATAGTCGACTCCGCCCACGCTGATCTGCCCGCCGCTGGCACGTTCGAGGCCCGACAATATCGCCATGAGCGACGATTTACCCGAACCCGACGCGCCAAGGATCGCAAGGCTCTCCCCACGCTTTATGTCGAGGTCGATGCCGCGCAGCACCTGAACCGTTGAATCTCCCGTGCCGAGCGAGAGGGTGACATTGCGCGCGCGGATCGCGATATGGGCCGCTTCGACCGGGGCGTGCATGATGAAGGGAATACTCCTTGGCAGGCAGGATGATGCAATATGGAGCCGCTTTGCTCCTTGTCCAACTGGTGGTGGGCTGTTCCGACGGCAAAGCGCCCGAAAATATCGTGGCCGGGGCCAACAACGCCGCCGCGCCGGTGAATGAGGCGACCCCGGCGGCGGACACGAAACTGGTGGTGGCTTATGGCGACAGCCTGTTCGCGGGCTATGGGCTGGAGAGCGGGGAAGGCTTTGCCCCCGTGCTGGAAAAGGCCCTGATCGCGCGCGGGGTGAAGGCGCGGGTGATGAACGGGGCCGTGTCCGGGGAGACGACCGGGGACGGGCGGGAACGGCTGGCCTTCACGCTGGACGGCCTGCCGCGCAAGCCCAACCTGGTGATATTGGGGCTGGGCGGCAACGACATGTTGCGCGGACTGGACCCCAAGGCGACACGCGCCAATCTCGACGCCATTCTGGCCGAGTTGAAGCGGCGGGATATTGCGACGATGATGACGGGCATGCTGGCGTCGCCCAATATGGGACCGGATTACGCGTCGGCATTCAATTCCATTTATCCCGATCTGGCAAAGGCTTATGGCGTGAAGCTCTATCCTTTCTTCCTCGACGGGGTGATAGGCCATGCCGACCTGCAATTGCCGGACGGCATCCACCCCAATGCCAAGGGTATCGACATCGTGGTGGCCAAGGTCGCACCAGTGGTGGTGGGCGAACTGGACGATTGAGGGGAACCCTCCGCCGTCGTCGCGCGTCCCCTCGCCCATGACATTTCAGGAAAGCGAATTACCAGTGACCGACAAGGACAGGGACGGACAGATCGCCGTCATAGCGCAGCGGCATGGTGTGAGTGCGGAGGCGGCGCGTGTCGCGCTGACCGCGCTGGAGGCGGGCCATGGCCGCCAGGCGCAGTTCAACCATCCCGACCTTGGCGGCATGGGCCAATGGTCGTCGGGCGGCATGATGATGATCGGCGACATGTTCAATAACGGGCTGAAGGCGAAGGTCGCGGCATTGATCGACGATCTTGGCCCACTGGTGCAGGAACCGGCCGCTACGTCGGGCAGCGCCGGTGGACGCTGGCCTTCCGAGCTTGGCATCCCCTCTTCGAGCGGATCGCAGAACGACATGCATTATGCGGTCTTTCCCGCAACGCGGCGGCTTGCCGTGGAAACGGACGGTGCGATTGCGATCTACGATACGGGCGATTACCAGATCGGCGGTGTCGGGCAGCAGCAGGGTGGCGGGCAATCGCTGCGCTTTTCCAGCCAGAAGGGCAGTTTCGACGTGTCGAGCCTGAAACGGGTCGACGATGGCGGGAAAGCGGAGGAGAAGCCTGCTCCTACTGCCAAGGACAGCGCTCCGTCCGAACAGGAGCCGGAGAAAAAAGTGCCGGACGATGTGGTCGCCAAGATCGAACAGCTTCACGGCTTGATGGAGAAGGGCATCCTCTCGCGCGAGGAGTTCGACGCCAAGAAGGCGGAGTTGCTCGCGCGGATCTGAGCCTCGCGGTCAGCGATCAACGGGCAGGATCGTTTCCACCTCGACCAGATCGTCGGCGACCGGAACGCCAGTGACGCGCACCCGCTTCTCGACATGATCGACGGGTGTGCGGAGCAGGTCGAGGCGGACCGTCCCGCCGCCGTCGCGGCGTAGGGCAAAGCCGCCGCCTTCGCGGACGAGCAGGCCGGTCAGGGTGAGGCGGGCATCATTCGTCATGCCGCAGAGACTAGCGCGCTTGCATTGCAAGGTCTCTGCCAATATTTGCAAATGGTTCGCAACAGGGAGGTCGCCCGCGATGAGCGCAGGATTGCCGCCCGAAAAGCCCGCTGCGGGCCTGATGGCCAGGGCAGGGCGGACGTTGTGGCTGGCGCTCGGCCTGTTCCTGACGGGGCTCGGCATTTTAGGCGCATTCCTACCGCTGCTGCCGACGACGATATTCCTGATCCTGGCGGCGGGGTGTTTCGCGCGCTCGTCCCCCCGGCTGGAGCGTTGGCTGCTGGAGCATCGGCAGTTCGGCCCCACGCTGGTCGCGTGGCGGGCGGAGGGCGCGATTGCACCGCGCGCCAAGGCGCTGGCCTGCACGGGCATGGCGGCAGGCTATGCGCTGTTCTGGTGGCAGGCGCGGCCGGGTGCTGCACTCGCGCTGCTGGTCGCGGCGGTGATGGGGGCGTGCGCCGCCTATGTGTTGACCCGGCCGACGCCGGGTGAGCGGTCCTGAACCGTCATCGCCTGTCTCGTCCCATCTGATTGACGCTCCCCGGCCCGGCCACTATCAGCCTAGCCGCGACAGGTTCCCGCAAGGGATCAAAAGGGAATGGGGTGCGATGCCCCGGCTGCCCCTGCAACTGTAAGCGGTGAGCGGTCGCGCCACTGGCCATTGGGGCGGTAAACCCTGAGAAGGCGGCGCGAGACGGCATTGACCCGTGAGCCAGGAGACCTGCCCGTCGCCGTCGTCTTTTCGCGCGGACAGGGTGTGCCGGGCGGACGGGGGTGAACCCGCGTGGCGACAGGTCCGACCGTGCCGGGTTTCGGTGCGGATTATGGGGTTGCCTGACGATGCCGAACGCCCGCATGCCTGTTTTCCCGGATGTCGCCGCGTTCCAAAGCGCGCTGGCCGACCTCAGCCTGCCGGATGCGGGCGCGGCGTCCGCGGCACGGCTGCGACAGAGCCAACTCACTAAGCCGCCGGGATCGCTGGGTCGGCTGGAGGAGATCGCGATCTTCTTTGCCGGGTGGCAGGGGCGGGAGCGGCCCGCCATCGACCGGGCGCGCGTGGCGGTGTTCGCGGGCAATCATGGCGTGGTCGCGCAGGGGGTGAGTGCCTTTCCCGCCGCCGTCACCGCGCAGATGGTCGCCAATTTCAACGCAGGCGGCGCGGCGATCAATGCCCTGGCGCAGGCGGCCGGGCTGGAACTGGTCGTCGTCCCCCTCGACCTCGACCGCCCGACCGAGGATTTGACGGTCGCCCCCGCGATGAGCGAGGCGGATTGCCTTGCCGCGCTGAACGCGGGTGCGGCGGTGGTCGAACCGGGGTTGGACATGATCGCGCTGGGGGAGATGGGCATCGGCAATACGACTGCCGCCGCGACGCTTGCGGCATTGAGCTTCGGCGGAGAAGCCGCGCTGTGGGTCGGGCCGGGCACCGGGTTGGACAGCGACGGCGTGGCGCGCAAGGCGGCGGTGGTGGATCGGGCGCTGGTGCTGCACAGCCCGCTGGCGACGACGGCGTTCGAGCGGCTGCGGCGCGGCGGCGGGCGGGAAATCGCGGCGATTGCAGGTGCAGTGCTGCGGGCGCGGGCATTGCATATTCCCGTGCTGCTCGACGGGTTCATCACCGCGGCGGCGGTGGCGCCGCTCGCCATCGATGCGCCGCATATCACCGACCATATCTTCGCGGGCCATTGTTCGGCCGAGCCGGGGCATGAGCGGCTGCTGGCGCATCTGCGGCTCGACCCGCTACTGCGGCTCGGCATGCGGCTGGGCGAGGGGAGTGGAGCGGCAGTGGCGGCCAATATCGTTCGTTCCGCGCTGGCGGCGCATGGCGCAATGGCGACCTTTGCCGAGGCAGGAGTGGCGGCGGGCTGAAATGGCTGGCTTCGACCTCCATTTGATGCGCCATGGTGCGCCGGAAACGCCGGGCCTGATGATGGGGCGGACCGATTGCGTCCCCATCGCTTCGGGTGTCGCGGCATGCGTGCGGCGGGGTGCTGCGCTCGACATGGCGGCAGTCGCGAGTTCGGACCTGATGCGGGCGGAGCGGCCGGCGCGCGCCATCGTGGCGGAGCGGGGCCTCACCCTGACCATCGATGCGCGCTGGCGCGAGTTGGACTTTGGCGAGTGGGACGGGCTCGCCCCCCGCGCCATCGACAGCGCGGCGCTCGGCCGTTTCTGGACCGATCCTGACGAACATGCGCCGCCCGGCGGTGAACGCTGGTCGTCGCTGCTCGCGCGCGTCGGCACGGCCATCGAGGAACTGGCTGCGGTTCCGACCTTGGTCGTGACGCATGGCGGGGCGATGCGGGCGGCGATCGCGCATCTGTGCGGCCTTTCGGTGGGCCAGACATGGGCGCTCGACCTGCCCTATTGCGCGCTGTTATCGCTGCGCGTGTGGGAGGGCGAGCGGCGGACGGCGCAGATCGTCGCGTTGACGCCATGAAGGGCCTGCTCATCGCCCTCCAATTCCTGACGCGCCTGCCTGGCCCACGCATGGCAGTGACGGGGGAAGAATTCGCGCGGTCGATGCGCTGGTTCCCGGCGGTCGGCCTGGTCGTGGGCGGGATCGTCGCGGCCGGGGCATGGGCGGGCGCACAGGTCGATCCATGGATCGCGGCGCTCGTCGCCTTGCTGCTTTGGGTGGCGGTGACGGGCGCGCTGCATCTGGACGGGCTGGGCGATGTCGCGGACGCGGCGGGCGCTGCTCACAAGGATCGGGAACGGATGATCGCCGTGCTGGCCGACCCGCATATCGGCAGTTTCGGGGTCGCGGTCATCGGCCTGCAACTGATCGCCAAGCTGGTGCTGCTTCATGCGCTTGTGGAGAGGGGGGCATGGCAGGCGCTGCTGCTGATCCCGCTGGCCGCGCGGATCGGGCCGTTGGCCTGGACATTATGGTTGCCGCCGCTGCATGAAGGATTGGGCGCCCGGTTCCAGGGTGCCGTCGACATTAGCCACGTCGCACTGTGGGCCGTGGTGCTGGCGGCCTGCGCGTGGTTCGTGCCGGTGATGCTGGCGACACCTGTGCTGGTCCTGCTCTGGGGCCTCTGGCTGCGGCGCACGCTGGGCGGCATTTCCGGCGACGGGCATGGCGCGGGGATCGAACTGGTGGAAAGCGGATTGCTGCTCGTCGCGGCGGCGGTGATGGCATGAACCGCTTCACCTGGCATGGCGGCGGCATCGCGGCGGCGAAGGCCCATTATGGCGAGGGCGATTGGCTGGACCTCTCCACCGGCATCAATCCGGAACCATGGCCGGGCGCCGACCGGGTAAAGATCGATTGGCAGGCGTTGCCGAGCGAGGACGGGCTCGCCGAACTGGAACGTAAGGCGGCAGCCCATTTCGGGGTCGATCCGGCCTTCGTCTGCGCGTTGCCCGGCACCGAGATCGGTCTGCGTATTGTGACGGGCCTGCTGCCGGAACCGGCCTTCCACCTGTCCCCCTCCTACCGCACGCATGGCGATATGCTGGGCGGCGCGGCGCCGCTGGCGCGCGAGCATTGGCGGGATGCGGCGGGCGGCACGCTCATCCTCGCCAATCCCAATAATCCCGATGGCCATGTCACCGCGCCCGAGCGGCTGGCCGAGATGCTGGCGGCGGGCTGGCTGGTCGTGGACGAAGCCTTTGCCGATACCGATCCGGCCATCGGCATGGGCAGCCATGTGGCGGACGACGCCCGGCTGCTGATCTTCCGTTCCTTTGGCAAATTTTTCGGACTGGCCGGTTTGCGGCTGGGCTTTGCAGTCGGGCCGCGCTGGCTGCTGGCGCAGATCCGCGCGCGGCTGGGCGCGTGGCCGGTGTCGGCAGCAGCCATCGCCATCGGTGCGGCCGCCTATGCAGATCGGCCATGGGTGGAGGCGATGCGCGAACGATTGCGGGACCGGGCGGCGGCGCTGGATGCGGTGCTGTTCGGGGCAGGCCACGAGCCTTTGGGCGAGTGCCCGCTGTTCCGCCTGATCGCAACCGACGATGCCACCGCCCTGTTCGAGCGACTGGCGCGGCAGGCCATCCTCACCCGCCCGTTCGACCATGATCCGCGCTGGCTGCGTTTCGGCGTGCCGGGGAGTGATGCCCAGTTGCAGCGGCTGGCGCGAGCGCTTGGAGATGATTGAGCTGGCGGCGCTCATGCTGGACGCCGCCCTTGGCTGGCCGGTCTGGCTCTACCGGCGCATCGGCCATCCGGTGGGCGGTTTCGCGCGCATCATCGACGGCTGTGAGGCGCGCTGGAACCGGCCGGACTATCGCGCGGCGACGCGGCGGGCGCTGGGCGTGGCGACGGTGCTTCTCCTCCTTGCCGTCGGCGGCGGTGGCGGGTGGGTGGCGCAAAGGCTGCTCGAGAACTGGCTGGGCGGATGGAGCTGGATCGCCATCGCGCTGCTCGCCTTTCCCGGCCTCGCCCAGCGCAGCCTGTTCGATCATGTCCGCCCGGTCGCGACAGCCTTGCGCGCGGACGATCTGCCGGAGGCGCGCCGCGCAGTCGGCATGATCGTCGGGCGCGACACCGCCGCCCTCGACGAACCCGGTGTGGCACGCGCAGCCATCGAGAGCCTGGCCGAGAGTTTCTGCGACGGCATCGTCGCGCCCCTGTTCTGGCTGCTCGTCGCCGGGCTGCCGGGCATCTGGGCCTATAAGGCGATCAACACTGCAGACAGCCTGATCGGCCATTATGAGGAACGTTGGCGCGCCTTCGGCTGGGCGGCGGCGCGGACGGACGATCTGCTCAACCTCATCCCCGCGCGGCTGGCGGGCGTGGTCGTCTGCATTGCTGGCGGCGGAGGGTGGTCGGTCATGCTGCGCGATGCACGGACACATGCCTCCCCCAATGCCGGTTGGCCGGAGGCTGCGATGGCGGGCGCTCTCGGTATCCGGCTGGCGGGGCCGGTGGTCTATGACGGCGTGAGCCATGCCAAGCCGTGGATCGGCGACGGGCGCACCGATGCCGCCGCCGTCGACATCGACCGGGCACTGCGCATCCATGTCCGCGCATGCCTCCTTCTTTGGATACTCGCAGGAGCCGTTGCATGGTTGCGCTGATGTTGCAGGGCACCGGGTCGGATGTGGGCAAGTCGGTGCTGGTCGCCGGGCTGTGCCGCACGCTCGCCAATCGCGGCCTCACCGTCCGGCCGTTCAAGCCGCAGAACATGTCCAACAATGCCGCCGTCACGGTGGATGGCGGCGAGATCGGCCGCGCGCAGGCGTTGCAGGCGACGGCATGCCGGGTCGAACCGCATACCGACATGAACCCCGTCCTCTTGAAGCCGCAGGCCGACCACACATCGCAATTGATCGTTCACGGCAAGGTGCGCGGCACGCTCGGCTCCGGCAATTTTCGGGAAGCGCGCGGCGCCCTGATGACCGAAGTGATGGAAAGCTTCCGCAGGCTGGAGTCGCAGTGCGACATCGTGGTCGTGGAGGGCGCGGGGTCGCCCGCCGAGATCAACCTGCGCAGCGGCGACATCGCCAATATGGGCTTTGCGAGGCAAGCCGACGTGCCGGTGATCCTCGTCGGCGATATCGATCGGGGCGGCGTGATCGCGGCCGTTGTCGGCACGCGGGCGGTGATCGACCCGGAGGACGCGGCGATGATCCGCGGCTTCATCATCAACAAGTTTCGCGGCGACCCGTCCCTGTTCGATGACGGTTATCGCGCCATAGAGGACCGCGCGGGCTGGCGGGGTTTCGGTGTGGTGCCATGGCTGCGCGCGGCGGTGCGCCTGCCCAGCGAGGATGCCGTGGTACTGGAAAAGGCGATGACCGGTGCGGATGGCCGCCTGCTCGTCGCCTGCCCGATCCTGCCGCGTATCTCCAATTTCGACGATCTCGACCCGCTCAGGCTGGAGCCGGGCGTCGCGCTCGCGATGGTGCCACCGGGATCGCCCGTCCCGGCGGAGGCGGCGCTGATCGTCCTGCCGGGATCGAAGGCGACCATCGCCGACATGGCCGCCTTGCGCGCCGAGGGCTGGGACATCGACATCCGCGCGCATCACCGGCAGGGGCGGGCGATACTCGGCCTGTGCGGCGGCTATCAGATGCTGGGCCGGGCCATCGCCGACCCGCTGGGGCTGGAGGGACCGGCGGCCAGCGTCGAGGGTCTCGGCCTGCTCCACGTCGAAACGCGGTTGTCGCCGGTCAAGGCGCTGCGGGCGGTGCGCGGCACGGCGCTTGGCGCGCCATTCGGGGGATATGAGATGCATATGGGTGAGACGGTCGGCCCCGGCACGAAGCACCCGCTCGCCCGGTTCGAGGATGGGCGCGCGGACGGGGCGATCAGCGCGGACGGGCTGGTCATGGGCAGCTATGTCCACGGCATATTGGACGAGACGGGCTTTCGCTCGGCCTTGCTGGCGCGGATCGGCGGGGCGGGATCGGGCCGCGATCATGCCGCCGACGTGGACGCAGCGCTGGACGAGATCGCGGCGGACCTCGAACGCCATCTCGACATCGATGCGCTGCTGGCGGTGGCGGCATGAGCAGCCTGCTGGTCCTGGGCGGCGCCCGCTCCGGCAAGAGCCGCATCGCGCAGGAACGGGCGGAGGCGCTGCCCGGCACCCACATCTACATCGCCACCGCGCAGGCCCATGACACGGAGATGGAGGACCGGATCGCCCGCCACCGCGCGGATCGCGGCCCGATGTGGGAAACGCTGGAGGTGCCGCTGGACCTGCCCGCCGCGATCCGTGCGCGGTCGGGCAGGGGGCATGTGCTCTTGGTCGACTGCCTGACCCTATGGGCGACCAACCTGCTGTTGGGCGATCATGACGCCGAGGCCGCGACCGGGGATCTGTGCGCGGCGATGCAAGCCTTCGACGGCCATGTCATCCTCGTCGCCAATGAGGTCGGGTTGGGCATCGTGCCCGACAATGCGCTGGCACGGGCGTTTCGCGATGTGGCGGGGCGGATGAACCAGCATGTCGCGGCGGCGGCGGAGGAGGTGTTGTTCGTGGCGGCGGGGTTGGGGTTGCGGTTGAAGTAGGGGGCGGGAAACTAGGCTATAATGGTCGAGCAGGACGGCTGGTATCCTCCGGCATTTGCGCAGGGAGTGCCTTGCATAATCCATTGAGACGGTGAGTGCCCAACTCTGAACCAGTCACGTTGTAAAAATTGGGGATGACGGCCAGAACCCGCTTTGATCCAGCCAGCTTGCCCCGAAAGGAATACACATAGGCATGAAGAGCACTTGCATCATTTTCAGGGAAAAGAAACTGAATTTGACCATTGTCTTGAACTAGGCCCAGAGCCAAACCATAATATGCGCGGCCCTTGCTATTTGACTTCAGTGGCGGCCGAATGACACCAACAACTCTTTGTCCATGGAATGAAAAATTCTGCGCGTCCAACCATGCCTTGTCCTGCTCGATAAAGGCCCGCATCTTCGCTTCTTGGTCAAGGGCGGCGGCATTATAGCTATAAGATCCGACAAAAGCGATCGTCCGCGACTTCAAACTCCCAAGTCGGTAGAGCGCCGACCAGAATAGCTGCGATTTTCCCATCGTTTCAGACCGTTCTTCGGAACCCCGGAGAGCAATGAGTGGCAGGGTGGCTTTTTGTAAACTGCCTCTGCGACCATCGGCCAGCAATGGCGTCAAATGCAGTTCGACCGCCTCACAACCGCCGTAGCGACCATCGAAATTTAACTGCTCCAGCGCGAATGCGTAGGAAAATGGCAACTGGGGATCGTTCGGCACGGGACGCAATTCAGGCTCTAGGCCGTCCTCCTCGACGGCAGTACCATTGACTCGAACGCTGACTTCGACACCCTCTACCTCGGGATGTTTGAAAGCGTCCGTCCGGATTGAGATAATGGAATATCCACCCGCCGGCTTATCACCAGCGGACAATGTGCTCAGCGACGGTACGATCCAACGCCGCTGAGTCGATACAGGGCTGCCATTCCCGCCTTCGGATTGGAAGGCGGTGATATGATACAGGCTGATTTCGTTTGTGGCGACCGTGGAATCCCGACATTTGCCAAGCCAGCCGGTCGCGCCGAACATGGGCTTGCATGTTCCACCGGCAGTACAGTCGAAAAGATCGAATTCCCGGCGGCTCTGCGGTAAAGTGGCAGGGCGTTTCACGCAAACGCGCGTGATCGGAATCTTGTTGGCGGTAAGGTTGGATTTTTGTCTGGCTGGCGCCAACCGCCCGACGACCAGTTCGCCAGCCTCTGGATAGCCGATCGAGTGGGAGAACAAGCCGTCCGGTTGGAGGACTTCATTCTTCGCCTCTCTTGGACCGCGCTGACGGGATCTGAACTGAACATTTATTATGGGTGGCGCGCCCTGCGGCGTCGGAACCGTATAGTCAAATTTGAAAGCGATCGGATTGGGCCATACCTCCCGCTCATCCTGCGGGGCAATGCGAGCCGTCGCCCATTTCAGGTTGTTGACCATGCAGTCACGTATCGTGGCATCCTCGATGCGGGAGATGGCGTTGTTCAGGCCAACCCTCGCGCCCCGCGCGATAATATCCTCGCGACTATAACTAATGCCTCCGCCAAGGCCGCCACGAACAAAGGAAAGCCATCCTTTCAGCAGCCCGAGAACGGAGACGTTGGTCGTGGTGCTTATATTGCTGAGACACACCTTCTCAAGCGAGTTAACCACTTTCTCCAAGTCATCGGCGGTTACAGCTTCGGCCGGAGAAGTGGGCGTCAGGCACAGGGCCGCGCATGATATATAAGCCAAGGTAGCGGAGCGAAGGCCGTTCATTTTGCGGGGCGACTTTTCAGATAATCTCTGAAAAGATCT
Source organism: Sphingobium sp. (assembly GCA_040508315.1). GTDB lineage: Bacteria > Pseudomonadota > Alphaproteobacteria > Sphingomonadales > Sphingomonadaceae > Sphingobium. Next base: position 16,601 of record JBEVNC010000028.1, read on the forward strand.
TTCATGCAGGTCCTGATTTCTTTGTCGTCCGCGCTTTTATCGGAAGAACTGTCATTGAGGGCGCCTTGGACCAGTTTTTCCTGAGATTTGATGCTCGCCCCGCCGTTTAGCTTGGCTTTGGCAGCTTCAAGCGTGGTGCCGATCTCTGAATTACTGCTTTGCTCGACATTCACTAGGCAGACTTTTTGCATTTGTTCTATGACAATCTCAAGATCTGATCGATTTAAAATTGGCTTAAACCAAACGACTAACGCTACCAATAAAAGAATCGCTGCGCCGCCAAAAATGAATTTCATACCAACTTCCAATAATTATGGAACTTAGATCTTGTTTGATTTGACATCCACAATATGATGTATAATCGATATAGTCAAATTCCATTTTGGAGATTCACTAGAAAATAGTTTGTGCGTATATTATGCGATATTCTGCCGAATATGGTGATATATGGCAATCATACACTCATGTATGTTGGTAATCTTTAAAAGCCGATCCAAATTCGGCTGAACTTGTAATCCTGTCTCTGTTATGGTTCGGAAAGTCCAACTTTTTGGACGGCATCGGCGTGAAGCGAAAGGTACGTCAATGATAAGCATGGGATGTAAGCTGCCGGTGCTCCTGGTCATCTCCCCGGATTGACCGATTGCGGCGCGCCGGGCCGGAATCTGGTCGCCTCCCCGCCAACCCAAAAATTACATCTCGCGACACTTTACGGCTGGTCTGTGCGTTCGTCTCCGCGCATGCCTGTCCCCATGACGACCAACGCTCGCCTCGCCCTGCTGGGTGGCCTTATGCTGTCCGCGTGCAGTGTCGGCCCGGATTATCGGCCCAGTACCGCGGGCGATCTCGGCATTCCCGACAACTGGTCGGTGCTGGTCCCTGCCGGATCCCCGCCCGCCGCGCCGCAGGCCGAAGACCTCACCCGGTGGTGGAGCCGGTTCGACGACCCGGTGCTGGGCCAGTTGGTCGAGCAGGCGGCCACCGCCAATCTCGACCTTGCGCAAGCCGTCGCCCGTCTGCGGCAGGCGCGCGAGGCGCTGGTCGGCAGCCGGTCGGATCTGTTTCCCTCGCTCAGCGGGTCGGGTGGGTATAGCCGGTCGGAGCCTTTGCGCGGCGGCGGCACCACCATCACCCTGCCGGACGGCACCATCTCCACGGGCGGCGCCAGCGGGCGGGACAGTTTCTCGCTCGGCCTCGACGCCAGCTATCAGCTCGACCTGTTCGGCGGTATCCGCCGCTCGGTCGAGAGCGCCGGGGCGCAATATGAGGGCGCGGGGTTCGACTATGCGGCGACTTTGCTGTCGGTGCAGAGCGAGGTCGCGCGCAACTATGTGCTGGCGCGCGCCTATCAGGCGCAGCTGGCCAATGCCCGCGACAGCCTGACCATACAGGACGACAATCTGGAGATTGCGGGGTTCCGCGTGCAGGGGGGGCTCGTCTCCTCGCTCGATGTGGAGCAGGCGCGGGCGACGCGGGCGCAGACTGCCGCCGCCGTGCCGCAGATCGAGCAGCAATATAACGCCGCCGTCTCGCGCATCGGCGTGCTGACCGGACAGGCGCCGGGCGCGCTCAAGCCCCTGTTGGCGACGGCGCGGCCTATCCCTGCCGGGCCGGAAAGCGTGGCGACGGGTATCCCCGCCAATATCCTGCGCCAGCGGCCCGACATACGGTCGGCCGAGCGCAACCTGGCCGCCACCACTGCGCAGATCGGCGTGGCGAAGGCGCAATTATACCCTGCACTGTCGATCAGCGGCAGCATCGACGCCAACAGCTCGCGCATCGGCAATGTCTTCGACAGCATCACCGGTGGTCTGTTCGCGGGCGTATCGCAGGCGATCTTCAATGCGGGACGGCTGAATGCGCAGGTGCGTTCGGCGCGGGCGGGGGCGGACGGGGCGTTCGCTGCCTATAAATCCACCGTGCTGACGGCGATGGAGGATATCGAAAATGCCATCACCGCCTTCCAGACGGCGCAGGCGCGCGAACGCGAGTTCCTCATTGCCTTCGACGCGGCGAGCAACAGCGCCATCCTCGCGCGCAGCCAGTATCGTACTGGCCTGACCGACTTCACGACGCTGAATACGCAGGAGGCATCGCTCGTGTCCGCGCGCAACGGGCTGGTGCAGGCGCGCTCCGACAAGGCGACGGCGCTCATCGCGCTTTATGTGGCGCTGGGCGGCGGATGGGATCCGGCGGTGACGCCGACCGCCCCGACCAATACGTCCACCGATGCAGGACAGAACTGATGGCTGACGACAATCTGGACGATTTCCTCGGGACCAAACAGGTGCCCGGCTGGCGGCGTTATGCCAAATGGGGCGTCATCGGCCTGGTCGTGCTGGTGCTGGTCGCCCTGCTGGCGCGCTGTTTCGCGGGACCGGCGGATGCGGGCTATGCGACGGTGGATGCCGCGCGCGGTTCGCTCGTCACCACTGTTTCCGCCACGGGCAAGCTGGCGCCGACCAATCAGGTGACGGTCGGGTCGCAGCTGTCCGGCCTCGTGACACAGGTGCTGGTGGACGTGAACGACCGCGTGACCAATGGCCAGGTGCTGGCGCAGATCGATCCGGAACAGATCGACGCGCAGATCCGCCAGAATCAGGCGCAACTCGCCGCCAATCGCGCCAATGTGCTGGAGGCGCGCGCGACGCTTTCCTTCGCGCAGGCGCAGCTTGCACGGTTGGAGGATGTCTATCGCCTGTCGAACGGCCGGGTGCCGTCCAAGACCGAGTTGCAGACGGGGCAGGCCGATGCGCAGCGCGCCGCCGCCTCGCTTCGCGTGGCAGAGGCCAATGTCGTCGCGGCCGAGGCAACCCTGTCCCAGACACAGACGCAGCGCGCCCGCGCCGTCATCCGCTCGCCCGTGTCCGGCGTCGTGCTGGCGCGGCAGATCGACCCCGGCCAGACGGTCGCGGCATCCTTCAACACGCCCACCCTGTTCGTCATCGCCGAAGACCTGACCCGCATGAAGCTGGAGGTCGCCATCGACGAGGCGGACGTGGGGTCGGTGAAGGAAGGCCAGAAGGCCAATTTCACCGTGGATGCTTTCCCCGGCAAGACCTTTCCCGCCACGATCACGCGCGTCGATGTGGGGTCCAATCTGTCGGCATCGGCCGCGAGTTCGTCCTCCTCGACGACGACCAGCAGCACCGGCGCGACCACCGGCCAGGTGGTGTCCTACGCCGCCGACCTGTCGGTATCGAACCAGAGCCTCGATCTGCGCCCCGGCATGACCGCGACGGCGGACATCGTGACGTCGGACAAGAAGAGCGTGCTGCTCGTTCCCAATGCGGCGCTGCGCTTCACGCCGCAGAGCGGAGGCGGGCAGGCGGCCTCGTCCGGCAGCGGCATCACCGGCGCGCTGAGCATGGGGCCGCCGCGCCGCGGCAATCGTGCGGCGTCAAATACGGTGAAGATCGAGCGCGGTGCGCAGCAGACCGTCTATGTGCTGGGCGACGACGGCAAGCCCGCGCCCGTCAAGATCGTCACCGGCGACACGGACGGCACGCATACGGAGGTGATTTCGGGCGACCTGAAACCCGGCATGAAAGTCATCACCGGGCAATTGTCCGGCGAGCAGAAGTCCGGCGGGACCGGCAGCGGTGGCGGCGGGCAGCGGCGCGGTGGCTGACGCCCCCATCATCTCCATGCGCGGCGTGACGAAGGTCTATGGGACCGGCCCGACCGCGTTCAATGCGCTCAAGGGCGTCGACCTCGACATCATGGCGGGCGATTTCGTCGCGGTCATGGGGCCGTCGGGGTCGGGCAAATCCACGACGATGAACATCCTGGGCTGTCTCGACGTGCCCAGCGAAGGGACGTTCCTGTTCCGGGGCCATCACGTCGAGGCGCTGGACCGCGACCAGCGGGCACTGCTGCGGCGGCGCTATCTCGGCTTCGTGTTCCAGGGGTTCAACCTCCTCTCGCGCACGTCCGCGCTGGAGAATGTCGAACTGCCCTTGCTCTATCGCGGTGATGAGAAGAAGGCGCGGCGGGATGCGGCGATGGCGGCGCTCGACAAGGTGGGCCTCAAGGACTGGTGGGACCATACCCCCGCCGAGCTGTCGGGCGGCCAGCAACAGCGCGTCGCCATCGCCCGCGCCATAGTGACCAGCCCGGACGTGCTGCTGGCGGACGAGCCGACCGGCAATCTCGACAGCGAGCGTTCGGTCGAGATTATGGAATTGCTCACCAGCCTCAACCGGGATGCGGGGATCACCGTGCTGATGGTCACGCATGAGCCGGAGATGGCGGCATTCGCGCGGACTATCGTGCACTTCAAGGATGGGCTGGTGGACCGGGTCGAGGATAAGACATCTCCCCTCCCGCAAGCGGGAGGGGGATTTCTCCTCGATCCGCTCGACCAGCCCGTCCTTGAAATGGATGACCGTGCGCGCGAACGCCGCCATGTCGGGCTCGTGCGTGACCATCAGCACGGTGATGCCGCTGTTGCGGTTGAGGTCGGT
>JBEVNC010000054.1:0-5646 GCA_040508315.1 Sphingobium sp.
GAGGGTGGCCCGACGTCACTCAGGGAAATGGTGTCGGATAATCATGATTACCGGGGGGAGTGGGCCTGATGTCTGACGCACCCGCACCGGCTCCTTTCGTTGGCCCGCTGGCCGACAAGGACCGCATCTTCACCAATGTCTACGGCTTCCAGGACTGGGGCATCGACGCCGCCATGAAGCGCGGCGACTGGGACAATACCAAGGCGCTGCTCGAACTGGGGCAGGACACGATCATCGACAAGATGAAGGCGTCGGGTCTTCGCGGGCGCGGCGGCGCCGGCTTCCCGACGGGTATGAAGTGGAGCTTCATGCCCAAGGAAAGCAAGGACGGCCGTCCCAGCTTCCTCGTCATCAACGCCGATGAATCCGAGCCGGGTTCGTGCAAGGATCGCGAGATCATCCGCCACGATCCGCACAAGCTGATCGAGGGCGCGCTGGTCGCGGGCTTCGCCATGCGGGCGCGGGCGGCCTATATCTATATTCGCGGCGAGTTCATCTACGAAGCGAAGGTGCTGTTCGCCGCGGTGGAGCAGGCTTATGCCAAGGGCTTCATCGGCAAGAATGCCTGCGGCTCGGGCTATGATTTCGACGTGTTCGTGCATCGCGGTGCGGGCGCTTACATCTGCGGCGAGGAAACTGCGCAGATCGAAAGCCTGGAAGGCAAGAAGGGCCAGCCGCGCCTGAAGCCGCCTTTCCCGGCAGGTGCTGGCCTCTATGGCTGCCCGACGACGGTCAACAATGTCGAGAGCATCGCGGTATCGCCCACGATCCTGCGGCGCGGCCCCGAATGGTTCTCGTCCATCGGACGCCCCGGCAATGTCGGCACCAAGCTGTTCCAGATCAGCGGCCATGTGAACAAGCCGTGCGTCGTCGAAGAGGCAATGGGCATCCCGTTCAGGGAGCTGATCGACCGGCATTGTGGCGGCATTCGCGGCGGCTGGGACAATCTGCTCGCGGTCATTCCCGGCGGTTCGTCGGTGCCTCTGGTTCCGGCCAAAGAGATCATGGACGCACCGATGGACTTCGACGGGCTGAAAGCTCTCGGCTCCGGCCTCGGTACGGCGGCGGTCATCGTCATGGACAAGTCCACCGACATCGTCCGCGCGATCAGCCGCCTGTCCTATTTCTACAAGCATGAAAGCTGCGGCCAGTGCACGCCCTGCCGTGAGGGCACGGGCTGGATGTGGCGCATCATGGAACGCCTGCGCACCGGACAGGCCGAGGTGTCGGAAATCGATATGCTGTACGAAGTCACCAAGCAGGTCGAGGGCCACACCATCTGCGCGCTCGGCGACGCGGCGGCATGGCCGATCCAGGGACTGATCCGGCATTTCCGCCCCGAGGTGGAGCGGCGCATCGCCGAAACGCGCGGCGGCACTGTTATGGCGGAGGCGGCGGAGTAATATGCCTAAAGTCAAAGTCGACGGCGTAGAGCTGGAAGTTCCCGCAGGCGCCACCGTCCTTCAGGCGTGCGAGATCGCGGGCAAGGAAATTCCGCGCTTCTGCTATCATGAGCGCCTGTCCATCGCGGGCAATTGCCGCATGTGCCTCGTCGAAGTGAAGCCCGGCCCGCCCAAGCCGCAGGCGTCGTGCGCGCTGCCTGCCGCCGACGGCCAGGAAATCCGCACCGACAGCGAGATGGTCAAGAAGGCGCGCGAAGGGGTGATGGAGTTTCTCCTCATCAACCATCCGCTCGATTGCCCGATCTGCGATCAGGGCGGCGAATGCGACCTGCAGGATCAGTCGGTCGCCTATGGCCGCGGCAAGAGCCGCTATCACGAGCATAAGCGTGCCGTGACCGAAAAATATATGGGTCCCATCGTCAAGACGGTGATGACCCGCTGCATCCAGTGTACACGCTGCGTGCGCTTTGCCGAGGAAGTCGCTGGCGTGCCAGAAATCGGTGCGATCGGTCGCGGCGAAAACATGCAGATCACCACCTATCTGGAACATGCCGCACAGAGCGAATTGTCCGGCAATGTGGTCGATCTCTGCCCGGTCGGCGCGCTGACCTCACGCCCCTATGCGTTCGAGGCGCGGCCGTGGGAGCTCAAGAAGACGCTGTCCATCGATGTGATGGACGCGGTGGGCACTAACATCCGCATCGACAGCCGTGGCCGTCAAGTGCTGCGCGCCCTGCCGCGCGTCAATGACGACGTGAACGAGGAGTGGGCGAGCGACAAGACCCGCCATGCCGTCGATGGTCTGGTGCGAAAGCGGCTCGACCGGCCATTCATCCGCCGGGGTGGCAAGCTGGTGCCTGCGACCTGGGACGAGGCTTTTGCGGCCATCGCGGCGGTCCAGCATGGCGGTTCGGTGGCGGCGGTCGCTGGCGACCTGCTCGACTGCGAGACGATGTTTGCTGGCCGCGAACTGGTGAAGGCGCTGGGCGGCACGATGCTGGAAGGTCGTCAGACCGGCCTGCAATATGATGTGTCGAGCCTGTCGGCGGTCAATTTCAATTCGACGCTGGCGGGTATCGAGACGGCGGACGCGATCCTGCTGATCGGCACGAACCTTCGCTGGGAAGCGCCGCTGGTCAACACGCGCATCCGCAAGGCGATCAAGAAAGGCGCGAAGGTTTTCGCCATCGGCCCCGAGGTCGACTTGACGTACAAGATCGAGTGGCTGGGCAATGACGCCGGTCTGCTGGCCAACTTGCCGCAGGCGGTGCTGGATGCGTTCGGCGGCGCGGCGCGCCCGGCGGTCATCATCGGCGGCGGCGTGCTGTCCAAGGATGGCGCGCATGGCGACACGCTGGGTCTCGTCGAGACGCTCGGCCTCGTGAAAGAATCGTGGAACGGCTATAATGTCCTGCATATGGCGGCAGCGCGTATGGGCGGGCTGATGCTGGGCTTTGCGACGGCGGGTGGCATCAAGGCCATCGCTGCTGCAGCACCGAAACTGCTTTTTTCGCTGGGCGCCGACGAGGTCGATTATTCGGCCTTCGAGAGCAGCTTCAAGGTCTATGTCGGTCATCATGGCGACAAGGGCGCGCATGCGGCAGATGTGATCCTGCCGGGCGCCAGCTATGCCGAGAAATCGGGCACCTATGTTAATCTGGAAGGCCGCGTTCAGCGCGCCGATCAGGCGGTATTCGCACCGGGTGATGCGCGTGAAGACTGGACGATCCTGCGCGCGCTGTCCGACGTGCTGGGCAAGACGCTGCCGTTCGACAGCTTCGAGGCCCTGCGCGCGGCGATGTATGCAGCAGTGCCCGCGCTGGCGAACGAAGGTCTGGCGGATTATGGCTGGTCGGTTCCCTCGCTACCTACCGGCGGCAGCGGTGAGTTCGGCCATCCGATCAAGGATTTCTACCTGACCAACGCCATTTGCCGCGCCAGCCCGACCATGGCCCGCTGCTCGGCGGAACTGGTGCATGGTGAAGATTTTGCGGAGGCCGCGGAATGACCGCCTTCTTCCAGTCCCTCGGCATGCCGTTCGAGGGCGCGTGGCTGCTCTCCACCATCATCGGCATTCTCGTGATCGCTCTGCCGCTCATGCTGGCGGTCGCGATGATCATCTATGCCGACCGCAAGATCTGGGCGGCGATGGCGCTGCGCCGCGGCCCGAACGTGGTCGGTCCCTTCGGCCTGCTGCAATCCTTCGCGGACGGCCTGAAGGTCTTCCTGCAGGAGACGATCATACCGTCGGCGTCCAATCGGGCGTTGTTCCTGATCGCGCCGATCATCACCTTCACGGTGGCGTTGATGGCTTGGGCGGTGATCCCGTTCCAGGCGGGCGTCGTGCTCGCAAACATCAATGTCGGCTTGCTCTACATCCTCGCAATCAGTTCGCTGGGCGTCTACGGCGTCATTCTGGCGGGCTGGGCGTCCAACTCCAAATATCCCTTTTTCTCGGCGATCCGCGCATCGGCGCAGATGATCAGTTATGAGGTCTCTATCGGCTTCGTACTGATCTGCGTCGTGCTGTGGGCCGGCAGTTTCAACCTGTCCGAGATCGTGCTGAGCCAGAAGGGCTATTATGGCTTCATCAACGGCCATGGGTTCAACCCGCTGCTGTTCCCGATGGCCATCGTCTTCCTGATCTCGGCCATGGCGGAGACGGCGCGCGCGCCGTTCGACCTGACCGAAGCGGAATCGGAACTGGTCGCCGGTTATCAGACCGAATATTCGTCCATGGCCTTTGCGCTCTACTGGCTCGGCGAATATGCGAACGTCATCCTGATGTGCGCATTGAACGCCTTGCTGTTCTGGGGTGGCTGGCTGCCCCCGTTCGACTGGGCGCCGCTCTATTATGTGCCGGGCATCATCTGGCTGTTCGCCAAGATCCTGTTCTTCTTCTTCGTATTTTCCTGGGTGAAGGCGACGGTGCCCCGTTACCGCTACGATCAGCTTATGCGTCTTGGCTGGAAGATATTCCTGCCGCTGTCGCTGGCGTTCGTCGTGATCGTGTCGGGCTTCCTCATGCTTACCCGTTATGGAGGCGGCGCATGATCGCGCATCTGATCAAATCCTTCACCCTCTGGGAGTTCGTGAAGGCGCATTGGCTGACCTTGAAATATTTTTTCAAGCCCAAGGCGACGATCAACTATCCGTTCGAGAAGAACCCGATCTCTCCGCGCTTTCGCGGCGAGCATGCGCTGCGCCGCTATGCCAATGGCGAGGAACGCTGCATCGCATGCAAGCTGTGCGAGGCGATCTGCCCCGCACAGGCGATCACCATCGAGGCGCAGCCGCGCGACGACGGCAGCCGCCGCACGACGCGCTACGACATCGACATGACCAAGTGCATCTATTGCGGTTTCTGTCAGGAAGCCTGCCCGGTGGACGCGATCGTCGAAGGTCCGAATTTTGAATTCGCCACGGAAACGCGCGAGGAGCTGATTTATGACAAGTCGAAGCTGCTCGCCAATGGCGACAAGTGGGAGCGGGCGATCGCGGCAAACCTTGCCGCCGATGCGCCCTACCGTTAAGGCGCGCGGCACGCGGACGCCAGGGGGATGACCGTTCAGTGATTCACGTCCTTGCCTTCTATCTGTTCGCGGCCTTCGTGGTCCTGAGCGGTGCGCTGACCATCCTGGCGCGCAATCCTGTCCACAGCGTGCTGTGGCTGATCCTGGCGTTCTTCAACGCGGCCGGGCTCATGCTGCTGCTCGGTGCAGAGTTCATCGCGATGCTGCTCGTCATCGTCTATGTGGGCGCGGTAGCGGTGCTGTTCCTGTTCGTGGTCATGATGCTCGACATCGACTTTGCGGAATTGCGGTCGGGTTTCGTCGAGTATCTGCCGTTCGGCGTGCTGATCGGCCTCATCCTGCTGGCGGAGATCGTGTTCGGCGCGGCGGCGTGGCAGGCCGGGCCTATCCAGCTGGCCAATCGCGCGGCGCCGATTTCCGACGCCGCGCCTAACATCGAGGCCATCGGCACCTTGCTCTACACGCGCTACATCTTCCTGTTCGAAGCGGCGGGCCTGATCCTGCTGGTCGCCCTGATCGGCGCGATCGTGCTGACGCACCGGACGCGCGGCGGTGTACGCGGGCAGAATATCGACAGCCAGAATCGTCGTCGTCCCGAGGATGCCGTGCGCAACGTCAACCAGCCGGTCGGGCAGGGGGTGGAACTGTGATCCTTCGACAGGCTCAGCACCGGCGGATCAATGGAGGGCTACGCCCATGATCGGTCTGGT
>JBEVNC010000118.1:0-5109 GCA_040508315.1 Sphingobium sp.
CTGTCGGTCGCGCGCGCCTTCACCCGGTCCGACTGGCAGCGCATGCTGCAGGAGGCAGGCGTGGCGCAGGCCGCGCGGTGCACATGGCACTTCCCCTTCCGCTATTGCGTGACGCGGTGGCAGGCTTGACCCAAGTGCTCGTCGCAGGCGGCGGCCTTGCGGGCGGCGCGGTCGCGGCGCTGCTGGCGCGGTCGGGCATGTCTGTCCTGCTGCTCGAACGCACGGGTGGCCCCAAGGACAAGATGTGCGGGGAATTCCTGTCCATCGAGGCGCAGCATCATCTGGACGCCATCGGCATCGACGTTGCGGCGATGGGCGCAGTGCCTGTCGACCATATCCGGCTGGTGGCAGGCGGCAGGACGACGGAGACCCGCCTGCCCTTCGTCGCGCGCGGCATCAGCCGCCGACGACTGGACGAGGCGCTGTTGCTGTGCGCTGAACGCGCGGGCGCGCAAGTCGAGCGCGGGGTCCGCGTCATGGAGATTGGCGCCGGAAGCGTCAGGACCAGCGAGGGCGAGCGGCATGCCGACGCCATCATGCTCGCGACGGGCAAATTGCCGGTGCGTGAACCGACGCGCACGGAGGCGGCGGCGGTGCCGGACGCGCATGTCGGGTTCAAGATGCACTGGCGGGCCTCCGCCCGCGTCAGGGAGCAACTTGAGGGCCGCATCGAACTCATCCTCTTCGCGGGCGGATATGCCGGGTTGCAACTGGTGGACGGTGGAACGGCCAATCTCTGCCTCGTCATGCGCCGCAGCCGGTTTGCCGCACTCGGCGGCCGGTGGGAGGACATCGTCGCCAGCCTCGGCGCGCTGTCGCCCGCGCTGGATGCCTGTCTCGATGCGGAGCCGCTTTTCGACAAGCCGCTGACCGTCGCCAACCTCGCCTATGGCCGCATGGCGCGGGACAGGACCGACGGGCGGGTGTTCCGCCTTGGCGATCAGGCGGCAATGACGGCATCCCTGACCGGCGACGGCATGGCCATCGCGCTGCGCAGCGCATGGCTGGCCGCGCGCTTCCTCTTGGCGGGACGCACCGCCGCCGACTATCACCGCGCATTGGAGAGGATGGTCGGGCCGCAGGTCAGGCGCGGCATGATCCTTCAGCGCGCGACCGAGATGCCGCTGTTGCGACAGGCCGGGCTGGGCTTGCTCAGGATGCAGCCGCGCCTGCTGCGCACGATTACCGCCATGACCCGCCTGCCCGACCTGGCGCCGGGCCTGAGTTGAAGAAGAAAGCCACGACCATGCGCTACGCCCTCGCCGCCATGCTCCTTCTGATATCGTCCGCCGCCGGCGCACAGAGCGCGACGGGCGACTGGCTGACCGACGACCGGTCGGCGATCATCCATGTCTCGATGCGCGGCAACCGGCTTTGGGGGGTCATCGCGCGCGTGCTGGACCCGGCAGCGCCCGCAAAGGACATCCGAAATCCTGACCCGGCCGCCCGCTCCCGCGCTCTCGTCGGCACGCCCGTCCTGATCGACTTCACCCGGTCCGACAAGGGCTGGGAGGATGGCAAGGCCTATGATCCCAAGGCCGGTCGCAGCTATCGTTCGACCCTCGCCATGGATGGACCCGACAAGCTCAAGGTCACGGGCTGCCTGATGTTCATATGCCGCACGAAGGTCTGGACCCGGTCGCGCGGCTAATCGGCGATGCCCGATAGCGTGCTTTCCTCAAAGATCAGCCGCACCTCCAATCCTGGCCGTGCGTCGACAAGCACGACCGTCGCACCGATGCGCTGCGCGGCGGATCGTACTATCGCCAGCCCCAACCCGCTTCCTTCGGTGCCCGACGAACTGCCAACGCGCACGAACCGCTCGAACACGCGTTCGCGGTCGGCCTCGGATATGCCGGGGCCGTCGTCGCGGACGCTAAGGACCACCCTGCCCCGGACATGCGCCAATGCGATGGTCACGGTGCCGCCGCGCCGGTTGTAGCGCACGGCATTGTCGACAAGGTTCGCCAGCATCTCGAACAGCAAGGTCCGATAGCCCGGCACCACGAACCGCGCCGTCTCGTCCGTGTCCAGCCGCAACTCGACGTCCGCGCGCATGGAGGCGTGGATGAGACGGGAAATGACGGCGGCGCTGACCTCCCGCAGGTCCACCGCCTCGATGGGGGCCGCAACCCCCGATTCCTCCGCCCGTGCCAGCGCGAGCAATTGCGTCAGCAGGCGCTCCAGCCGCTCCACCGCATCCGCAATCTCGACGAGCGCCTCGTCCGACCCGCGTTTGGCGAGCGCGATCTGCACTTTCAGCACCGACAACGGCGTACGCATCTGGTGCGAGGCATCGGCGGTGAAGCGCCGCATGCTCCCCGTCGCCATGTCGAGCCGCCCCAGCAACTGGTCGAAGGCGGCGGCGAGCGGCTGCAATTCGGGGGGCAGCGGCCCGGTATCGAGAGGCGACAGGTCGGGAACGGTCCGCGACACGCGCGCCTCCACCGCCCCGCGCAATGTCGAGAGCGGCCTCAATGTCCAGCCCAGCGCCGGACGGATCAGCAGCACCGCGATGCCGATCAGCGCGATCTCGCCGGTCAGCAGCGCGACGATCAGCCGCCGCTGAAGCGCCGCGCGATTGTCCAGCGTCTCGGCCAACTGGATCAGCACCGGCTGGTCGATCCGGGGCAGAGTGCGTTTCACCTCCGCGATGCGGACATTCTGGCCGCGATAACGTGCGAAGCGGAATCGAGGCTGGTCGAAATCCAGCGCGGCGAAATCCGGTGCCGGCAGATCGGCATAGCCCGTCAGCAATTCCCCGCCGACCGCGATCCGGTAATAGACATTGTCGCGCTCGCCATTCTCCAGCATGCCGAAGGCCGCTGGCGGCAGGTCGAGGGTCACTTCGCCCCGCTCCACCTGTACCGTCTCCGCAATCGCGCCCAGCGCGCCGCCCAGCACCCGGTCGTTGGTCCGCCGGACCACGTCGGCAATCAGCGTGGCGCCCACCAGTCCGATGGCGACCGCGACCATGAACAACGGTCCCAGCATCGCGGCCAGCAGGCGCGTGCGAAGCGCCAGCGACCGTTCCCCATGCTGCTGCCGCTCAGCCTGCATCGAGCATATAGCCAACGCCCCGGATGGTGCGGATTTCCGGGCCATCGGGCGCCAGCTTGCCGCGCAGGCGCGTGACGTTGACCTCAATCGCATTGGGACCGACCGGCTCGTCATAGCCGAACACTTCGGACAATAGCAGGTCGCGCGGCACGATCTGTCCGGCGCGGGTCGCCAGCGCCTCCAGCACGGCCCATTCGCGGCGGCGCAGGACGATCTCCCGGCCTGCCACCTCCACCTGCGCGGTCGAGCGGTTGAGCACCAGATTGCCGACGCGCAGTTCCGGCACCGGGTCGCCGCCCCGCCTTCGGCCTAGCGCCCGCACGCGCGCCTCCAGTTCCTCCGGCTCGAAGGGTTTGCGCAGATAATCGTCCGCGCCAAGGTCGAGGCCGCGCACCCGGTCGTCCAGCGCATCGCGCGCGGTCAGCATCAGGACAGGCACCCGCTCGCCCCGCCGCCGCAAGCGTTCGAGCACCGCAAAACCGTCCATCTCGGGCAGACCGACGTCGAGGATCACCAGCGCATAAGGCTCGCCGGACACCAGCGACAAGGCATCCTCCCCATTGGGCACATGGTCCACCGCAGGTCCCGATGCCGACAGCAGCGCGACGATGCTGCGCGCCAGGGGCGCGTCATCCTCAACGATCAGGATGCGCATGGCCGCCTTGCACGGTGAAAGGTTGATGACAGCTTCGCGGGGTACACACACGCCATCTTATCCGAACCGAGAGACGGAAAGCGAGCAGGAAGCGGATGCGCAAGGCATGGATCACATCATTCACCATCATCCTGACAATCGCGGCCGTCCAGCCGCTCGCGGCGCAGCGCCCGGCCGGATATCCGCGATCCTATGACGATCTGATCGTCTCCGCGCGCGCGGAACGCTCGCTGCGCATCTACGCCAATGCCGACCGGACGGAACTTGTCCCCGTAATCGCCGCCTTCCGCGCGACCTATCCCGGCATCGACGTGCACTATAGCGACATCGGTTCCACGGAAATCTATCGCCGTTTCGTGGCTGAGACGCGGGGCCGCCGCCCCTCTGCCGATCTCCTCTGGTCGTCCTCGATGGACCTCCAGATCAAGCTGATCAACGACGGCTTCGCGCAGGCCTATGCCAGCCCCGAAAAGCCCGCCATTCCCGCCACGGCGGTCTGGAAGAATATGGGCTATGGCATCACCGCCGAACCCATCGGCTTTGCCTATAACAAACGGCTGATCCCCGCCACGCAGCTGCCGCGCAGCCATGCCGAGCTGGAGGATTTCCTGCGCCGTCGCCGCAGGGCGCTGACGGGCCGCGTCGTCACCTTCGACCCGGCCCGGTCCAATACCGGCTATCTCTATCTGACGCAGGATTATGCCATCACGCGCGACACCCGGTCGCTGCTGGCCGCCATCGCCGCGACGCGGCCCGTCCTCGCCACCAATACGGAACCGATGTTGCAGGCCGTGGCCGAAGGGCGGCAGGCCATCGCCTATAACATCATCGGGTCCTACGCGATGGAGCTGGCGCGGCGCGACCCGCGTATCGGGGTCGTCCTGCCCCGCGACTATACGCTCGTCACCTCGCGCATCGCCTTCATCGCGCGCGATGCGCACCATCCTGCGGCGGCCAGGCTGTTCCTCGATTTCCTGCTGTCGCGCCGGGGACAGATGCTGCTCGCCAAGCAAAGCCTTTGGCCGGTGCGCAACGACATCGCCGCTCACCGCCTGTCCGCAACGCAGGCCCGGCCGATCCGCGTCGGTCCCCAGCTTCTCGTCAATCTCGACCGCATAAAGCGCCAGCGTTTCCTGAGCGAATGGAATGCGATCCTTGCTTCTGGAGTCTCCGCGAAATGACGTCCTTCCGGCGCGCGGGCTGCGCCATCCTGCCCCTGATAGCCGCGACGCCCGCACTGGCCCAGCCACCCGCGCCGAGCACGGCGGAACTCGTCGAACTGGTGCGCGCGCAGGCAGCGGAGATCGCCGCCCTGAAGGACCGCCTCGCTCGCGTCGAAGCCGCACAATCGTCGGCAGCCGCGCAGGCGCCCCGGCTCGCGCAGGCAGAGGCGC
>JBEVNC010000151.1:0-6829 GCA_040508315.1 Sphingobium sp.
GGATGCTCTTGCGGACGCGGATCGGCGGGTCGCGTGGCCACAGGTCGGGGTCGGCAATGCGCTCGGCCAGCGCGGGGCGGGTCGGGCCGTCGTTGAGGATGATGCCTTTGCGCAGGGCATCAAGACTGTCCTCGCCGGCATCGCCCTCCACCTGCACCAGATAGGTCTTGGGGGTCTTGAACCTGGGGTCCGCGATGCGCGCCTGAAGGCGGCCGTCGTCGGTCAGGAGTAGCAAGCCCTCGCTGTCCCGGTCCAGCCGTCCCGCCGGATAGACGCCGGGCACCGCGATATAGTCGGACAGGGTGGGGCGGGGCGAGGGTGATTTGGTGTCGGTGAACTGGGGCAGGACGCCGTAAGGCTTGTTGAACAGGATGAGCCGCGCCATGCCTCAATCCTCCACGTCGAAGGCGATGCCGCCCTGATTGAGCAGTGCCGCGAGCAGGGAAAGCGCCGCGTCGGACAGATCCGCTGCAATCTCTATCTCGCCGCGGGCGCACAGATGTTCGGCGAGGGTCGCCTCCTCCCCCGTGCAATCGAAACTCTGGCCGTCCGCGAACAGCAGCAGCCCGCCATCCTTGCGCACGAACGAAAGGCGGCTGGCCGGATTGCGCAGCAGGGGTGCACCGTCGCTGATCAGCGCGCGGATCTCGGCGACCGTCAGCGGTTCCTCCGGCCGCCAGTCGGCTTCGGCATATTTGGGCGCGCTGCTATATTGGCCGAACCAGCGTGCGAAGGCGTCGCGGTCGAGCAGCGCGTCGGCGATCATCGCGTGCAGCCGGTCGAGCGCGGGTGCGGCGATCTCGCCGGGATTGTCCTGCGGCGCAAGGTCCGGGTCGGCATAGCGATCGTCGTCCGCGATCCCTTCCAGCAGATGGTCGCAATAATGCGCGATCAACTCGTCACGCGACGGCGCGCGGAATCCGACCGAATAGGTCATGCAGTCATTGCCGACCGCAACGCCGTCATGCGCGAAGCGCGGCGGCACGTAGAGGATGTCGCCCGGCTCCAATATCCATTCGTCCGTCGCCTCGAAATCGGCCAGCAGGCGCAGCTCGTCATGGGGGAGGAGGGGCGTCTGGGCATCGCAGACCGGCCCGACCCGCCAGCGGCGGCGCCCGAGGCCCTGGATCAGGAACACGTCATATTGGTCGAAATGCGGGCCGGTGCCGCCCTCGTCCGCGGCATAGCTGACCATCACATCGTCGATGCGCCAGTCGGGCACGAAACGAAACGGCTCGATCAGCGCGGCCACGTCCGGGACATGATGATCGACGGCTTGCACCAGCAGCGTCCACCGTTTCTTCCCCAGCGCGTCGAAGCGATCTTCGGCGAACGGACCATGGTCCAGTGCCCATTTGCCGCGCGGCCGCTTGACGAGGCGCGATTCGACCTCCGCTTCGCAGGCAAGGCCCGCCAGTTCGTCGGGCTCGAGCGGATTGGTCCACTCGTCCCAGGGGTTGCGGATGAGGAGCGGCTTCTTCTGCCAATAGTCGCGAAGGAACGCGGCGGTGTCGAAATTCTGTAAGTGCATGGCGTCCCCTATGCCCGCGGACGCGGCGAACCGCCATATGCACGTGGTCGGCCCTGACCGCTATGGCGGTTGCCACTCGTCGCCCCCCTCTCTAAGGAAATGCCGAGACTTCGCCGCCCGGACAGGGGGGTGGCCCCAAGGGTAAGGACAGGCGCTGGTGCGTACACGGACATTTCTCGGCCTCGGACTGGTGCTGGCAATTCTCTCGGGCTGCTCGCGCAAGGGCGAGATCGACGAGACGGGCGGCATCATCCAGGTACGCTCGGCCTGCCCCAGCGCGGCCATTCCAGCAGGGACGGGCGACATCACCCTGTTCAATCCGGCGGGCAGCGTCGATGCCAACGCCATCGACGTGGTGGGGGTGATCTCCGATCTGAAGACGACCTGCACCGATTCCGGCGACCAGCTTTATACCGAGGGGCGCTTCACCGTTTCCGGCACGCGCCGCAACACGGCCGGCGCGCGCACCGTGACCTTCCCCTATTTCTCGGTCATCGCGCGCGGTGGCAGTTCGATCGTCGCCAAGCGGGTCGGGCAGGTGACGCTCAGCTTCGCCGATGGCGCGGCGCGGACCAGCACGACGGCGACGGCATCGAGCTATGTCACCAAGTCCGCCGCGACATTGCCGCCCGAGGTGGTCACCGAACTGCGCCGACGCCGCAAGCCCGGCGACGATGACGCGGCGGTCGATCCGCTGGCCCGCCCCGAAATTCGCGACGCCATCACGAGGACCAGCTTCGAGCTGCTCGTCGGCTTCAACCTGACCGCCGCCCAGTTGCAGTATAACGCGACCCGGTGAGTTTTTCCCTCCGTTCGCCCTGAGCAAAGGTCTCGGCCCGAACGGACCAGTCGTTCGGACATGCCATGACCCTTTACGCCCGTTTCGCCTCGCATCTCGACGCCATCCTCGACAGGTTGGTGGAGAGTGACCAATTGCCCGCCGCGCTCGACCGGCGCGCCATCGCCATCGAGCCGCCGCGCGACGCCAGCCATGGCGACCTGGCGATCAATGCGGCCATGGTGCTGGCCAAGCCCGCCAGGACCAACCCGCGCGCGCTTGCCGAATTGATCGCGGCGGAACTTCGCACCCTGGACGAGGTGGAGTCGGTCGCGATTGCCGGGCCGGGTTTCCTCAACCTGACGCTGACCCGCCCGACCTGGGAAGCGGAACTCGCGACCATCCATGCCGAGGCCGATGACTTCGGCCGGTCGGACGTGGGTGCGGGCCTGCGCGTCAATGTCGAATATGTCTCGGCCAATCCGACCGGCCCCATGCATATGGGCCATTGCCGGGGCGCGGTGGTGGGCGATGCGCTGGCGACGCTGCTGGCGTTCACCGGTCATGATGTGACGCGCGAATATTATGTGAACGATGCAGGCGCGCAGGTGCAGGTGCTCGCCCGGTCGGCGCATGTCCGCTATCGCGAGGCGCTGGGCGAGACGGTGGAGATTCCCGAGGGCCTGTATCCCGGCGACTATCTGGTGCCGGTGGGGCAGGCGCTGGCCGCCGAATTTGGCGACCGCTATGTCGGCGCGCCGGAGGGTGAGTGGATCGACCTGTTCCGCACCCGCGCCGTCGCCGCGATGATGGAGATGATCCGCGCCGACCTCGCGCTGCTGGGCATCCATCACGACCTGTTCTCGTCCGAGGCGGAGTTGCAGGCGGCGGGCAAGCCCGAGGAGGCGGAGGCGACTCTGCGCGCCCGCGACCTCGTCTATGACGGCGTTCTGGAAAAGCCCAAGGGGCAGTCGGACGACGAATGGGAGCCGGTGGAACTGCCGCTGTTCCGCTCGACCAAATTCGGCGACGATCAGGACCGGCCGATCAGGAAGTCCGATGGCAACTGGACCTATTTCGGCGCCGACATGGCCTATCATTACCAGAAGGCCGCGACCGCCGACCAGTTGATCGACATCTGGGGCGCCGACCATGCGGGCACGGTCAAGCGCATCCAGGCGGCGGTCGCGGCGTTGACCGGCGGCAAGGTTCCGCTCGACGTCAAGCTGATCCAGATGGTCCGGCTGCTGCGCGATGGCGAGCCGGTGAAGATGTCCAAGCGCGCAGGCAATTTCGTGACGCTGGCCGATGTGGTGAACGAGGTCGGGCGCGACGTGGTGCGCTTCACCATGCTGACCCGCAAGCCCGACGCGCAGATGGATTTCGATTTCGCCAAGGTCGTGGAAGCGTCCAAGGACAATCCCGTTTTCTACGTGCAGTACGCGCATGCGCGCATCGCCTCGCTAGGGCGCAAGGCGGCCGAGGCGCTGGGCGAATTGCCGGACGCCGACGCGACGCGGCTCAACGCGGAGGAGATCGCCCTGGTCAAGATCGCCGCGAACTTCCCGCGCATCGTCGAATCGGCGGCCAAAAACCGCGAGCCGCATCGGGTCGCCTTCTACCTCTACGATCTGGCCGGTGCGTTCCATGCCTGGTGGAACACGGGCAATGACAAGCCGGAACTGCGCGTCATCGTCGCCAACGATCCTGCGGCCAGCGCGGCGCGGCTGTACCTCAGCCGCGCGATAGGGCAGATTATCCGCAACGGGCTGGCGCTGATGGGCGTCGCGGCCCTGAACGAGATGGCGTGACGGAGCTGGCATGACCGACAGGGACGGCAACGGGCTGAAGCTGGGCGAGACCGAGCGGCGTCCGTGGCTGGAACCGGCGGGAGAGATCGACCATCGCGCCGGATCGCCGGGCAAGATCGTCGGCCTGGCGATCCTTGCGCTGCTGCTGGTGGTCGCGATCATGGGCGGGAGCTATGTCCTGCGCAGTTTCGGCGCGCATGACGGCAGCGGCGAGGGCAAGCTGATCCGCGCGGAACCGGGCGATTACAAGGTCGCGATCCCCGGCGGCGCGGAGGACAAAGGCAAGCGTTTCAAGGGTACGGGCGACACGCTCTATGCGACCAGCGAGGGCGTGGACCTCGACGGCCATGTCGACCTGAGCCGCATGCCCGAAGCGCCGCTGGACGGCATTTCGCGCGGATCGGTCGTGCGCGATGTGAAGCCGGGCGCATCGGCGGCGATTGCCGCGGCGCCAAGCGGTCCATCCGTGGCCGGACCCGCTGCGCCTGCCCCGACGCACGGGGCAATGGTGCAACTGGGCGCCTATCGCAGCGAATCGGGTGCGCGCGACGCGTGGAAGACGCTCTCCAAACGCTTCGACTATCTCGCGCTGCTGCCCAGCATGGTCGAAAAGGCCGATGTGGGCGGATCGACAGTTTACCGATTGCTCGCCGGGGCGGGCGGTGCGGCGGCCGCGAGCACATTGTGCGGACGGCTCAAGGTTGCGGGTGAGACCTGCATCGTGGTGAATTGACCGCCCGGCGCAGGAGCACGCGAAGGGCGCAAATATTGAGGGTGAGACGATGAAGCCCGTGATTTTCGGCCTTTCCGGCGAAACATTGACCGCCGACGAGCGCGCCTTCTTCCGGGAGGCGAACCCGGCAGGGTATATCCTGTTCCGGCGCAATATCGCGGACCGGGCGCAGCTTCGCGCGCTGACCGACGATCTGCGCGCGCTGGCGGGGCGGGACGATCTGCTCGTCATGATCGATCAGGAGGGCGGGCGCGTTGCGCGTATGCAGCCGCCGGTCTGGCCGAAATTCCCGTCCGCCGAACCGTTCGACCGCCTCTATGCCGCCGCGCCGTCCAGCGCCATCGCCGCTGCGCGCGCCAATGCCCGTGCCATCGCGGCAACGCTGGCGGAGGTCGGAATCAATGTGGACGCTCTGCCGCTGCTCGATCTGCGGCTGGAGGGGCAGAGCGACATCATCGGCGACCGGGCGCTGGGCGGCGATCCGATGCAGGTGGCAGCGCTAGGCCGCGCGGTGCTGGAAGGACTGCGCGCGGGCGGCGTGGCCGGGATCGTCAAGCATATGCCGGGCCATGGTCGCGCGAGCGTCGACAGCCATCTCCACCTGCCCACCGTCACCGCGACGTCCGAGGAACTGGAAGTCGATATCGCCCCCTTCCGCAGCCTCGCCTGGGCGCCGATGGGGATGACCGCGCATATCGTCTACACCGCATGGGATGCCGAGCGGCCCGCGAGCCTTTCCCCCATAGTGATCGGCGACATCATCCGCGGTCGCATCGGCTTCGATGGGCTGCTGATGTCTGACGATCTCGACATGAAGGCGCTCTCCGGCGACATGGGCCAGCTGGCGGCGGGCGTCGTCGCGGCGGGGTGCGATATCGCGCTCAACTGCTGGGGGCGGATGGCGGATATGACCGCCATTGCCGAGGCGCTGCCGGAGATCGGCGACGCAGGCCGTGCGCGGCTCGACCGGGCGATGGCGACCATCGCGACCGGGCCTGACGATGCCGATGTCGAGGCGATTCTCGCGACGCGGGACGCTTTGCTGGCATTGGCATGAGCGAGGAACCGCTCGACCCGGCTGAGGACGACTGGGACGGGCTGCCCACCGCGCCGCGCGGGGACGATGAGGTGCTGACGCTCTCCTTCGAAAGCTGGGAAGGGCCGCTCGACCTGTTGCTGACGCTCGCGCGAGGGCAGAAGGTGGACCTGCGCGAGATTTCGATCCTGGCGCTGGTCGAGCAATATCTTGCCTTCATCGACAATGCGCGGGCGCTCAAGCTGGAGGTCGCGGCCGATTATCTGGTGATGGCGGCATGGCTCGCCTACCTCAAATCCGCGCTGCTGTTGCCCAAGGCGGAGCAGCCCGATCCATCGCCGGAGGAACTGGCGCTGCGGCTGCAACTGCGGCTCCAGCGGCTGAACGCGATGCGCGAGGCGGGGGCGCGGCTGATGGCGCGCGACCTGATGGGGCGCGACGTGTTCATGCGGCCGGAACCGGAGGGGCTGCACCGGCCTACCGCATCGATCTGGCAGGCGAGCCTGTACGACGTCATCAGCACCTACGGGCAGATACGCGCGCGCAACCGTCCGGTGGTGCATGTCGTCGCCGCCCGCAATGTGATGACGCTGGAGGCCGCCATTGCGCGGGTCGCGGCGATGGTCGGGCGAAGCCTCGACTGGACGGAACTGGCGGCGTTTCTGCCGGAGACGGCCGATCCGAAGATGCGGCGCTCGGCGCGGGCGAGCAGCTTCGTCGCGGCGCTGGAACTGGCGCGGCAGCGGCGAATCGACATACGCCAGGCGGGGCCGTTCGCGCCTTTCTACCTGCGTGCGGCCGCGCCATCATGATGCAGGACGACCGGCTGCGGCTGATAGAGGCGATATTGTTCGCGGCCGAGCAGCCGCTGACCGCCGCCGAAGTGACGCGCCATGCCGGGTTGCAGGAGAATGTCGCGCCCATGCTGGCGATGCTCGCG
>JBEVNC010000198.1:0-9089 GCA_040508315.1 Sphingobium sp.
CGGTCCTTGCGGCCGCCCCTTTCATTTTTTGTCAGTAGCCGAAGTTCAATCCGACGCCGAACACCACATGGTCGCGCTCGCTGTCGCCGCTGTTGAGCAGCCCTTTCGCGCGGACCAGATTGTCGTTCACGAGGTGATAATATTGCGCGAAGCCATAGACCGATGCGCTCGCGCCGCCCTTCAGGAAGGTCAGCGGCACGCTGCCCTTCAGGCCGGTGGAGATGACGCCCACATTGCCGTCAGGCTCGGTCAGTGCGCTGTCGCCGCGACCCCAGTAGCTTTCGGGGCCGACCGTGATCCAGGTCGGGGCCGACAGGCTAAAGCCTTCGCCCTTGAAGGTCGGCACCGCGCCCAGTTCGACGTCGAACGTGCCGCCAGCCTTGCCGAGCACGACGGTCGAGGACTCGGAGTCGAACGCCCAGAAGAACTTGGCATAGGGGTTGATCGAGAAGGTCCCCTTGGGGTTGTCCGCATATTTCAGGCTGAACTCGATGTTGCGTTCGTCCTGGAACGCGACGGACGGCTGGCCCGAGATGAACTGCGAATACTCGACGCCGGCGGTCAGGCCCTCCGCAATGGGGCCGCTGACACCGAAGAAGAAGTCGAACTCGTTCACGGCGGTGATATTGCCGTCGCGGCGGCTGAAGCCGGGGTTGAGATCGACCCACGTGCCTGCGTGGAAGGCGAGGCCGCCCGGACCCGCCAGCACGAGGCCGTTGAGAACCTGCACAGCCTGGCCTTCGGTCGTGACGACCAGACCGCGCGGCGTGACATAGTTGTTCTTGACCGAAATATCGCCGAAGCCATGAAGGCCCCAGTCGCCATCGTCGGCCGACGCAGCACTGCTCACACCGCAAAGCGCAAGCGCCGCGATTCCACAAAGTATCTTACGCATGTTGGGTCGCTCCCTGTCTTGGTTAGCGCCCAGACATCCTCTCTCCCCGAACCGGCTTTTGCTGGTTTCGGGCCCCTTATTTGTATGCGTAACGAAAAGATTGCATGCAATCCACGATTCGGCAAGCGCGTTGTCGTCAGGATTTCATTTTTGTATGCAAGACTTTCCGAGACGTTCGGTACTTGTTGATCCGGTGTCCAAAAATGGAGTGTTCGCTTGAGTCTTACGGCGGCTGACAAGCTCGCGGACGATCTGGCCGAAGCCATCATGGCGGGCGAATTCGCGCCGGGTTCGCGGCTGGACGAGCAATTGCTCGCACAGCGTTATGCGGTGTCGCGGACGCCCGTGCGTGAGGCGCTTCGGCAATTGGCGACCACGGGCCTGATCGAAATGCGTCCGCGGCGCGGCGCCATCGTGGCCGAGGTCACGCCCAGCCAGCTCGAGGAATTGTTCGTCGCCATGGGCGAGCTGGAGGCGACCTGCGCGCGGCTGTGCGCCATCTCCATGACCACCACCGAACGGCGTCGCCTGCGCGCGCTGCACGAGAAGATGGCGCTGCTGGCCAAGGGCGGCGACGCCATGGCCTTTGCCGACGCCAATCACCAGCTTCACACGATGATCTATGCGGGCGCGCACAATGCCGTGATCGCCGACATGACCGCCGCGCTGCGCCGCCGCCTCGGCCCATTTCGCCGCGCCCAGTTCCACCTGGAAGGCCGCCCGCCCCGCAGCCATGCCGAGCATGACGACGTGGTGACGGCGATTCTGCGCGGCGATGCCGACGCCGCGCACGCCGCGATGCTCAGCCATGTCACGCTGGTCGAGGACAGCTATGAGGAGCTGATCGCGGCGAGGGCGGCGTCCGCCGCCTGACTCAGACATGGACGAGGTGCGCGACGGTGTCGGCCGGTTCCGTCGTCTTGCCTTCCTTGACCATGCGGCCGCGCTGCATGACGAAATAACGGTCGGCAAAGGCCCAGGCGAAGTCGAGATTCTGCTCCACGATGAGGATCGCGACACCCAGTTCCGTGCGCACGCGCATCAGCGCATCCTCGATCTGTTGCACGATATTGGGTTGGATGCCCTCGGTCGGCTCGTCGAGGAGGAGGAGTTGCGGCTGCCCGGCCAGCGCGCGGCCGATGGCAAGCTGCTGCTGCTCGCCGCCCGACAGCACGCCCGCCTTGCGGTCGGCGATCTGGGTCAGCTTGGGGAATAGCTCGAACACCATGTCGGGCACTTTCTTTGGCCCGGTAAAGCCCTTGCGGTTGAGCGCGGACAGGCCGACCTCCAGATTCTCGCGCACGGTCATGTGCGGGAAGACATGGCGGCCCTGCGGCACGAAGCCGATGCCGGCACGCGAACGCTGGTGCGCGCTCATCTCCGTCACCTCGTCGCCATGCCAGTAGATATGGCCGCCGGTGCAGGGCAGCTGGCCCATGATCGTCTTCATCAGCGTCGTCTTGCCGACGCCGTTGCGGCCCAGCACGGTGGCGCTGTCGCCGGGTTTGAGGTCGAGGGCGATGTCCCACAGGACCTGCCCCTTGCCATAGGCGGTGCTGACGCTGCGCAGGTTCAACAGGTCCGTCATTTCGCCCTCCCCAGATAGATGGCGGCCACTTCCTCGTCGGCGCGGATCTGCGCCAACGTGCCTTCGCGCAGGAGCTGGCCCTGATGCAGCACGACGACATGGCCGCCGAGCTGGCTGACGAAATCGATGTCATGGTCGATGACGAGGACGGCATGTTTGCCGACCAGCGACTTCACGATATTGGCGGTCTGCGTGCTTTCGGCGGCGCCCATCCCGGCGGTCGGCTCGTCGAGAAGCAGCAACTCGGCATCGGTGGCCACGACCATGCCGATCTCGAGCCACTGCTTCTCGCCATGGGAGAGATTGCCCGCGAGCGCGTCGCGGCGTTCGCCAAGGCCGACCATGTGGAGGATTTCCTCGGCGCGGGCGCGCGCCTCCACCTGGCCGGACGTGCCGAAGCTTTTCCACCAGCGCCTATCCTTCGTCGCGGCGATGGTGAGATTGTCGACGACGGAGAGGGCGACGAGAACGCCCGGCGTCTGGAACTTGCGGCAGATGCCCAGCCCGACGATGCCGTGCTCGCTCTCCTTCTGGATCTCCTTGCCGTGAAAGAACACCTTGCCGCCGGTCGGCCGGACGCGCCCGATGATCGAGTCGCACATGGTCGACTTGCCAGCGCCATTGGGACCGATCACCACGGTCATGCTGCCGCTTTCGATGGTCAGCGAGAGGTTGTTGATGGCCTTGAACCCGTCGAAGTCGACGGTGACATTCTCCATTCGGAGCATGGGAGCGGCGGTCATGCGACGGTCTCCTCGGGCTGGGTGACGGGGGTTTCGGTGGCGAGCGGGGGCAGGGGCTCCGCCGCCCGGCTCTTGCGCCAGCGGGCGAACATGTCGCCCGCGCGGCTGGGCTTGAACGGATGGTCGGGACCGAACAGGCCGGCGAGGCCCTTGGGCAGGATCGTCACCGCCAGGATGAACATCACACCAAGGCCGTAAAGCCACAATTCCGGCAGTGCGGTGGAGATCTTGTCCTTGGCGAAGTTCATCAGCAGCGTGCCTGCGATCGCGCCGATCACGCTCTCACGCCCGCCCAGCGCCGCCCAGATCACCATCTCGATGGAGGGCACCACGCCGACCAGCGCCGGGGAAATCACGCCCGCATGCAGGGTGAACAAGGCGCCGGAGATGGACGTCAGAAGCGCCGCAACGGTGAAGGCCATGATCTTGTAGGGAACGGGGTCATGGCCCAGGAAGCGGAGGCGATTGGCGCCGTCGCGGCTGGCGCGCAGCATCTGGCCGAAGCGGCGGCCGAGCAGCCATTTCAGCCCGACCACCGACATCACCACGAAGACGAGCGTCGCGAAATAGAGGCCGACCGCGGTGGAGGGGAGGTTGAGGTTGAAGCCGAACAGCGTCTGATAGTCGGTCAGGCCGTTGAAGCCGCCCGTCTTGTCCTGGCTGCTGACCAGCAATGTGGCGAAGGCGAGCGCAAGAGCCTGTGTGATGAGCGCGAAATACACGCCGCCGATGCGCCGGTGAAAGATCGCCCAGGCAAAGAGTGCGGCGACCACGCTCGGCACGATGAACACCGCGAGGATGGCGACCACCGGGCTTTTGAAGATCGCCCACCACCAGGGCAGCGCCTCGATCCCCGACCACAGCATGAAGTCGGGCACTTCACCATCGGCAAGTCCTGTGACCTTGAGGTGCATGGCGACGGCGTATCCGCCGATGCCGAAGAACACGCCCTGGCCCAGGCTGAGCACGCCGCCTTCGCCCCACAGTAGGACCAGCCCCATGGCAGTCAGCGAGAGCGCGAGGAAGCGGGCGAGCAGGTTGAGGTCATAGGGCGAGAGGAGCCAGGGCGCCGCGATCGCGAGGATCAGGGCGATGCCACCGGCGACGGGTTTGATCGCTTTGAGCGAAGGAGCGGAGAGCGACATGGGCGGGCGGCTCCTATTCGGCGTCCAGGGCGCGGGATTTGACGGCGATGACGCCGGCCGGCCTGAACTGGAGGAAGAGGATGACGAAGAGCAGGCTGAGCACCTGCGCCAGGCTGACATCCACGAAGATCTGGGACAGGGCCATGAACAGGCCGATCATCAGCGCGGCGATGGTCGTGCCGACGATGCTGCCGAGACCGCCCAGAATGACGACGAGGAAGGCAGTGACGATATAGCTTTGCCCGACATTGGGCGTCACCGGGCCGAGCAAGGCCAGTACCACACCGCCGACGCCGGCGACCGCCGCACCCAGTGCGAAGACGAAGCAGTCGACGAGGCGGACGTTGACGCCCATCGCGGCTGCCGTCGGCCGGTCCTGATTGACCGCGCGGACGAGGAGGCCGATGCGCGTGAAGCGCAATGTCGCGGCCAGTCCGCCCAGGACGAGCGCGGCGACGACCATGATGAAGATGCGGGTGGTGGGCAGTTGCAGGCCGAAAATGTCCATGCCGCCGTCCAGCCAGGCGGGCGCCGTCACCGACACGCCGGTCGCGCCGAATATATCGCGCGCCGCCTGCTGCAGGATGAGGCTGACGCCCCAGGTCGCGAGCAAGGTGTCGAGCGGCCGCGCGGTCAGTTTGGAGACCAGGCCGACCTCCAGCACCGCGCCCAATATGCCAGCGCCGATGAAGGCGACGACCATGCCGGCGAGAATGCCGAGCGGGCCGGGGACGAACTGGATGGTGAGATAGGCAAGGTAGCTCCCCACCATCAAAATCTCGCCATGCGCCATGTTGATGACGCGCATCAGGCCGAAGCTGAGCGCCAGCCCGAGCGCGGCCAATATATAGAGTGACGCGACGCTGAAGCCGTTGAAGAGCTGGCCGGTCAGAAAGACTGCATCCATGATCTTCTTGCCTTTCCTTGA
This sequence comes from Sphingobium sp., assembly GCA_040508315.1. Lineage (GTDB taxonomy): Bacteria > Pseudomonadota > Alphaproteobacteria > Sphingomonadales > Sphingomonadaceae > Sphingobium. Next base: position 5,300 of record JBEVNC010000198.1, read on the forward strand.
TGGCGTTGGCGGGGTGATGAGGCGGTAGCTGCCGCCCCCCGGAACCGGAGGATTTTAAGAGCGGTTTCCCGGAGCCGGAGGGCGGGAGCAGGCCGCGCGTCGGGGTCTTGCGCGCGGCCAAGCCTTTTGCCGGATCAGCCGATCTTGCAGGTCTTGCCGGGGAAGCTGACCGGATCGTACGGATCGGGATCGATCATCTTCTTGCTGTCCCAAAGGATCTTGAACTGGCCATCGGGCAGCGCCTGCGCGATGTAGCCGGTCTGGGTCAGACTGTTGTTGGGCAGGAACTTGACCGTGCCGAGCGGGGTCGGGATCGCGTCGAGCGTGACGGCGGCGGCGCGGACCTTTGCAGGCTCGGTGCTGCCAGCCTTTTCGGCGGCGGCCTTCCAGATATAGACGTCCAGATAGCCATGGACCATCGGATCGGTCAGCACGGCATCCTTGCCGAACTTGGCCTTGTACGCCTCGATGAACTTCTTGTTCTCAGGCGTGTCGATGCTCTGGAAATAGTTCCAGGCGGCGTAGCTGCCGTCGAGCAGCGCCGGACCCATGGCCATGGATTCCTGTTCGCCGATGGAGAAGGACATGATCGGGATGGTCTTGGACGTCATGCCCGCCGCCGCCATCTGCTTGAAGAAGGCGACGTTGCTGTCGCCGTTCAGCGTGTTGATGATGATGTCGGGCTTGGCCGCCTTGATCTTGCCGACGACGCCGGAAAATTCCGTGCCGCCCAGCGGCTGATATTCCTCGCCCGACAGGGTGAGCTTGTCGGCCTCGATATGCTTTTTGAGGATCAGGTTCGCGGTGCGCGGATAGACATAGTCGGACCCCACCAGGAAGATCTTCTTATAGCCCTTTTCCTTGGCCCAGTCATAGGCGGGAAGCGCCTGTTGGTTGGGCTGCGCGCCGGAATACATGATGTTGGGCGAGCATTCATTGCCCTCGAACTGCACGGGATACCATAGCAGGTTCTGCGTCTTCTCGAAGACCGGCAGCATCGCCTTGCGGCTGGCCGAGGTCCAGCCGCCGAACACGGTGACGACGCCGTCATTCTCGATCAGCTTGGACGCCTTCTGTGCGAAGATGGCGGGGTCGGACGCGCCGTCCTCGACCACGGTGGCGATCTTCTTGCCGAGCACGCCGCCCGCCGCATTGATTTCGTCGATGGCGAGCTGCGTCGAATTCTTCACCGTGACTTCCGAAATCGCCATCGTGCCCGACAGCGAGTGGAGGATGCCGACCTTGACGTCGCCTGCCGCGCCTGCAGCGGCGTTGCCGCCCTCGGGCCCCTTGGAACAGGCGGTGACGAGCGCCGTGCACGCCAGCGCGGCGGCGATGAATTGTCGCTTCTGCAAGAATTTGCGCATTGAGATCTCCGTTGTTGCCAGCCGCTCTGGGCATTGGCGGTGATGATCGCCGTCCCGGATTGCCCCCGATGACTTGGACATCATTGTGCAGTGCGGCACTTTGTCCCTATGGGTTATTTGACTTAGATGGTTGCGGCGGCACGGGGGACGACGGCCATTTGACTCCGTCTATAAGTCAAATCCTCCATGCGGCCGGGCAAGATTCCCGTTGAACGACGGCATTTGCGGCGCATAATCAGGGCCGTTGAGGAGTGATGCGTGCACCGACGGTTCGACATTGCGGATGCCGCCAGTCCCGCCCGCCAAGGCGTGGTGCATGCTGCGGTGCCACATTCGCTGCGCAGCCGCGGCGTACTCGACCTCAGTTTCCGGCGACGCGGCGATGCGACGGTGATCGACCGCAGTTTCCAGTCGGGTTGCACCCGCATGCGCCTGCCCCGCGGGGAGGCGCCGGGCGAGGCGCCCTGCGCGGTCCTGATCAACACGGCGGGCGGTGTGGCCGAGGGCGACCGGATCGAGCAGGCGATCGGCTGGGGCGCGGATACGCGCGCGACCGTGACCAGCCAGGCGGCGGAGAAAGTCTATCGCGCGCTCGCGCTCGGTTCGACGATCGACATGCGCATCGACGTGGCGGCGGGGGCCGAGGCGGAGTGGCTGCCGCAGGAGACGATCCTGTTCGACGGCGCGCGACTGCGCCGCGACACGCGCGTCCTGCTGGCGGAGAATGTGAGCTTTCTGGGTGTGGAGGCGGTCGTGCTGGGCCGCGCCGCCATGGGCGAGACGATGCGGCGCGGATCGCTCAGCGACCGTTTGCGCATCTGGCGCGGCGGGCGGCTGATCTATGCCGATGCGCTGAGCCTCGATGCCGATGTGTCCGCGCTGATGGCGCACGCCGCGACCGGCGGCGGGGCAAGCGCCATGGCGGTGCTGGTTCACGCGTCGGACCGCGCGTCCAGCCTGATCGAACCAGTGCGCGCGGCGCTCGACCATGCGAAGGGCCGCGCGGCGGCGAGCACATGGAACGGCCTGCTTGCCGTGCGGCTGCTCGCCCCCGATGGCGAGACGTTGCGCCACGATATTGCCGCGGCCCTGGCCGTGTTACGCGACGGGCGCCCCTTGCCCCGTGTCTGGAGATGCTGAGATGCAGTTGACGCCGCGTGAAAAGGACAAGCTCCTGCTCGCCACCGCCGCGATGGTCGCCCGGCGGCGGCTGGAGCGGGGGGTGAAGCTGAATTATCCGGAGGCGGTCGCGCTGATCTCCGACTTCGTGCTGGAAGGCGCGCGCGACGGCCGGTCGGTCGCGGACCTGATGGAGGCGGGCGCGCATGTCATCACCCGCGATCAGGTGATGGCGGGCGTGCCGGAGATGATCCATGATGTGCAGGTCGAGGCAACCTTTCCCGATGGCACGAAGCTGGTGAGCGTCCATGACCCGATCCGTTGACGAGATCATTCCCGGCGAACTGCTCCCGGCGCCGGGCGAGCATGTGCTGAACGAGGGCCAGCCGGTCACGGTGGTCAGGGTCGCGAACAGCGGCGACCGGCCGATACAGGTCGGCAGCCACTATCATTTCGCGGAAGCCAATGACGGCCTGATCTTCGATCGCGGCGCGGCGATGGGCCAGCGGCTGGACATTCCGGCGGGAACGGCGGTGCGCTTCGAGCCGGGCCAGACGCGCGAGGTCAGCCTTGTGCCGGTGCGCGGCGGGCGGATCATCGTTGGATTTCAGGGCAAGGTTATGGGGGTGGTGGAGTGATCCGCGCCCCGCTCGTCCGAGGCGAAGCCTCCTCAAGATATTTCGCGCAAAGGCGCAAAGGACGCAAAGAGGTTGCGGCTATCGCCTTTGCGCCCTTTGCGCCTTCGCGCGAACGAAATTCGGTTCACGCGGAGCCGCGGAGCCACAGAGAGAAATGTCTCCGCGTCTCCGCGTCTCCGCGTGAATCAAACCCTGTCTCCCGCCCGATCCCCCAGCATGGAGGCCGCCGCTAATGCCCTATCGCATGTCCCGCGCGGCCTATGCCGACATGTTCGGTCCCACCACGGGCGACCGCCTGCGCCTGGCCGACACCAACCTCATCATCGAGATCGAGAGCGACGCCACCATCCTGGGCGAGGAAGTGAAGTTCGGCGGCGGCAAGGTGATCCGCGACGGCATGGGCCAGAGCCAGGTCACGAACGCCGGCGGCGCGGTGGATACCGTCATCACCAACGCGGTGATCCTCGACTATACCGGCATCTACAAGGCGGACATCGCGCTGAAAGGCGGCCGCATCGTCGGCATCGGCAAGGCGGGCAATCCCGATATCCAGCCGGGCGTCACCATCATCGTCGGTCCCGGCACCGAAGTCATCGCGGGCGAGGGCAAGATCGTCACAGCAGGCGGCATCGACGCGCATATCCATTATATCTGCCCGCAGCAGGT
>JBEVNC010000036.1:0-3847 GCA_040508315.1 Sphingobium sp.
TGGAGCAGCCAGGCGGCGCACTGGGCCTTCATCGTGGGCCAGTATCATCAGCGTTTCGGCACGACCGAGGACGATCTGGCGGCGGTCGCGATGCAACTTCGCCGCAACGCCATGGGCAATCCCAATGCGGCCATGCGCGCACCCATGTCGCTGGAGGACTATAAGGCGTCGCGCTACATCGTGCGGCCGCTGCACCTGTACGACATGTGCCTGGTCAATGACGGCGCGGTCTGCCTGATCGTTCGCCGCGCGGACATGGCCAGGGATCTGGCGCACGATCCCGTCCATGTCGCTGGCTGGGGCGACGCGAAGGTCAAGAAGCAAAAGCTGCACTATCTGGTGCGCGAGCGGCTGAAACCGCAGATCGAGGAATCGGGGCGGCAGGCGTTCGCAATGGCCGGCCTCGCCCTCTCTGACGTGCAGCATTTCGAGGGGTATGACCCCGCCTCCATCCATCTGGTCGATCAGCTGGAGGGCTTCGGCCTCGTCGGCGTCGGCGAAGGGCTGGCGGCGTTCCGCGCGGGCGAAATGGCTGTCGGTGGCCGCATGCCTACCAACGTCGCGGGCGGCATGATGTCGGAGGCCTATATGCATGGCTGGAACCATGTGGCCGAAGTGGTGCGCCAGCTTCGCCACGAGGCGGGCGACCGCCAGATCGAGGGGATCGAAGTCTCCATGTCCTCGCTCGCCCAGACCGACCAATGCCATCCCATAATTTATACGCGAGGAGCCTGAGACATGGCGGATAAGCGACCCGACCGTAAATTCGGCCCCGGCCATGACGATTTCTGGCAATATTGCGAGAAGGGCGAACTGCGCATCCAGCGCTGCGCCACCTGCGCGGAACTGAGCTGGCCGGTGGTGAAGGCCTGCGAGAATTGCGGATCGGAGGATCTGGCGTTCGAACGGATGTCGGGCCGCGGCAAGGTCATCAGCTGGGCGACCTTCGAGCGCGACTATTACAAGGGCGCCTTCCCCATTCCGTGGGACACGATCCTGGTGGAACTGGAAGAAGGCCCGCTGTTCGTCAGCAACCCGCAGGGCTTCAGCTGGCCGGACATCACCCCCGACCTGCCGGTGGCGTTGACGTTCCTGCGCTGCGAGGATTCGGCGGGGGAGTATAATTTGCCGGTGTTCGAGAAGGTTTGAGAGGGGGGCATAATCCTCCCTGCGGGAGATTCGCAAAATAAACATCTCGATCGTCATTCCCGCGTAGGCGGGAATCCAGGGCCACGGAAAACTGCGCTCTCGACTCTGGATTCCCGCCTGCGCGGGAATGACTTATGATTATGCAACGACCCCTGTAAGGGGGTGGCAGCCCGTAGGGGTGTCTCTCTATCGAGAGGGCGGATACCCCACCACCAAATTATACGCAAATGGTCCCCCTCCCCCGGCGGGGGAGGATTTACGCGTCAACTCTCTTCGGCGCACAAAACCAAGATGTCACAAATCCGATCCCGCCCCGAAGGGCTCTCACACGCGGTCCCCACCAAGAAAGGGGGAGTGGTGCTGCTGGCGAGGATTGAACTCGCGGCCTCAGCCTTACCAAGGATGCGCTCTACCACTGAGCTACAGCAGCCCACGGACATAGGGGAAAACGTGCCCCGCGTCGTCGGAGCCGGGCCTATGCCGATGTGGCGGGCACCTGTCAAGGCAGTGCGGCCTTGCGCGTGGGATGTCGGAGGCGCTATCCGCCGCATATGAGCGACAAGACCGACGATCCGCGCAAGGAAAGGCTTGCCGCCGCCCTGCGCGCCAATCTGCGCCGCCGCAAGGCGCAGGGACGCGAACGCGATGCCGTGACGCCGCCGTCCGAGGACGGAGGCGAGAGCTAGGCCGAATCAGAGCGGCGCGCAGGCCGTCTCCATCCATGCCTTCGCGTCACCGTCCAGTTGCGCCCCGATCTGCGCCAGCACCCGCGCATGATAGGCATCGAGCCAGGCCCGCTCCTCCGCCGTCAGCAGTGACAGGTCGATGAGCGCGCGGTCGATAGGGGCAAGGGTCAGCGTCTCGAAACCCAGCATCTCCCGCTCGCCGCCCGCTATCGCGCGCGGTTCGACCAGCACCAGATTCTCGATGCGGATGCCGTACTCGCCCGCCTTGTAATAGCCCGGCTCGTTGGAGAGGATCATGCCGGCGCGCAGCGGCTCGTCACCGTCCGCCGAGGCTGCGCCGATGCGCGCCGGCCCTTCATGCACCGACAGGAAGCTGCCGACCCCGTGGCCGGTGCCATGGGCATAATCCAGGCCCTCGGCCCACAGATATTGCCGCGCCAGCACGTCGATCTGCGCGCCCTTCGTTCCGACGGGGAAGACGGCGCTGGCAAGAGCGATATGCCCCTTGAGCACCAGCGTGAAATTGCGCTTCATCTCCGCCGTGGGCGTGCCGATAGCGACGGTGCGCGTCACGTCGGTTGTGCCGTCGCGATATTGCCCGCCCGAATCGACCAGCAGCAGCGTGCCCGTCTCGACCGGGCGGTTGGTCTTTTCCTCCGCGCGGTAATGGACCACGGCGCCGTTCGGTCCCGACCCGGCGATGGTGTCGAAGGACAGGTCCATCAACAGGCCGCTTTCCCGGCGGAAGTCGTGCAGCCGCTCGGCCGCCGACATTTCGGTCTGACCGCCTTTGGGCCCCTCCACCGACAGCCAGTGGAGAAAGCGCGAGAGCGCCGCGCCGTCACGCGACTGGGCGGCCTTGTGCCCGGCGATCTCGACCGGATTCTTCATCGCCTTGGGCAGGATGGTGGGGTCGCGCAGCGGCAGGATGGTCGCGCCCGCCTCGTCCAGCCGGTCGAAGATCGCCGCCACCGCGCGCTGCGGATCGACGGCGACGGTCTTGCCCGCCAGTCCCTCCAGCGCGTCGGCAAAGCCCGCACGGTCGGCAAAGCGCACGGCATTGCCCAGATGGGCCTGAAGATCGGGCCCGACCTTCGCCGGATCGACGAACAGGTCGGCGGTGCCATCGGCATGGACCAGCGTGAAGGCGAGCGCGACGGGCGTGCGCTCCACATCCTTGCCGCGAATGTTGAGCGCCCATGCGATCGAATCGAGCGCCGACAGCACTACGGCGTCGGCACCCTTGGCCCTCAGCCAGTCGGCGATCATCGCGCGCTTGTCCGCGCTCGACCGTCCGGCATATTCCTCGCCATGCGCCTCCAGCAGCGCCTTGCCGGGGGCCGGTCGGTCCGGCCACACCGCGTCCACCGGATTGGTATCGACCGCCACCAGCTCGGCCCCGCGCGCCTTCAGAGCCGCAGTCGCATCCTCGACCCAGCGGCGGGTGTGCAGCCAGGGGTCGTAGCCGATGCGCGCCCCCTGCGGTGCATGCTCGCCCAGCCAGGCGGCGACGCTGGTCTGGGGAATGCCGACATATTGCCAGTGCCGCCCGTCCACCTGCTCGCGCACCTGAAGCGTGTAGCGCCCATCGGTGAAGATCGCCGCCGCCTCCGGCAACACCACTGCGCTGCCCGCCGATCCCTGAAATCCGGTCAGCCAGGCAAGCCGCTGCGCATAGGCGCCGACATATTCGCTCATATGCTCATCGGTCAGCGGGACGACGAAGCCGTCGAGCTTGCGCCGTTCCAGTTCGACTCTCAGCGCCTTCAGGCGATCTTCATAGGTGGACATGGGAAGCGAGCCTTCTATCTCTATGGCTTCAAGATAGGCGCAGCGGGAACGTCGCGCTACCTTTGTGGCGACACGGCGAACACACTCCCGTCATGCCAGCGCAGGCTGGCATCCCGCCACACCATCCTGCATCAATAGTCCATGAAGTGCGGCTGGCTGTACGTCATGGCGGATGCACCCCATGGCACCATCTATATCGGTGTCACGGCCGACCTTGCACG
>JBEVNC010000043.1:0-19964 GCA_040508315.1 Sphingobium sp.
TCTTTGGCCGACTGGCGGGTTTCGTCGCCCTCGTCGCAGTTTCGTCGTCCCCGTCGCAAGTCCCATCGCGCCCCGCGCGCGAGGGTCTAACGGAGCGCGCTGCAATCGGATCGGCACGCGCGCGGCGTGCAAGGGGAGAATAGATATGCCCAACATCACCCATGATTTCGCGACCGTCGCGGGAACCAGCATCGCCTTCGATGCCGCGAGCGATGTGCTGTCCTTTGGCGCTGCCTATGCGGCCGCGCGTGTCTCGCTGGTCCAGTCGGGCGCGAACCTCATCCTCAGCATCGACGGCAAGTCGGTGACGCTCACCGGCATGACGCTGGAGAAATTGCGCACCGCTGCGCTCAGCTTTGCCGATGGCGGCACTGTGCAGGTTGGCGACGCATTGGCGACGACGTCTGCCGATCATGGCAAGAACCTGCTGACCGGCGCCGACCGGGCCGATTATCTCAGCGGCCTTGGCGGCGACGATGTGCTGACGGGCGGCAAGGGTAATGACATGATCCTGACCGGCGGCGGCACCGATACGGTGGTTGCGGGCGACGGCGACGATATCATCGTGATGGGTGCGGACCTTGGCGCGGCAGACCGGATCGACGGCGGCGCTGGCAGCGACACATTGCGGCTGGCGGGCAATTATAATGTCACGCTGGTCGACGGCACGGTTCGGGACGTGGAGCGCATCGTGCTGGAGGGCGACGATGTGGCCACCGCCAGCCGCAGCTACCGGATCGTCACGCATGACGGGACGGTCGCGGACGGGGCGCTGCTGACGGTGGACGCCAGCGGGCTGGACGCGCTCGACACCTTGGCCTTCGACGGCAGCGACGAGCAGAGCGGGCGCTTTGCCGTTACCGGCGGTGCTGGCAGCGACACGATCACGGGCGGCATGGGCGCCGATACGATCAACGGCGGCGCTGGCAATGACGTCATCGATGGCGGGCAGGGCGCGGACGTGCTGACGGGCGGCGCGGGGAGCGACGTCTTCGTGGTTCGGCGTGGGACCGCGCGCAGCGACAGTTCGCCCACCACTGCCGACCGCATCACCGATTTCGAGGGCGCGGGCGTCATCGGCGGCGATCTCATCCGCCTGCCGGTGCCCAGTGGCGGCAAGGCGCTGGCCTTTGCCGGTTACAGGCCTTTCGTGCTGGGGTCGGGCGCGGTGCAGGCGCCCAATCCGGGCGACGGCTTTGCAGACGTTTTCTACGATCACTTGAACGGCCAGACCCGCATCGCCGTCGACGTCAATGATGACGGCATCATCAGCGAGGTCGACCAGATCATCATCCTCGATGGCATCTACAGCATCCAGCCGGAGGATTTCGACGCGGCGTTCAGCGTCGTGCGCGGTACGGAGGGAGCGGACAATATCCTCGGCTCGGCGAGCGGGGAGACGATCTTCGGCCTTGGCGGCAATGACGTCATTCAGGGGCTGGGCGGCAACGACACCATCCATGGCGGCGCTGGCGAGGATACGCTTTACGGCGGGATCGGAACCGACACGCTGAACGGCGATGCGGAGGCCGACACGCTCTATGGCGGCGAGGGCGGCGATACGCTGAACGGCGGCGAGGGCGACGATATCCTCCATGGCGAGGCGGACGGCGACACGCTGAATGGCGGGGCGGGCAAGGACAAGCTGTATGGCGGCACCGGGGCGGACTCGCTGAACGGCAATGACGGCGACGACCTGCTGTGGGGCGGCGACGACGCCGACAATCTCTACGGCGGCAACGACAATGATACGCTGCATGGGGAGAAGGGGCGCGACGACCTGCGCGGCGATGCGGGCAACGACATGCTCCATGGCGGCGAGGATAATGACACGCTGCGCGGCGGGGCGGGGACGGATACGCTTTATGGCGGGACCGGCAACGACACGATCATGGGCGGGACCGATACCGACAGCAATGACGGTGTGGTCGACTATCTTTACGGAGAGGATGGCGACGATACGCTCTATGCAGGCAGTGGCCGCGATGTCCTGAGCGGCGGCGCGGGTGCCGACCGCTTCGTCGTCACCAACGAAACCTCATCGGCGGCCGGTCCCAACCGCATCACCGATTTCGATCCGACGCAGGACAAGATCCAACTCGGCATCAACACCACCAAGCCGCTGGCCTGGTATGGCTATAAACCCTTTTTCTTCGACGGGACGTTCGGCAATGGCGGCGTGCAGTTTCCGCTGGCAGGCGACGGGCTGGCCGATGCGATCTGGGACTATGACGCGGCGACCAACACCACGCGTATCGCGGTGGACGTTAACGACGATGGCGTGTTCTCGACCGGCGATCTCCTCATCTATCTCGACGGGCAGCATGAGTTGTCGTCGTCCATGTTCGTGGACACTTTCTCCGTCATTCGCGGCGGCGCGGGCAGTGACGTGATGCCGGGGACGGAGGGCATCGATACCTATTATGGCATGGGCGGCGATGACGTCATCACCGGGGCTGGCGGTGCGGATACGCTCTATGGCGGCGACGATAATGATACGATCGACGGAGGCCAGGGCCAGGACAAGATTTATGGCGATGCGGGCAATGATGTCCTGACGGGCGGCGACGGGGCGTTCCGCGACGAACTGTACGGCGGCGTCGGCGACGACAAGCTGGATGGCGGCGAGGGCGACGATGTTCTTTACGGTCAGGCGGACAAGGACGAACTGCGCGGCGGGGCTGGCGACGACTCGCTGGATGGCGGCGCAGGCGACGACAAGGCATGGGGCGGCATCGGCGTCGATGCGCTGCGCGGCGGCGACGATAATGACCAGCTGTGGGGCGAGGCAGGCAAGGACACGCTGTACGGCGATGCGGGCAATGATCTGCTCGACGGCGGCGCGGAGAATGACACGCTTTATGGCGGTGCTGGCAATGACGGGCTGATCGGCGGCGAGGGCGCGGACAGCCTCGACGGCGGCAGCGGCATCGATACGCTGGACGGCGGCGCGGGCGACGATTTTATCCGCTTTACCGAAAATGACAGCGTGACCGGCGGCACCGGCGCGGACTTCTTTTGGACCTTCTACAACAGCGATGCGTCCACTCTGTCCAACCATGCGCGGATCACCGATTTCCAGCAGGGCATCGACCGGATCGGCATCAATGGCATCAACGGCAATAACAAGACCTTCGTCTTCAATCCGGGCAGCCGCAATCTCGGGGTGCTGAGTACGTCAGGCCCGAACCAGACGATCCTCGGCAATGCGGGCGACGGGCTGCACGACATCTATTACTCGATCACGCCCGATGGCCTGACGACCTGGATGGTCGTGGACCTGAACGACGACGGCAAGCTGGACGCCGACGACCTCGTCGTCCGGTTCGACGGGTCGGTCGAGTTCACGGCCGCCGACTTCGAGGCGGGGCTGTTCAAGGTGGTGCGCGGCAGCGAGGGTGCGGATGTGCTCAACGGCACGGCGGAGGTGGACACCATCTACGGCGTGGGCGGCAACGACATCATCAACGGGCTGGGCGGCAAGGATGTGCTGTTCGGCGGCGCGGGCGACGACACCATCGACGGCGGCGCCGAATATGACATCGTCTATGGCGGCGCGGACAACGACATATTGCGCGGCGGCGAGGGTGACTTCCGCGACGATCTGTACGGGGAGGCGGGCAATGACAGCCTCTATGGCGAGGCCGGCGACGACCAGCTGAGCGGCGGCGCAGGCGCGGACAAGGTGTATGGCGGCATCGGCCACGACACCCTGTATGGCGGCGACGGCAACGACATCGTGCAGGGCGACGACGGTGACGATTATATCGACGGCGGCGCGCAGGACGACACTATCGCGGGCGGCGCGGGCAAGGACCGGCTGTACGGCAGCGAGGGTAATGACAGCATCGACGGCGGCGATCAGGACGATACCGTCTATGGCGGCGGTGGCAACGACGCGCTCGTCGGCGGCGAGGGCAACGACCTGCTGGTCGGCGAGGCCGGGGCTGATACGGTCGATGGCGGCGGCGGCGATGACAGCATCCGTTTCAGCGACAATGACGTGGTCACCGGCGGGTCGGGCAACGACATTTTCTGGACCTTCTACAACGCCAACGAGTCCGCGCTGGCGAGCATGGCGCGGATCACCGATTTCACCCAGGGGTCGGACCAGCTTGCCTTCACCGGCATCAACGGCAATGGCAAAAACTATGTGTTCAATGCGGGCAATCGCGCGCTGGGCACACTCAGCACCAGCGGCCCGACCCAGACCATCCTCGGCAATGGCGGCGATGGCCTGCACGATATCCTGTACAGCTTCAGCGCGGATGGTCTCAGCACCTATCTGATCCTCGACGTCAATGACGACGGCAAGCTGGATGCGAGCGACATCGTCGTGCGGTTCGACGGCCAGATCCACTTCAACACCGCCGATTTCCAGGCGGGGCTTCTCCAGATCCTGCGCGGGTCGGAAGGGGATGATTTTATCGAGGGATCAACAGGGAACGACACCATCTATGGCCTGGGCGGCAAGGACACCATCAACGGTGGCGAAGGCCGCGACATCATCTCCGGCGCGGGCGGCGATGACATCATCGACGGCGGGCTTGGCCAAGACGAAATCTATGGCGGTGAGGGTAACGACACGCTGAAGGGCGGCGCCGGGGACTTCCGCGACGACCTGCGCGGTGAGGCGGGCGACGACGTGGTGGATGGTGGCGATGGCGACGATTATCTTCAGGGCGGGTCCGGCAAAGATACCATCACCGGCGGTCTCGGCGCCGACACCATCTATGGGGGCGATGGCGGGGACGTCATCGATGGCGGCGAAGGCGACGATTATGTCGATGGCGGCGCGGACAAGGACGTCATCACCGGCGGTCTCGGCAATGACCGGCTGGTCGGCGAGGATGGCGACGACACGCTGATCGGCGGCGATGGCAACGACACGCTGAACGGTGGCAATGGCGCCGACATCATCATCGGCGGCGAGGGCAATGACAGCATCGATGGCGGTGCAGGCGCCGACGCGATGAACGGCGGCATCGGCAATGACAGCCTGCGTTTCGGCGCGGGCGACAAGGCGACGGGCGGCGCTGGCGCGGATACCTTCTGGACCTGGTATAACAGCAGCGACCTGTCCGTGCTGGGCAATATGGGCCGCATCGTCGATTTCGAGCAGGGCGTCGACAAGCTGTCCATCGCTGGCCTGAACGGCAATGGGAAACGCTATGCGGTCAATCCGGTCGCGCTGCCCTCCGGGGTCAAGGTCGGGGATGCGCTGCCCTTTGCAGGCGACGCCTTCCACGACATAGCGTTCAGCCATGAGACCGGGCCGGATGGTCCCTTCACGCGCGTCTATGTCGACCTGGACGATGACGGCAAACTGGATGCCGACGATCTGGTGTTCGACATTGCGGGTCATGTGAGCCTGACCGCGAACGACTTCCATGCCGACATATTCCTGTCCGAGCGCGGCACGCCGGGTGACGATGTGCTGCAGGGTGGCACGGCGGCCGATTCCATCTGGGGCGTCGATGGCAACGACACGATCCGCGGCGGCGGCGCTAATGACAGCCTGTACGGGCAGAATGGCGCCGATAGCCTCTATGGTGAGCAGGGCAGCGACTATCTTTATGGCGGCGAGGGCGGAGACACGCTCTATGGCGGGATCGACGGCGACCAGCTCCATGGCGAGGGTGGCAACGACATACTCGAAGGGCAGGAGGGCGACGACAGCCTCTATGGCGGCGCTGGCCCGGATATCGTGCGCGGCGGGTTCGGCGCGGACAATCTGAACGGCGGCGACGACAATGACACGCTGGAGGGTGGGGCCGACAACGACACGCTCAACGGCGACGATGGCGACGACATTCTGCTGGGTCAGGATGGCGCGGATACGCTCAAGGGCGGCCTGGGCAATGACAGCATCCAGGGCGGCGCGCTGAGTGACACGATCACCGGCGGCAAAGGCAACGACACCATCGACGGCGGTACGGAGATCGACACCGCGATCTTCGAGGGCAAGATTTCGGAATATGAGATCGTCGCCGAAAATGGCGGCATCACCGTGCGCGACCGGGTGGCGAACCGCGACGGCGTGGACTTCCTGACCAATGTCGAGAAGCTCCAGTTTTCCGATGGCACCGCGCAGGGCGCGTTCCTGACGGTCTCCGACGCGGTTATCGTGGAGGGCGACAATGGCCAGAAGATGATGGCCTTCACCGTCAGCTTGATCGGCACGAGCGCGGGCGGCGTCTCGGTCGCCTATCAGACGGTCAACGGCACCGCGACGGCGGGCAGCGACTATGGCGCGCGCAGCGGTACGCTGACCTTTGGCGCGGGCGAGACGGCCAAGATCATCTATGTCCCCATCAACGGCGATGCGGCGAATGAGGTGGACGAGACGCTGAGCCTGACGCTCAACAATCCGTCCGGCGCGACCATCCTCGACGGGGTGGGCGTGGGCACCATCCTGAACGACGACGTGACCGCCTCCATCTCCGACGCGCAGATCGCGGAGGGCAATGCCGGTACACGGACGCTGACCTTCACCATCACGCTGGACAAGGCGGCGGTCGGCCCGGTCAGCGTCAGCTACCAGACGGTGGACGGCAGCGCGGCGGCGGGGAGCGACTATAATGCGGCGTCCGGCATCGTGCAGTTCGCGGCGGGCGACACGTCGAAGACCATCAGCATCACCGTGCGCGGCGACATGGCGGCAGAGATGGACGAGAACTTCATCCTCAAGCTGCTGACCGCGACGGGCGGCAGGATCGGCGATGGGGAGGGCACCGGCACCATCCTGAACGACGACCAGAATCAGGCGCCTGTCGCGGTGGCGGATGCCTTCACCGTGGATCATAACAAGGCGCTGGAGACGACGGCTGCTGCGCTGCTGGCCAATGACAGCGATCCCAATGGCGATCCGCTGAAACTGGTTTCCGTACAGGGCGGCGTCAACGGCACCGTGTCCATCGTGGACGGCAAGATCGTCTTCACGCCCGCGACCGGCTATTCCGGCCCGGCGTCCTTCACCTATACGATCAGCGACGGCACGGGCGGCACCGCGACGGCCACGGCCCATGTGACGGTCAAGGCACCGCTGCCGCCGCCCAACGAGGCTCCGGTCGCGCAGGCCGACAGCTATGGTCTGGCAGAGGATGCAGTGCTGAGCGTGCCTGCCAATAGCGGCGTGCTGGCCAATGACAGTGATGCCAATCCGCAGGACGTGCTGACCGCATTGCTCGTCACCGGGCCGCAGCATGGAACGCTGACGCTGAACCCGGACGGCTCCTTCGTCTATCGCCCGCATGACAATTATAATGGTCCAGACAGCTTCACCTATAAGGCCAATGACGGCAAGGTGGACAGCGCGCCCGTCACCGTGACGCTGAACGTGACCCCGGTGAACGACGCGCCCAAGGGGACGGCGGACAGCTACACGATCGATGAGGACGGCATGCTCGTCGTCACAGCCGCCAATGGCGTGCTGAAGAATGACAGCGACCCGGATGGCAATGCGGTCTCCGCGCAACTCGTCAGCGGTCCGGCGAACGGGACATTGACGCTGAATGCCGATGGATCGTTCAGCTATGTGCCCAAGGCCAATTATAGCGGGACCGACAGCTTCACCTATCGCCCGACCGACGGCACCTCGCCCGGCCAGCCGGTGACGGTGACGCTGCGGGTCAATGGCGTGAACGATGCGCCCGATGCGGTGAACGACGGGCCGTTCACGACCGCGCAGGGCACGCCATTCCAGAAGACGGTGGCGCAGCTTCTGGCGAACGACAAGGATGTGGACGGCGACGCGCTGTCGGTCCTGTCCGTGCAGGATGCGGTCGGCGGTACGGTGTCGTTGGTGAACGGGGTCGTGACCTTCACGCCGACGGCGGGCTATTCGGGTGCGGCCTCGTACAGCTACACCATCGGCGACGGGAAGGGTGGCACGGACACCGCGACAGTCAGCATCACTGTGAGCGGCCCGGCCAATACCCCGCCGGCAGGCGCGGCGGACAGCTACAGCATGGCCGAGGATGGCACGCTGGCCGTCAGCGCGGCCAATGGCGTGCTCAAGAATGACAGCGACGCCAATGGTGATCCGATCACCGCGCAGCTGGTCAGCGGGCCTTCGCATGGCACGCTGACGCTGAACGCGGATGGATCGTTCGTATACAAGCCGACCGGACATTATAACGGCGCCGACAGCTTCACCTATCGGCCCACGGACGGCAAGACGCCGGGGCAACCAGTGACGGTGACGATTGGCGTGACGCCGGTGAACGACGCGCCCGACGCGGTGAATGACGGGCCGTTCGCCACCGGCTATCAGACCGCACTGTCGCTGAATGCCGCGCAATTGCTCGCAAATGACAGCGACCGGGACGGCGATGCGCTGTCCATCCTGTCGGTCGGCAATGCCGTGGGCGGGACGGTCAGCCTGGTCGATGGCGTCATCACCTTCGTCCCGGCGACGGGCTTCTCGGGCGCGGCGTCCTACAGCTACACCGTGAGCGACGGACAGGGCGGCTCCGACACCGCGACCGTCAGCATTACCGTGGGTGCGCGGCCCAATGGTGGCAATGACAAGTTCGTCAGCACCGCGGCGAATGAAACGTTCGACGGTGGCGCCGGCACCGACGAGGTGAGCTATGCGGGGCTGAATGCGGGCGTGACCGTATCACTCGCGAAGACCGGTGCGCAGAATACCGGAGCAGGCGGGGTCGATACGCTGATCGGCATCGAGAACCTGATCGGCACCGCCTATGCCGACCGGCTGACGGGCGATGCCAATGCCAATCTGCTCAAGGGAGGGGCGGGTGCCGACATGCTCGACGGCGGCGCGGGCGCGGACCGTATGGAGGGCGGTGAGGGCGACGACAGCTATTATGTCGACGATGCCGGGGATGTGGTGGTCGAACTGGCCAATGGCGGCGTGGACACCGTCAATGCCGCGATCGGCTACACGCTGACCGGCAATATCGAGAATCTGGTGCTGACCGGTTCGGCGAATATCGACGGGACCGGCGCCAACAACGACAACCGGATGACCGGCAATAGCGGCAACAACATATTGAACGGCCTGTCGGGCATGGACCTGCTCTACGGCGGTGGCGGTAATGACCGGCTCCATGGCGGGGCGCAGGACGACCGGCTCTATGGCGAGGCGGGTCATGACTATCTCGATGGCGGCACGAATGTCGACTTCCTCGACGGGGGCGACGGCAATGACATACTCGACGGCGGCACCAATGCCGACCGGATGGAAGGCGGCAACGGCGACGATGCTTATTATGTCGACCATAGCGGCGACATGGTGGTCGAGCAGTCCGGCGCGCTCAGCGGATTGGACATCGTCTATTCCACCATCAGCTACACGCTGACCGCCAGTGTCGAGCGGCTGAGCCTGACCGGCACGGCGAACCTGACGGCCACCGGCAATGCGGGCGACAACCGCATGTCGGGCAATAGCGGCGACAATATCCTCTCGGGCCTCGACGGCGCGGACGAATTATATGCCGGTGCGGGTCATGACAGCCTCTACGGCGGGGCGGGCAGTGACAAGCTCTATGGCGCGGCGGGCAACGACCTGCTCGATGGCGGCGCGGGCGCCGACCGGATGGAGGGCGGCAGTGGCCATGACAGCTATTATGTCGACGATGCAGGCGATTTGGTGGTCGAGACGGACGCCAGCACGCTGGGCGGGTCGGACATCGTCTATGCGACGGTCAGCTATGGCCTTTCCGCAAATGTCGAGCGGCTCAGCCTGATGGGGACGGGCCATATCGACGGCACCGGCAATGCGGGCGACAACCGCATCGGCGGCAATGGCGGCAGCAATGCGCTCTACGGCCTCGGCGGGGCGGACCAGCTTTATGGCGGCGGCGGCAATGACGTGCTGGATGGCGGCGCTGGCGCGGACATGCTGTTCGGCGGGACCGGATCGGACAGGTTCGTGTTCGCCAGCGCCAGCGATGCACAGGGCGACCGGATCATGGACTTTGCCTCGGGCGACAGGATCGACCTCAGCGGCATCGACGCCTCGACCACCGCGGCGGGGAACAATGCGTTCAGCTATATCGGCGCGGCGGCGTTCAGTGGTGTCGCGGGGCAATTGCGCGCGACCATGGGCGACGGCGGGCTCCAGGTCTCGGGCGATGTGAACGGCGATGGGATGGCGGACTTTACCTTCGCCGTGGCGGGCGTGGAAACGCTGGCTGCCTACGACTTCCTGCTGTGACATTGGCAACGGCCGGATAAGCTGCCAGACACGCCCTCCAGATGGAGGGACTGTTGGCGCGGATATCGGCGATCATGAGACGGCGGCCGGAGCTTGTCGCGCTGGTGGGTTTCGGCGCGGTGGCATCCGTGCTGCTGGTCGTAATGAAACTCGCGTCGGAGATCGCCGAGGGTGAGACCATGGCGTTCGATGGCGCGATCCTGCGGTGGCTGCGGTCCATGGCCGGGGTGGATACGACATTCACGGGGCTTGTGCTGGGCATGACGCGGCTGGGCGACGGTTTCACGCTGGCCGTTCTGGTGCTGTTGGTGACAGGCTTCCTGTTCACCGCGCGCCGGCATGGCATGGCGCTGTTCCTGGTCGTCGCGGTGACGGCGGGAACATTGCTCGTGCGGCTGCTCAAAGGCGTGATCGACCGGCCCCGGCCCAATGTGGTCGAGCATTGGACGAGCTTCTCCAACGCCAGTTTCCCCAGCGCCCATGCCGCCAATTCGGCCATCGTCTATCTGACGCTGGCGGTGCTGATCGCGCGCTCGGTCACGTCGGTCGCGGTGCGTGTCTATGTCGTCGCGGCGGCGATGCTGCTGACCTTCCTCATCGGCCTGTCGCGCCTGTATCTGGGCGTGCACTGGCCGACCGACGTGCTGTCGGGATGGATAGTGGGGGCAGGCTGGGCGCTGTTCTGCTCCTCGCTCGCATGGTGGATGCAGGCGCGGCGCACTATCGAGGCGCCATAGCCTCCGCCAGTACCGTATCGCGGAACGCCGCTCCGGTGGTCGACAGGTCCGCATTATGGATCAGCCAGAGGGAACTGGCGAACGGCCGGTCGAAGGTGCGGTTGACGATATTGTCGACATGCAGCCGGGCCATGGAGCGCGGCACGATGGTCGGGCCGAACCCGGCCGATACCAGGCCGAGCAGCGTCGCGAGGCTTTGCGCCGCATGGGCGATGCGCGGCGCGAAACCCTCCTGCTCGCACAGGATCATGAAATGCTCGTTGAAACCCGTGCCGGTGGGCGCGCCGTAGAGCACCATGGGTTCCTCGGCGAGGTCGGCGATGGATGGATTGGCGGCGGCGATGGCAAGCCGGTGGTCGTCGCGCAGCGCCAGCACCATGTCTTCGGTCAGCAGGCGATGCGCCACCATGCCGTCAGGCAGGGCAGGGGCAGGAAAGTCCCGCAGAACGCCGATGTCGAGTTGCCCGTTGGCGAGGGCCGCGATCTGCTGGTCACGTCCCAATTCGTTCAGGGTCATCGCCACATCGGGATAAAGCTGCCGATAGCGGTAGAGCGCACCGGCTATGCACGGCACGAAGGGGGCCGAGGTGGTGAAGCCCAGCGCAAGCTGCCCCACGTCGCCGCGCTGCGCCCGCAGGGCCACCTGCATCGCCCGTTCGGCCTGCGCCAGCGTGCGGCGCGCCTCCGGCTCGAACAGCCGCCCGGCATCGGTCAGGCGGACACGGCGGCTGGTGCGGTCGAACAGGCGGACGCCCAGTTCCTCCTCCAGCGCGCGGACCTGCTGGCTGAGCGGCGGCTGGGAGATACCAAGGCGCTGCGCCGCGCGGCTGAAATGCAATTCCTCCGCGACGTACAGGAAATAGCGAAGGTGCCGAAGGTCCATCGATCATGTCTCATTATATATGGATCATGCTTTATTATATATTGGACGCGGAAGGGCCAACGGAACATTTGGGTTTTCGGATGCCACTCATCGTCTAGTGGAGGGGTTCCTCGCGCTTGCCATCGATGATGGATGGGTGGCGCAGATTATGGCGGATCGAAAAGATCGGGGGAGGATCATTCATCTGCGCGGCGGCGTCCCTTCGGACGCAGCAGCCGCGTGTCCGGGAGTCGTGAATGATCGGTATCGTCAAGATTGCGCTGAATCGGCCACTGACCTTCATCGTCATGGCCATTTTGATCGCGATAATCGGCATGCTGGCCGCCGTCCGGACGCCCGTGGACATCTTTCCCAATATCCGCATCCCGGTGATTGCGGTCGCCTGGCAATATTCCGGCCTGCCGCCCGAGGACATGGCGAACCGCATCGTCAGCCCTTATGAGCGCGTGCTGACGACCACGGTCAACGATATCGAGCATATCGAGAGCCAGTCGCTCCAGGGCATGGGCATCGTAAAGATCTACTTCCAGCCGGGCGCCGATATCCGCACCGCGACAGCACAGGTGACGTCCGTGTCGCAAACGGTGCTGCGCCAGATGCCACCGGGCATCACGCCGCCGCTGATCCTGAACTATAGCGCGTCGACCGTGCCGATCCTCCAGATCGCCATGTCGGGCTCCGGCCTGTCGGAGCAGCAGTTGTTCGACATCGGCCAGAACCAGATCCGGCCGTCGCTCGTCACCATTCCCGGCCTCGCCATGCCTTTCCCGTCGGGTGGCAAGCAGCGGCAAATCCAGATCGATTTGAACCCGCTGGCGCTGCAGTCGAGGGGGCTGTCCGCACAGGATGTCGGCACCGCCATCGCCGCGCAGAACCAGATCAACCCGGCCGGTTTCGTCAAGATCGGCGCGACGCAGTATAGCGTGCGGCTGAACAACGCGCCGGGATCCGTCGAGGCGCTCAACAACCTGCCGGTCAAGGTCGTGAACGGCGCGACCATCTATATGCGCGACGTCGCCTATGTCCGCGACGGCAGCGGACCGCAGCAGAATGTCGTCCATGTCGAGGGCCAGCGGTCGGCGCTGCTGACCGTGCTGAAGAACGGCGCGACCTCTACGCTTGCTATCGTGGACGGGGTGAAGGCGGCATTGCCGGGCATTTCCGCGACGCTGCCTGCAGGCCTGAAGCTGCTGCCCATCGGCGACCAGTCGCTGTTCGTGAAGGGTGCGGTCGAGGGTGTCGTTTTCGAAGGCGCGCTGGCCGCTGCGCTGACCTCGCTGATGATCCTGCTGTTCCTGGGTTCATGGCGCTCGACGGTCATCATCGCGCTGTCGATCCCGCTGGCGATCCTGGCGGCGGTCGCGGCGCTGGCGGCGTTCGGGCAGACGCTCAACGTCATGACTCTGGGCGGCCTCGCGCTCGCGGTCGGCATCCTGGTCGACGATGCGACTGTGACTATCGAGAATATCAACTGGCATCTGGAACAGGGCAAGGGGGTGGTCGAATCCATCCTCGACGGCGCGGCGCAGATCGTGGTTCCGGCCTTCGTGTCGCTGCTGTGCATCTGCATCGTGTTCGTGCCGATGTTCTTCCTGCCCGGTGTCGCTGGCTTCCTGTTCGTGCCGATGGCGCTGTCCGTGGTGTTTGCGATGATCGCGTCCTTCATCCTGTCGCGCACGCTGGTCCCGACCATGGCGATGTATCTGCTCAAACCACACCAGCTGCATGACGAGAATTCGCATCTGTCGGGCGAGTCCACCTCCCGCAATCCGCTGGTGCGGTTCCAGCGCGGGTTCGAGGTGCGGTTCGAGAAGATTCGCAGCGGCTATATCGGCCTGCTCCGCCGGGCGCTGGCTGTGCGCAAGCCCTTCCTGCTGGGCTTCATGGCGGTCGTGCTCCTGTCCTTCCTGCTGCTACCCATGCTGGGCAGCAATTTCTTCCCGTCGGTCGATTCAGGGCAGATCGCCATGCATGTGCGCGTGCCGGTCGGTGCGCGGATCGAGGATACCGCCGCGCGTTTCGACCGGATCGGACGGGCGGTGCGAGAGATCGTGCCCGCGGACGAGCTGAACAGCATCACCGACAATATCGGCCTGCCGGTCAGCGCGATCAACGTCGTCTACAATAATAGCGGCACCATCGGGCCGCAGGATGGCGACATGCTGATCTCTTTGAAGGAGGATCATGGGCCGACCGAGAAGATCGTGGCGACGCTGCGCCGCGAACTGCCCAAACGCTTTCCCGGCACCAGCTTCGCCTTCCTGCCCGCCGACATCACCAGCCAGATCCTGAACTTCGGCGCGCCTGCCCCCATCGACGTGCAGGTCTCCGGCCGCGATGCAGCCGCCAACCGCGCCTATGCGCAAAAGCTGCTGGCGAAGATGGCGACCATCCCCGGCCTCGCGGATGCGCGCATCCAGCAGCCTGCTCGCGCGCCCCAGCTCGACGTCGAGGTGGACCGCAGCCGCGTCGGCCAGTTCGGCCTGACCGAGCGGGACGTGACGACCAGCCTCGCCAACTCGCTAGCGGGTACGTCGCAGACCGCCCCGGTCTTCTTCGTGAACCCGGACAATGGCGTGCAATATCCGGTGGTCGCACAGGCGCCGGAATATCTGGTCAAGTCGATGAGCGACCTCGGCAACGTGCCAGTGACCGGCGCAGCCGCGCAAGGCACGCAGCCGCTGGGCGGCCTCGCCACCATCAAGCGGTCCTATGCCGCGCCGGTCGTGTCCCATTATAATATCGCGCCGGTGCTGGACATCTATGCGACTGTGGAGGGCCGCGATCTGGGTGCGGTGGCGGGCGATATCGAGACCGCGATAGCGGCGCTGGCGAAGGAAGCGCCCAAGGGTGCGACGATCACCATTCGCGGCCAATATGCGACGATGAACACGGCCTTTTCGGGGCTGGGCTTCGGCATCGCAGCGGCGGTCGTACTGATCTACCTGCTGATCGTGGTGAACTTCCAGAGCTGGATCGACCCGTTCGTCATCATCACCGCCTTGCCCGCCGCGCTGGCCGGCATCGTGTGGATGCTGTTCGTGACCGGCACGACATTGTCGGTGCCCGCGCTGACCGGCGCGATCATGTGCATGGGCGTCGCCACCGCCAACTCCATCCTGGTGGTCAGCTTCGCGCGTGAGCAGCTCGAGATCATGGGCGATGCGACGAAGGCGGCGCTGGAGGCGGGCCTGGTGCGTTTCCGCCCGGTCCTGATGACCGCGCTCGCCATGATCATCGGCATGGCGCCGATGGCCTTCGGGCTTGGCGAGGGCGGCGAGCAGAATGCGCCGCTGGGCCGCGCCGTGATCGGCGGCCTCGTCTGTGCGACCATCGCTACCCTCTTCTTCGTTCCCACCATCTTCGCCCTCGTCCACGCCAAGCGGCGCGAGCCGGGCAAATCCATGGAAATGCAGCCGAGCCATGTCTGAGCACAACAGCGCACCCATCGAAGACACCGCCGGTCCGGACAGCCGGACGCTCAAGCGCATCGGCATCGGTGCCGGCGTCGTCGCCCTGTGCGTCGTCGCCTTCGGCGCGGCGACGCGGATCAGCGCGACCAACGATCTGGAGCAGGTCGCTGCCGATGCGGCGATCCGGACCGTCGCGGTGGTCAGCCCCAAGGCGGCGGGCGACGGCGCGATGCTGGTGCTGCCGGGCAATGTGCAGGCCTATAACAGCGCGGCCATCTATGCCCGGACCAACGGCTATGTCAGGCGCTGGCTGGCCGACATAGGCGACCGGGTGCAGGCGGGCCAACCGCTCGCTATCCTGGACGCGCCGGAGATCGATCAGCAATTGGCCGCGGCGCAGGCCGATTACCAGACCGCGCTCGCCAACCAGCGGCTGGCCGAGACGACCGCCAAAAGGTGGAGCGCCTTGCTGGCCAAGGATGCGGTGTCGCGGCAGGAAAGCGACGAGAAGGCGGGCGACCTAGCGGCGCGCACTGCCGTCGCCAATGCCGCCAGCGCCAATGTGAAACAGCTTCGCGCGCAGCAGGGCTTCACCCGGCTCGCTGCGCCGTTCGCGGGCGTCGTGACCAGCCGGTCGGCGCAGATCGGTGCACTGGTCGTGTCCGGCAATGCCGCCGCGCAGCCGTTGTTCACCGTGTCGGACGTCCACCGCATGCGGATATATGTCCGCGTGCCTCAGAGCAGTTCCGCGCAGGTACAGCGCGGCATGGGCGCGACGCTGACCCTGCCGGAATATCCCGGCCGCAGTTTCGCCGCCACGATGACGCGCAGCGCAGGCGCTGTCGATGCGCAATCGGGCGCGGTGCTGGTCGAGCTTCAGGCCGACAATGCGGATGGCGCGCTCAAGCCCGGTGCCTATGCGCAGGTCAGTTTCAAAGTGGGGGCGGGCGGCGGCAATGCCCTCGTCCTGCCGGGCAGCGCGATCCTCTATGGCAATGACGGGCCGACCATCGCCGTGGTGGACCGGGGCGGGCGCGTGACCGTGCGTCCCGTCACCATCGCGCGCGACGAGGGCGCGACCGTGCTGCTGTCGCAAGGCGTCAAGGCGGGCGACCGGGTGATCGACACGCCGCCCGACGCCATCGGCACGGGCGACAAGGTGAAGGTGCAGGCCGCCGCACCGGCTCCGGCCGCGAAGGGGCCTGCGAATGCGCGTTGACCGGAGGGTGGCCGCCCTCCTGCCAGTGCTTCTCGCAGGCTGTTCGATGGCGCCCGCCTATCGCCCGCCCGAGACGGCGGTGCCGCAGGCTTACAAGGAAGTGGCTGGCTGGACGGATGCGACCCCTCTCGACGCCGCGCCCCGCGGGAACTGGTGGAGCATTTTCAACGATCCGGTTCTGGACGATCTGGAGCAGCGCGCGCAGAAGGCCAGCCCGACGCTGGCCGCCGCGCTGGCGCGCTACGATCAGGCGCGGGCGAATGCGCGGATCGAAGGGTCGGCGCTGTTCCCGGAGATCAACGCCGCCGGGGACGCCAGCCGTCAGCGCACCTCCGCCAATCGGCCGGGCGGGACTGGCCGGAGCGCGACCTTCGACGATTTCGCGGTGGGAGGTAGCCTCGGTTACGAACTGGACCTGTGGGGCCGCATCCGTGGTCTCGTGACGTCGGCGCGGGCCGATGCGCAGGCGAGCGAGGCGGATCTGGCCTCCGCCCGGCTGAGCATACAGGCGGCGGTTGCGGATGCCTATGCGCGGCTGCGCGGTCTCGATGCGGAGGCGGCGCTGCTCGACAAGACGGTGGCGGCGTTCGACCGCGCCTATGACCTGACCGCGACGCGGCATGAGGGCGGCGTCGCGTCGGGCATGGACGAGAACCGCGCGAAAACCGTGCTCGCCAATGCGCGGGCGCAGGTGTCCGCCATCGCCAATCAGCGTGCCGCGACCGAGCATGAGATAGCGGCGCTGGTGGGGGCGGTGAGTTCCGACTTTACCATCGCGCCGCGCGTCCAGCCGCTGGTCGCACCGCCGCCGCCCGCGGGTGCGCCGTCCGAACTGCTGCAGCGGCGGCCGGACATCGCCGCGGCCGAACGGCGCATCTATGCCGCCAATGCGCGGATCGGTGTCGCGCGCGCCGCTTTCTTCCCGACGCTGACGCTGGGGTTGTCGGGCGGATGGGAGACGACGCATGGCGAATTGCTGACCACGCCCAACAGCTTCTGGGGACTGGGGCCGCTCTCGGCCGTGCTGAACCTGTTCGATGGCGGCCGCCGCAAAGCCGGGGTGCGCCTGTCGCGCGCGCAATATGAGGAACTGACCGCCAATTATCGCGAGACGGTGCTGAGCGCCTTCCGCGAGGTGGAGGATGCGGTTGCGGCGGGCCGCTATCTGTCCACGCAGGTGGTCGACCAGCGCGACGCGGCGCAGGCGGCGGAGCGGACCAGCGATATCGCGCTCAGCCGCTATCATGACGGGGCGTCGGACTATCTGGAGGTCGTCACCGCGCAGACCGACGCGCTGGATGCGCAGCGCGCATTGCTGGCGGTGGAAACGCAGCGCATGCGCGCGCGTGTCGCGCTGGTGAAGGCTCTGGGGGGCGGGGTTGCAGTGCCTTGAGGGACTATATCGGCCATTGAAATCCTCCCCCGGAGGGGGAGGGGGACCAGCGAAGCTGGTGGAGGGGTATCACCCTCTCGATAGCGCGGATACCCCTCCACCATTGCTGCGCAACGGTCCCCCTCCCCTTGCAGGGGAGGATTTCGTGTAACGTCCTTCGCCGGTTGAGTTTCTCCCTCTCCCGCCCTACCTCCTGCGCATGCATAAACTCATTGCCGTCGCGCTCCTCGCCAGCGCCGCTCCGCTCGCCGCCCAGCCGTCTGTCGCGCCGATCCTGACGACGCCCGAGGCGAAAGACCTCCTCACCCATGCCGAGCCGCAGGTGGCGCGCGTGACCCATGTCGCGCTCGACCTGAATGTCGATTTCGCGGCCAAGACGCTCAGTGGCACCGCGACGCTGGATCTGCTGACCGCGCCGGATGCGAAGCAGGTCGTGCTCGACATCGACGATATCGCCATTGCGGCGATCGTCGACACCTCTGGCAAGCCGCTGACATGGGCGGTGGGCGCGGACGATCCCGAGCTCGGCCAGTCGCTCACCGTGCAGTTGAACGGCGCGAAGAAGATCGTCGTGCGCTACACGACGAAGCCCGGTGCGTCCGCGCTCCAGTGGCTGCCGCCGGAAATGACGGCGGGCAAGGTAAAGCCCTATCTGTTCAGCCAGGGCCAGCCGATCAATAACCGCAGCTGGGTGCCGACGCAGGACAGCCCCGGCATCCGCCAGACATGGGACGCCACGCTGACCGTCCCCGGCGACCTGGTCGCCGTGATGAGCGCGGAGAAGCTGAGCGGTGACAAGGGCGAACGGCTCAAGGATGGTCGTCGCCGCTTCAAATTCCGCATGGACAAGGCGGTGCCGCCCTATCTGATCGCCTTTGCGGTCGGCGACCTCAAATTCCGTTCGCTCGGAGCCCGTTCGGGCGTGTGGACGGAGGCGTCGATGCTGGACGCCGCCGCGACGGAATTCGTCGATATCGAGAAGATGATCGACGCGGCCATCGCGCTTTACGGTCCCTATCGCTGGGGCCGCTACGACATGCTGGTCCTGCCGCCCGCCTTCCCATTCGGCGGCATGGAAAATCCCATGCTCACCTTCCTGACGCCGACGATCCTGAGCGGCGACAGGTCGAACACCAATGTCGTGGCGCATGAACTGGCGCATAGCTGGTCGGGCAATCTCGTCACCAACGCCACATGGTCGGACAATTGGCTGAACGAGGGTTTCACCACCTATTTCGAAACCCGGATCATGGAAGCGGTCTACGGGAAAGAGCGCGCCGCCCTGTATAGCGACCTGTTCTGGGACACGATGATCAGCGACATAGACGAGGCGGGCGGGCAGACGGCGGCCACGACGCGCCTGCACGGCGACCCCAATGCCACGGCGGGGCAGCTCGATTATTACAAGGGTTCCAATTTCCTGCGCGTCATCGAGACGACGGTCGGGCGCGAGCGGTGGGACGCCTATCTGCGATCCTATTTCGACCGCCATGCTTTCCAGCCGCAGACGACGGCGGGCTTCCTCGATGACCTGCGCGCCAATCTCATCAAGGGGGACGCGGCGCTGGAGTTGAAGCTGCAACTGGACCGCTGGTCCTATGCGGCGGGCCTGCCGTCCAATGCGGTGCATGTGAAGAGCGCTACGCTGGCCGCCGTCGATGCAAAGCTGGCGGCGTTCAACGCGGGTGGTCCTGCAAGCGCCGTGCAGCCGCAGGGGTGGAGCACGCAGCAATGGCTACGCTTCCTCAATGGCATACCGCGTGAGCAGACGCCCGCGCGGCTGAAGGAACTGGACGAGACGCTGGGCCTGTCCGCGTCGGGCAATCCCTATGTGCTGTCGGCCTGGCTGGAACTGGCCATCGCCAACCGCTACGAACCGGCACTGCCGCTGCTGCGGCGCTTCGCGACGAGCGTCGGGCGCACGTTGCTGGTCAAGCCGCTTTATGTCGGGCTGAAGCGGCAGGGCGACTGGGGCGACAAGATCGCGCGCGACCTGTTTGCAAAGGCCAGGCCCACCTATCATCCCGCGACGGCCGCGAGCATCGAGAAGATATTGAAGGGCGAATAGACCGCCATTGCGCCGCGGCGGCCCCCCGCCGGGGGGGCGGGGGGAAGCACCCCGGGGGGCGCGGGGTG
>JBEVNC010000127.1:0-10348 GCA_040508315.1 Sphingobium sp.
TCGTCATGATCCTGACCGGCCTTTATCTGTGGTGGCCGCGCGGGCGGGGGCTGGCGGGCGTGGTCTGGCCGCGCCTGGGTCGGCGCACCTTCTGGCGGGACATTCATGCCGTCACCGGCTTCTGGGTCGCGGGGCTGGCGTTAGTGCTGCTGACGACCGGCCTGCCATGGGCGGCGGCATGGGGCAGCGCGTTCAAGGCCGTCCGCGCCGAACTCGGCCTTGTCAATGGCGGGCGGCAGGACTGGACGCTGGGCGGCAAGGCGGCGGACGCTGGCGAACATGCGGGCCATGGCGACATGGCCGACATGCACAGCGGGCACGACCACGAAGCGATGCTGCGCATGCAGGCGGCGGGTACGCCCATGCAATCGCTGGCAGGCATCGTCGCGAAGGTGGAGCATGAGCGACTGGCCTTCCCCGTCCTCGTGACGCCGCCGGGCGCGCCCGGTCAGTTCGGCGGAGCGCCGGATGAGATGGCGTGGACGGTGCGGTCGGACGCTCAGAATCGCCCGCTGCGCGTCACCATCCGCTACGACATGGCGACGGGGCGCGAAGTGTCGCGGCAGGATTTCGCGGGCAAGCCTGCGGTCGACCGGGTGGTTGGCTATGGCATCGCCTGGCATGAGGGCGCACTGCTGGGCTGGGTCAACCAGTTGGTCGGCCTTGCGACCGCCATCATGCTGGTAACGCTGGTGGTCAGCGGTTTCACGATGTGGCGGCGGCGCAAGCCCACCGCAACGCTGGGCGCACCGCCGCCGTCGCATGTGCCCGCCCGCATGCATGGCGTCGTGGCGATCACGCTGGCGCTGGCGATGCTGCTGCCGCTGTTCGCGGCGTCGCTGATCCTGTTGTGGCTGGTGGAGCGGCTGGTGCTCCCCCGCTTGCCGCATGTATCACGCTGGTTAGGGGTTCGCGCAGCGTAGCGGAGTTCGCCCGATACCTAAGATCCCGGCAACCCCAGCGTCCCGGCGGCACTCCTGATCCGTGCCGCAGCAGCCGGATTGGCCGCGATCCCCGCATCGCGCGCGGCGACGGCTTTCGCCGTTTCGCCCAGCGTCATCCGGCTGCGCATCAGCATGATCCAGCCATCCACATTGGCAGGATTGGCCTTGAGCTTGGCTTCAAGTCCGCTGACCATGCCCGCCACCATCTGGGCCTGCGCGCCCTTGGGCATGGCGGAGGCCGCCTGCATCTGCTCGCGCGAGGGGCCGGGTATGGGGCCGGTCGCGACCGGATCGTGCATCGCGGCGGCGGGCGCGGGGGCCGGTTTCACCGCCGCGATCCGGCTGGCCACGTCGATGCCGTTGATCTTGCCCACCTGCTCCACCGTGCGGCGCAGGTCCGCCTCCCATGCCGCGCCAGCGGGCGTGTCAGCCAGCAGCACCAGCCAGTCGTCTATCGCGCCCTTGTGATCGCCCGACAGGTCGCGGGCGACAGCCAGGAAATAGCGGGCACGCGGTTCCTTGGCGTCGAGCGCCTTCGCCTTGCGGAACGCCTCCAGCGCGATGGGCGGCATGGGATCGCGTTCGCTCGCCATCACGGTCGCCTCGCCATAGGAGGACCACAGCCCGGCATCGGTCGGGGTCAGTCCCACCGCACGGCGATAGGCGCGTTCGGCATCGGCATAGCGCTCGGTCAGGAAATAGGCCTGCCCCAGCCGCTGCCACCCGGCGGCATCGCCCGGATTGGCTCCGACCTGTTCCTGAAGCGCGCGGATCAGCGCCTCTGGATCGGCGGAAGCGGCACTCGGCGCGGACACCGCCGCCGGAGCCGCCGCGACGCCTTCGTCCTGGCGCAACGACGCATGGACTATGGCGCCCAGAGCTACGACCGCCGCAGCGGCGAGCGCGATCCGGGTCGCCTTCACCGTGCGCCAGCCGTGGGCGTGCAGCGATAGACCAGCCGCTCATTGGGTTCGGGCGGCAGGAGGGCGCGTATCTCCCGCTCCATCCCCTCCAGCGCGCCGAGCTTGGCGGCATCCACCGTGCAGCCCTCGAACGTCACCACGCCGCGCGTGTTGCGCGCCGCCTCCGCCGTCAGCGCGTCGAGCGCATATTTCTCCGACCGGTAGGTGCCGGTCGCGGGGTCGATGCTGCGGATGGAAATGGACGGCTCGTCATTGGGCACGAAGGCGCGGCCCCATGTCGATCCGTTCTGCACGAACTGGGTCTTGCCATTAAGACAGCCATTGCTCGTCCAGTTGAGCGGCACGTCGGTGGTGTCGGACACGGTGACACGGCTGCGGTCGAGGTCGATGCGGCAGATATTGTCGCCCGCCATGCCCGGCCGCGGGGCCACATGACCTGCCGCCGCATCGTTCTTGCCCATGGCATTGGCAATGGCGGCGGCGCGGTCGTCAACCTCGCTGAATTGCGGCCGCAGGAAAAAGGCCGCAAGCGCGCCAACGAACAATATCGCGCCGCCAATGGCGAATCGGCGGACATGGACCGGGCGGTTCTGCACCTGCGCGATGCCGGCGCCCCCTGCGCACACCACCGATAGCGCCAGCAGCACTGCCGCTGCCGCAATGAAATTCTCCCGCGCAGCGATGATCGCCTGCTCGGCGTCCTGACGCGCGCGAATGGCACGCTCCCGCACACCGCCCGCTTCGGCCGCCGCCCTCGTTTCCGCTTCCACGCGGGCGCGTTCGGCGGCGGTACGTTCGGCGGCGTCGATTTCAGCCAGCGACCGGCAGGGGATCACGGTGCGCAGCGGCTGCACGCCCGCTTGCCGCAGGAACGACCCCACCTCCCGGTTGGACACGGCAAAACCATATTCGGCGTCATTGCCGTCAGACAGCGACCCGAAGCTGTTGACGCCCAGCACCCGCCCGCAATTGTCGACCAGCGGCCCGCCGCTATTGCCCGACGCCATAGGGGCGGTGTGCAGCACGGTGTCATATTGCTTGGACGAGCGACCCGTGGAGACTGTGCCCGATGTCTTCACCGGCGTCATGGGCTGGATGATGTCGGACAGGCCCATGCCCTGCGCCCGGTCCACTGTCCCCGGATAGCCGATAGCAATCACCGACTGCCCGTCCTGCGGCGTGCTGGCGAAGAAGGTGGAGACGGGCAGCACGCCCTCCTTGATCTGGAGGAGGGCCAGGTCGTTGCCGGGAGAGAAAGCGATGATCTTGGCGCCGTAACTGCGCTTGCCCTCGGCCGGGATGATGCCGATGACAATATTGGGTTCCTGCCGCACCAGTTCGACGACATGGGCGTTGGTCAGGATCTTGTCGGGGGCGACGACGATGCCGCTGCCATGGCCGACGAAATAGGCGCTGTCGTCGCGCGTTGCGACCAGTGCCACACGCACCACGGTCCGCGCGGCGGCGGCGATATCCTGACTGTCCGCCTGCGCCGCGCGCGGCACGGCGATCAGGCAACACAGGATCAGGAAGGCGGTTCTGGTCCAGAGGCAAAGTCGGGTCATGGGGCAGATCATGCCGCGATCCATATCGGTTGGCGGGGCGAAGCGACACAAAAAATGGATGGAAAGCGGCGAAGGCCGTTTGACCGCAAGATCCGGGACGCATCGCGCTTGCCTCCTGCCTAGATCGGACCCACAAACAGGCACGAGGACATGGCCATGATCGACACCGATACCGCATTGGCGGCGTTCGAGGCGCGCGACCGCAGCCGCGACGGCAGCTTCGTCGTCGCCGTCCGCACGACCGGCATCTATTGCAAGCCAAGCTGCCCGGCGCGGCGGCCGCGGCGGGAGAATATCGCCTTCTACGCCGATGGCCCGGCGGCGGTCGCGGCCGGATACCGCCCGTGCCGACGCTGCCGCCCCGACGAGGCGGCACGCGACAGCGACGCCGTGCGCGAGGCGATCCGGCTGATCGAGGCGAGCGACGAGCGGCTGGTGCTGGACGATATCGCTCGCGCGGTCAGATACGCGCCGCATCATTTCCACCGCCTGTTCAAGCGCGACACCGGCTTGACGCCAGCCGCCTATGCGCGCGGCCTGCGCGCCGACCGATTGTCGCGGCGGCTGGACGAGGCGGCGGGCAGCGTGACCGAGGCCATCTACGAAGCGGGCTATGAGGCCTCCAGCCGGGCCTATGCCGATGCGAAATCGCGGTTCGGCATGACGCCGTCCACGCGGCAGGCAGGCGGCGCGGGCGAGACGATCCGCCATGCCGTGGTGCCCACGAGCCTCGGCCCGCTGCTGATCGCGGCGACCGACAAGGGGCTGTGCCGTATCGCCTTCGACGAAGACCAGGCCGATCTCGCTGCGCGCTTCCCCAATGCGGAGATTATCGGCGAGGATGCCGGGTTCTGCGCGCTGGTACAGGCGGTCGTGGCGGCGGTGGACGATCCGATGGCGGCGCGCGCGGACCTGCCGCTCGACATTCGCGGCACGGCATTCCAGCAGGCGGTATGGCAGGCGCTGCGCACCATCCCGGTGGGCGAGACGCGCAGCTATGCGCAGTTGGCGACCATGGCGGGACGGCCCGGCGCGGTGCGCGCGGTCGGGACGGCGTGCGGCGGCAACGCGCTGGCGGTGGTCATTCCCTGCCATCGCATCGTAAGGAGCGATGGCGGGATCGGCGGCTATGCCTATGGGGCCGAACGGAAGACGGCGCTGCTGGAGCGGGAGAAGCCGCGCTCCTAGACCCGCTGCTCCGCCTCCACCGTCATCACCCAGTCACGCAGGCCGACGGCGTCATGATAGGCATTGTGCGGTACCGCGCTCAGCATTTCCGATGCAAACCCGCCGGCCGGGAGCAGTTCGAAGCGGACCCCGTGCAGAATCAGCCGGTGCGAACGATTGTCGGTCAGCAGGCGCGCGGCATGGGCGATATCCTCGGGCCAATCGGCGACGATGACAGGTTTGGGATCGTCCGCCAGATAGGCAGCGAAGCGTTCCGCCACGTCGTCCCTCGGCAACGGGATCGTGTCGAGGCGCGGCATCACATGGTCGCGGACCCATGGCGTCGGCGCGGCGCACCCGACCGCCTCGTAAAAGGGCGGCATCGACCGATCCTCCGGCGCCAATCCGATGGAAATCAGTTCGCCGCCGAACCCGTTGAACTCCACGTCGCAGAAATAGCGCACCCCACCATCCTCGTTGCTGCCGGGTAAAGCACTGCGACTTAGCCCAGATCGAAATGTTCCATCACGCCGCCCGAAACGAACGGGCCGATCAGCTTGCCGAACTCCAGATGCGCGGGCGATCCGGTAAAGGCCTTATGATCATCCACCGAGTGCCATTCGATCAGCAGGATGAACTTGCCCGGATGTTCGACGCCGCGACCCAGCTTTGCCGACACGCCGCCGCCCTCGCCGGTCAGCAACCCGACTGCCCTGCCATCGGACAGCGCGGCCGCGAAAGCCTCCTCCTGTCCTTCCTTCGCCGTCAGTTCCACCCGCTCGAGGATCATGCACTCTCTCCATGCCGCATTTTCACTATGAAATGCTTAACGCGGCCGTGGCCACGCACCAATGATTTTTGCAAAGCTATGCGCAGCCATGGCTGGCGGTCCGCAAAATGCCATATGCACCCTCTATGATCCATTCCGGCGCTATCCCGTTGCCGCGTGCCCGCTGGCCGATTACGTCCGGTCAGGATTGGAGGTCCGATGCGCTTTCTCGTCACGGCATGCCTGATGCTCATGGGCTTTTCCTTGCAGTCATCGGCGATGGCCGCGCCCTGGATGGAGGTGAAGACCCCGCATTTCATCCTCTATGGAAAGCAGTCGGACAAGGAGCTGACGCGGCTGGCAACCCGGCTCGAACTGGCGAACATGCTTCTCCATACGGTTCTTCCGATGGCGTCGCCGCTAGTCGAGGACAAGGAGGAGCGGCCGCTGCTGGTCTATGTCGTCCCCCCGTCCGAGGTGAAGGACCTGTCCGGCATCTCGACCGCCGCCGGCTTCTACAATGACGACGAGCGCAACGGCTATGCCGTGGTGGGCCAGGGTCAGTCCGCCAATAAATATATGCTCAATCAGGAAACCGTCCTGTTCCACGAATTTGCGCATCACTTCATGCTCGCCAAGACGCATGCGGCCTATCCGGCCTGGTATGTGGAAGGCTTTGCGGAGTTCTTCTCGACCCTCAAATTCGGCGATAATGGCGAGGTGCAGTTCGGCAACATCCCGATGGTGCGCGTGCCGCAGCTGGTGATGGAAGAGCTATATCCGCTCGACAAGCTGATGCGCAACGCGCCGCGCGGTCTCGGCCTTGCCGAAGGGGACCGCTATTATGGCGCGTCCTGGCTGCTGACCCATTTTCTCGTCTTCAACGATGCGCGGGGGAAGGAATTTCAGGCCTATGTCCGCGATCTGGCATCCCCCTCCGACGCGCGCGATGTGGAAAGCTATTTCAACGGCGGCTTCAAGGCGCTGGATAAGGAGCTCAAGGCCTATAAAAAGTCGCGGTTGAAAGCCTTCAGCGTCACCCTCACCCTGCCGCCCGAAGCTGCGCCGAAATTACGTGCGCTGTCGGAGGAAGAACGCACCGCCATCCTCCTCGAACTGCAACTCAAGGCGCATAAGTCGGAAAAGGATCATGTCGAGATGGCCGCCGACGGCCGCAAGGCGGTGGCGCAGTTTCCCAGGAGTGCGGCCGTGCACGCCGTATTGGCGCGCATAATGGTCGATCAGAAGAATTGGGACGAGGCGCTGACGGAGGCGGACGCGGCCATTGCACTCGATCCGAACCGGTCGGACGCCCATGCCGCGCGCGCCGTCGTGCTGCTGCAGCGGGCCGAGGACAGTGCGGGCTATCGCGAAGCCGCGCGCGCGATCGCCGCCGCCAATCGGGCCGACCTGCACGACCCCTATCCCCTGTTCCTCTATTACCGGCTGATGCGCGAACGCGGCGAAACATCCGAAGTCGCGTTCGACGGGCTTTCCAAGGCTTTCTCCCAGGTTCCGCAACGCTCCGCCTATCGCTGGGCCTATGCCGACGCGCTTGCCCAGCGAAAGGACTATGCCAGGGCGATAACCGTGATCACGCCGCTCGCCAACGACCGGCATGGCGGCAACTCCGCGCTAGCGGCGCAGAAACTGCGCGACCGCTTCATCGCCATGCGCGACGGCAAGCCGGTGGAACGCCGGGCGGAAACGCAAGAGGCGGACGACGCCGCTCCGGAATGACCATCGGCTGAAACAGGATGCTGCATCTGCGAAATATGCAGCAACAAAAGCCCAAATAATGGCACCTTTCTCGTGCAAAATCGCGCATTTTGTCGACATCATGGCACCTGCCGCCGCATGCTGCGTTGCAGCAATGAAATCTCACAACATGTTCATGCAGGCGACGGCCGCCGTTCGTTAGGCATCGTCACCCCCAATGGATTTGATGATGGAGGCAATTTGTGAACCGCTTTGACGACCATGACGAAAAGGAAGGAGTAGAGACCTTGCGCACATCGCTCCTTATGCTCGCCTTCGGGCTTGCCATGCTCGCCTTCCTGATCGGGATCGACAGGCAGCAATGGTTCGAGCTCCGCCCGGCATCCGGCACGGCCACCGCGATGTCGAAGGCGGTGGATATCAAGGCTCGCACTGTCGAGGCGAAACCTTAACCTTCACTATGCTTTGTGGTGCATGGCCGGATCGCTGCGCACGGTCCGGCCGCGTTTCGTTTCCAAAGGAAAGGCTTTCCAGACCCCTATGACCAACAGCCGAGCGCCGCAAAAGCGACCGCGACCATGATCGTCGCCGCGACCCCCGGCTTGAAGCAAATCCTGCGGGAGGTGTGGCGCCCGCTGGCGCTGCTGTTCGTGTGGGACGTCATCGTCACGGTGACCTATTTCTTCATCATGCCCTTTACCGCGCCGTCGTTGCCGCTGACGCTGTTCGGCTCGGCGCTGGCGCTGTTCCTCGGTTTCCGGAGCAATTCGGCCTATCAGCGCTGGTGGGAAGGACGCGTGTTGTGGGGCGCGATGATCAACGCCAGCCGCAGCCTCGCCCGGCAGGCGCGCAACTATTTGCCCGAGGAAGCGAGCGGCCTGAAGCGGTCCATCGTGCTGCGCCAGATCGCCTATGTGAACGCGCTGCGCTGCCAATTGCGGCGACAAAAGCCCGACGATCCGGTGCTCCGCTATCTGCCGGCCGAAGATACCGACTTCGCGCTGGCCCGCACCAATGTCGCCAACGGCATAGTGGACGGGATGGGCCACAGCATCGACAGCGCGCGCAGGCAGGGGCTGATCGACACCATCCAGCAGACGTCGATGGAAAGCATATTGGTCGATATCGCCAATGCGCAGGGCGGCATGGAAAGGCTCAAGAACACGCCGCTGCCCAACCAGTATCGCTTCTTTCCCATGCTGTTCACGCACATGCTGTGCATCCTGTTGCCCATCGGACTGGTGGAAACGCTGGGCCTGGCGACACCGCTGGGATCGACCATCGCGGGCCTGATGTTCCTGGCAGTACTGGCCATCGGCGACGATCTGGTCGATCCGTTCGCCAACACCATCCACGACCTGCCGCTGAGCGCCATGTGCCGGACAGTGGAGATCGATCTGCTGCAGACCATCGGCGACCCGGCGCCCGGACCACTGACGCCGGATAAGCATGGAGTGCTGTGGTGATTGCCCTCCACCTTTCGCCTCCCGCATGCGGGATAGTTGCATAATTTAGGTCATTCCCGCGCAGGCGGGAATCTAGGGTCGAAAGCGCGGTTTTGCGCGGCTCTGGATCCCCGCCTGCGCGGGAATGACGATCAAGTGGGCTATTTGGTAACGAGCCCGCAAGCGGGAGGTGGCTTCACACAAAACTATACGGATCGACATCCACCGCGACCCGCGTGGACGCCTTCCACTCGATCTTGCCGAGCCACTCGCGAATCACGTCCTGCACATCGATCTGCCGCCGTGCATGGACGAGCAGTCGATGCCGGTGCCGACCGCGCAGCACCGCAAGCGGCGCCGGTGCCGGGCCGTAAATCTCCAGCCCGTCCACCTGCGGCCGCGTATCGCCGATGCGCCGTGCCGCGACCTGCGCCTCGTGCGCGTCCGTATCCGACACGATGATCGCCGCGAACCGGCCGAAAGGCGGGGCATGGGCGATGCGCCGCCCCTCCGTCTCCGTCGCATAGAATCGCGTGCTGTCGCCGGACAATAAGGCGCGAATCACTGGCGCGTCGGGCAGGCGGGTCTGGATGAAGACCCGCCCCGGCTTCTCCCCCCGCCCCGCCCGGCCCGACACCTGTACGATCTGCTGAAAGGTGCGCTCCGCCGCGCGCAGGTCGCCGCCCTCCAGCCCCAGATCGGCGTCGATCACGCCGACCAACGTCAGATTGGGGAAATGATAGCCCTTGGTGACGAGTTGCGTGCCCACGATGATGTCCACCGCCCCGCCTGCCACGTCGCGCACGAACTCCGCCGCCTTGGCCGGGGACCACAGCGTGTCGGACGTGACGATGGCGGTGCGCGCCTCCGGGAACAGCGCCGTCACCTCGTCCGCGATGCGTTCCACGCCGGGGCCGCAGGCGACGAGGCTGTCGTCGGCATGACATTCCGGGCATTCCTTGGGCGACGGGATCATGTGGCCGCAATGATGGCAGGACAGGCGGCGCGTCAGCCGATGCTCCACCATCCAGGCCGTGCAATTGGGACATTGGAAGCGATGCCCGCACTGGCGGCACAGGGTCAGCGGCGCATAGCCGCGCCGGTTGAGGAACAGCAGCGCCTGCTCCCCCTTTTCCAGCACCTGCTCCATCGCCTTGACCAGCGGCGGCGCGATCCAGCGGCCGCGCTCGGGCGGATGTTCGAGGAGGTCGACCCCGATGATCTCCGGCATTTCCGCGCCGCCATAGCGGGCGGGCAACTGGATTTCCTCGTATCGGCCGAGCGCCACCTGATGGCGCGTCTCGATGGCGGGCGTGGCTGAGGCGAGGACGACCGGACAACGCTCCATCAGGCCCCGCATCACCGCCACGTCGCGCGCATGATAGCGAACGCCGTCCTCCTGCTTGAAGCTGGTCTCATGCGCCTCGTCCACCACAATCAGGCCGAGCCGGGCATAGGGCAGGAACAGCGCCGAGCGCGCGCCGACGACGACCTGCGCATCACCGGAGGCGATCGCCCGCCAGGCCCGCCGCCGCTCGGTCGACTTGACCGAGCTGTGCCACAGCACCGGCGGCACCCCGAAGCGATGCTCGAAGCGGCGCAGGAAGTTTTGGGTCAGCGCGATTTCGGGGAGGAGGACGAGAACCTGCCGGCGCTTGGCGATGGCAGCGCCAATGCCCTCGAAATAGCACTCGGTCTTGCCCGATCCGGTCACTCCGTCGAGCAGGAAGGGCGCGAACTTGCCTTCGTCGGTCGCCGCGACGAACAGGTCCGCCGCGGCCTGCTGGTCGGGCGAGAGGTCGGGCACGGCGAAGTC
>JBEVNC010000137.1:0-3238 GCA_040508315.1 Sphingobium sp.
CGGAGACGTAGAGAAAGCTCTCCGCGGCTCCGCGTGAAATCAGATAATGCCTGCGGCGCTCGGCGCGCCACCCCGCCTTATTTGGAAAGTTCGACTTCCTCGAAGTCCAGCTCGACCGGCGTCGCGCGGCCGAAGATGCTGACCGACACCTTCACGCGGCCCTTTTCGAAGTCCAGTTCTTCGACCGTGCCGACGAAGCTGGCGAACGGACCGCCCAGAACCTTGACCGAATCGCCGATCTCGTAATCCACGCTGACCTTGTGACGGGGCGCAGCGGCGGCTTCCTCCTTGGTGTTGAGGATGCGCGCGGCCTCCGCCTCGCTGATCGCCTGCGGCTTGCCGGAGGAACCCAGGAAGCCCGTCACCTTCGGCGTGTTTTTGACGAGGTGATAGACGTCGTCGTTCATGCTCAGCTTGGCGAGGACGTAGCCGGGGAAGAATTTCCGCTCCGACTGCACCTTCTTGCCGCGACGCACCTCGGTCACGGTCTCGGTGGGCACCTCGACCGCTTCGACGAGTTGCGTCAGGCCCAAACGGGTGGCCTCGGCCGTGATCGACTCACGGACCTTGTTCTCGAAGCCTGAATAGGCGTGGATGATGTACCAGCGCGCCATTATATTCTCTGCAACTCCCAAAGACCGGGGAAACCCCGTCAGCCCTGACCGGCCGCCAAACGCAGAAGGCCGCGGACGACCCAGCCGAAGAAACTGTCCACACCGAAGAAAAACAGCGCGAGCATGCTCGTCATGATGACGACCATGACGGTCGTCAGCATCGTTTCCCGGTTGGACGGCCAGACGATTTTCTTCGCCTCGACCTTCACCTGGTTAAAGAACTCGGCGGGGGATGTCTTCGCCACGATCTGTCCTGAACCTTCAAAAACGTACTGGCTGAAATACAAGGCGGACTAAGCCGACAACCGTTTCCGGCCGGGCCAGTCCACCGATCAGCCTGAAATGAAATCGCCCCTTACGCGCGAATATCGGGCTATGCAAGGTCCCGGCGCAAGGTCTGGCAGGAGTGGAGGGACTCGAACCCCCGGCATTCGGTTTTGGAGACCGACGCTCTACCAGCTGAGCTACACTCCTGCGGCCGACGAAGGCGCGCATTAGCGATAGCGGGGAAGGTACGCAAGCGGGGACTGGTGGTTTCGATTTGGCGACGCTTGTTCTATCGTCCTTCGCGTGCACCATACCGTCATCGATCCTGTCATGCTGCTGCGCGCCTATGCGATCGGGATTTTCCCGATGTCGCATGCCGCCGACGATCCGGACATATTCTGGGTGGAGCCGCGACGTCGCGCCATCCTGCCGCTGGGCGAGCTGCATCTCTCCCGTTCGCTTCGCAAGACGATCCGTTCCGACCGTTTCCGCGTGACCGCCGACCGCGCTTTCGTGGAGGTGCTGCGCGGATGCGCCGCGCCGGTCGGGGAGCGGCAGGACACCTGGATCAACGCCCCCATCTTCGAGGCGTGTCGGCGGCTGTTCGCCATGGGTCATGCGCACAGCATCGAATGCTGGGACGGCGACGATCTGGTCGGCGGACTTTATGGCATATCGCTGGGCCGCGCCTTTTTCGGCGAGAGCATGTTCAGCCGCGCGACGGACGCGTCGAAGGTGGCACTGGCGTGGCTCGTCGCCCGGCTCAAGGTCGGCGGCTACACGCTGCTCGACTGCCAGTTCATGACCGATCATCTCGCGTCGCTGGGCGCGCGGGAGATCAGTGCGAAGGTCTATTCGGGGTTGCTCGGCCCGGCGGTATCCGATTCGGTGCCGGGATTGCCGGACGTCGGCGCGGGCGATTTCGGCGCGCTCGACGCATTGGACGGCTCGTCGCCCGGATCGGACGCGTTGCCGGTGGACCGTGCCGCCTTGCCGTCCGACAACTTGAGCGTGTCCGGTCCCGTCTCCGGCCAGCTCATCGTGCAGCTCTTGACCCAGACGTCGTAGATCGGATGCTGCACCACGTTGCGTTCGGGCCGTTCCTTGAACAGCCAGCCCGAAAAGACGCGGTGCCATTTATTGTCGAGCGTCTCCAGCACGTCGAGCTGGACGAAGGCGCCGGTCTCTGGCGGGTCTTCCCAGGGCGCTGTCTGCTCGCAGGCGCGCAGGCGGATGGTCGCGGAGCCGACGCGCAGCGCCTGCCCCGGCTTCATCGTGAAATCGCGGGTGATGCCGTTGCGCTTGTTGAGGAGGCCGATCACCGCCACGCGCTCCGCCATCGGCGTGCCGGGCAGGGAGGCGGCGGTCGGTGCGGAGGAGCGCAGCGACGTCACCCGGCGCGCGGCCTCGCCGCCATTGTCGATAGGTTCGGGTCCGCCGCAGCCGGACAACAGGGCAAGCGCGAGCGTCGCCGCACAAACGCCAGCGACGGTCGGCCGAATCATTGGGCGTCGGGGTTCCACGCCTCATAATCGCCCGTCGCCATCTGGCGGCGGCCGCCCTGCTCCAGTGCGCCGGAGGGGCGATAGGCGCGTTCGGTGCCGGTGAGATTGGGGGTGAAGTCGGTTTCCCAGATGCGCGGCGGCGGCAGATTGCTCTCCGGCGTGCCGTCGATATTGCCGTGCAGCCAGCCATGCCATTCGGCCGGCACGCGGCTAGCATCGTTGGCGCCATTATAGATCACCCAGCGGCGCGGATTGCCGTGGACGTCTTTGCCACCCTGAAAATAGAGATTGCCGGCATAGTCCTCGCCGACCTTGCTGCCGTTGCGTGCGCTGAAGAGCGAGGTGCCGATGGTGGCGCCGTCCCACCAGGTGAAGATCTTGCCGAGGATTCCCATGCGCCACCGCTTAGCGGTTTCCGGGGGGAATTGGCAAGGCGATATGGCGGCGCGCAAACGCGGCGGCGACGTTAACCATGCCTTAGGCACAGGCGAGGATAGTCGGTCCCAAGAGGCTGTCATTTTCCATAAGGAGGGCCGGACATGGCCACATATCGTTCCGCCACGCGCATCCTGATCGAAAGCCGGATGAAGGACGCCCTCGACGGCGATCCGGGCGCCTGCTTCGACCTGGGCGTCGCGCATGGCGATGCAGACCCGGTTCAGGCGCATATATGGTTCAACCTCGCGGCGCTGGGCGGTTATGCGCCCGCCGAGTCCTGCCGCGCGCGGGTCGCCCGGCAGTTGTCGGCGCGGCAGATCGCCGAGGCGCGGCGGCGGACGCGGGCGCTGGAGATGTCGCATATTCGGCAGGTAGAGCGATTTTCGGCAGTTTTGTTCGCGTGAAGGGGGCAGG
>JBEVNC010000169.1:0-5164 GCA_040508315.1 Sphingobium sp.
ACCGTGCTGGGCGGCAAGATCGTCTATGGCGAGGGCGATTTCGGCCCGCTCGCGCCGACCGCGCCCAAGGCGATGCCCGACTGGTCGCCCGTCGCGACCTTTGGCGGTCATTATCGCCGCGACGAGACCGCGAAGAAGATGGCGTCCGCCTGCGGTTGCCAGTCGGGTTGCGGCGTCCACGGCCACGACCATGCCGCGGCACTGGGTGCGAGTGTTCCCTCGTCCGATGTTCAGGGTTTCTGGGGCGCGCTCGGTTGCGGATGCTGGGCGGTTTGACTTTACTTAGTCATTCCCGCGAAGGCGGGAATCCAGGGCTTCAATCACAGTTTCCGGTGGCTCTGGATCCCCGCCTTCGCGGGGATGACAATGTGTTTGAGACGACATCCGATCCCAACCCCACCAACCATCCCCGCTTCACACCCCGGTGCGAAGCGCAGGGAGGAGATGCCCCATGTCCCTCGAAAAGCCCCGTTTCATTACCGCCATATTGAACTGGCCCGGCACATCCTTCCTCGCTCGCCTCGCCCTGACCGGGCCCTATATCCTCGGCGGTATCGTCAAAATTGCCGATTGGCCGGGCGCGGTTGCGGAGCAGGCGCATTTCGGCATGCATCCCGCCGCCCTGTTCGCGGCGCTCACCATCGCCGTCGAACTGGTCGGCCCGGCGCTGATCCTGGCCGACCGCCTCGTCTGGCTGGGTGCCGGGATGCTGGGGGTGTTCACCATCCTCGCCGCGCTGGTCGCCAATGCCTTCTGGACCATGGAGGGGCAGGCGCGGTTCATGGCGACCAATGCCTTTTTCGAGCATATCGGGCTGGTCGGCGGTTTCGCGCTGGTCGCCATCCTCTCGTACCGGCGGCGGCAGGCCGGTGCGTAGGCTCCTCCTCCTCCCGGCGCTCGCCATCGCCGCGCCCGCCGCCGCGCAATCGGGGGAGGCATGGCAGTCGCCGACCCTCACCAACACCCGCTATGATGAGGACTGGAGCAAGCTGGCCGATCCCGGCCATCGCTCCGGGCGCTGGACGGAGGATCTCAAATATATCCCGCTGGATGCGAGCGGCGCCAACTGGATCGGCACCGGGCTGGAGCTTCGCGCCCGCATGGAGAGCTTTCGCGACAATCTCTGGGGCGATGCGCCCGCGCCCGACGATGCTTATCTGTGGATGCGCGCGACCCCCTATGTCGGCCTGCACATTGGCGCCTTGCGCGCCTTCGTCCAGCCCATCGCCGCCTATGCCGTCGGCGTCGCGCCCGCCGCCAGTCCAATCGACCAGAGCCGCACCGACCTGCTGCAAGGCTTCGTAGAAGTGGCGGCCGGTCCCGTCACCTTGCGTGCCGGGCGCCAGATGTTGTCGCTCGGCACCGAGCGGCTGGTGGGCACGCGCTATGGTCCCAATGTCCCGCTCGCCTTCGACGGCGCACGCGCGGACATCCGCCATGGCAAGGCGGTGCTCAGCCTCTTCGCCGTCAATCCGGTGCAGGCGCGTGGCGGAAGTTTCGACGACCGCTCGTCGCCAACCAAGGCGCTGTGGGGTGCCTATGCCGCGCTGCCGGGGGTCGACGCCTATTATCTCGGCTATCGCAATCGCGCCGCGACCTTCGGCGGCGTGGAGGGTCGCGAGATGCGCCACAGCATCGGACTTCGTGCGCATGGCGCGGCGGACGAGTGGCGCTGGAATGTCGAGGGTGTCGTCCAGTTCGGCCATTTCGAAGGCAAGGAAATCCGCGCCTGGACACTGGGCAGCGAAGTCTCGCGCGCTTTCCCCGCCGCCCCGCTGAAGCCGCGCGCGACGATGCGTGTCAACATCGTCAGCGGCGACGGCGACGCGGGCGACGACCGGCTCGGCACATTCAATGCGCTGTTCCCCAAAGGCAAATATTTCGGCGAATTGTCGCCGGTCGGGCCGTACAACATCGTCAACCTGCACCCCGGCGTGACGATGGCGTTGCGCGACAACCTCTCGCTCGGCATCGCCGCCATGGCCTATTGGCGCTACAGCAAGGGCGACGGCATCTACGACATTCCCGGCAATCTGATCCGGGGACCGGGCGAGGGCGGTTCGCGGTTCATCGGCAAGGAGGCGGAAGCGGCGCTCAGCTGGCAGGCGACACCGGAACTCGAACTTTCCACCTCGCTCTCCGCCTTCGCGCCGGGGGCCTATATCCGCCAGACCGGCTCCGCCCGGACCATCGCCATGCTGGGGATGGAAGCCAATTTCCGCTTCTGACCAATGTTCCAGTTTATCGAACATGAGTGCCGACATTATTCGACTGCCTGCGAATGACATCCCATCCTAAAACTGGCGCATCATCTTTTCAAAGGACCGACGCCATGACCGATGCCAAGGCTCCCGCAACGCCGCTTCCCCATCTGCTCCTGCTGCTGTCGGTCACGACCGGCCTGGTCGACGCCATCAGCGTGCTGGGGCTGGGCAAGGTGTTCACCGCCAATATGACGGGCAATATCGTGTTCCTGGGGTTCGCGGCGGCGGGCACGCCGGGCTTCCATGCGCCGCCCTATCTGGCGGCCATCGCGGCCTTCATGGTCGGCGCGCTGATCGCCGGCCGGATAGGGAAGGGGCATGTGAACCTGCCGCTGCGCCGCTGGCTGCTGGTGGCGGCCCTGGTCGAGGCGGTATTGCTATGGATCGCGGCGGGCGTGGCGGTCGGCTTCGATGTGGCGAGCCAGTCGCCCGGCTCGAGCGTCTATGCCATCATCGCGCTGACCGGCCTCGCCATGGGTTTCCGCAACGCGACCATACGTCAGTTGAAGGTGCCGGACCTCACCACCACCGTCCTGACGCTGACCGTCACCGGCCTTGCTGCCGATTCCACGCTGGCGGGCGGCAGCAATCCCAATTGGGGCCGCCGGATCGGCAGCATCGCAGCGATTTTCGCAGGGGCCGCTATTGGCGCGCTGCTCGTCACCCGCACGGGCCTTGCCATACCCCTGGCGTTGGCAGGCGCTCTCGTTCTGGGCGGAACGCTCGCCTGCATGGCGCATCCGTCCGCCCGGACCTAATCGTCCAGCGCCCGCTCGATCCGTCGGTCGGGCGCAAACCAGAGCAGCAGCACCGCGATATAGAGGCCGACCGCCACCGGACGCGCAAAGAAGGCGGCGGGCACGGCGACCAGATAGAGCGCCATGCTGAGCTTCCCCTTGAAGTCCGATCCCACCGCG
Organism: Sphingobium sp.; assembly: GCA_040508315.1. Taxonomy (GTDB): domain Bacteria; phylum Pseudomonadota; class Alphaproteobacteria; order Sphingomonadales; family Sphingomonadaceae; genus Sphingobium. The sequence goes on from JBEVNC010000169.1 coordinate 3,182, forward strand.
CGGGCCAGCGCCGACTCCCGCCCGTTGCACGCGATGATCGCCCGCTCCGTCATGTCATAGCCGATCGCTGCCATGCCCAGCACCACGCCATAAGCCGCCGTCGCGATCGGCGCGAAGCCGCTGGCGTCCAGCCAGCGTATGACGAACGGCACCAGCGACAGCCAGAACAACAGGAACAGATTGGCCCACAGCACCCGGCCGTCGATCCGACCGGCCGCATGCATCAGGTGATGATGGTTGTTCCAGTATAGCCCGACATTGATGAAGGACATGACATAGGCCAGCAGGATCGGCACGCTCTCGGACAGTGCGGCCAGACTGCCGTCGCGCGGCACTTTCAACTCGAGTACCATGATGGTGATGATGATCGCCACGACGCCGTCGGTGAACGCCTCCAGCCGACCGGACGTCATCCCCTGTGTCCGGCGGTTAGACATCGCCGTTCTCAGACATCGCCCATCCCGTCCAGTTCCTTGTCGTCCCGCCCCATCGTGATGAACTGGTCGAGCAGCCATGATGCGGCGGGGCCGGGCGGGGAGTCGCGCCGCCAGATGCCGGAAAAGCGATAGGTGCCGCCGGTATGATCGGGCATGGCGAGCCGGACCAGCGTGCCCGCGACCAGATCCGGCTCGATCATCGGCAGCGGCATATTGCCCCAGCCTATCCCCTCGCGCAGCAGCGCATGTTTCGCGCCGAGATCGGCGAGGCGCCAGGTCCGGGGGCTGGACACTGCGAAATCCTGCCCCTCGGTAAAGCGCGAGCGGTCGGTCAGCACCAGTTGCGTGTAATCACGCCCTGCACCCGGTGCGATCACGCTCATCCGGCCGAGGGGGTGGTCGGGCGCGGCGACCGGCACCATCGGCACCGATCCGGCGATCATGCTCTCGATCCCCTCCACGCCCTGCGAGAGTGGCCCGGAGATGCCGACCACCGCCCGCCGGTCGAGCACCATCGCGGTGATCGCGCCCAACCCCTCGACGTGCAGGCACAGTTTTACGGTCGGAAATGCGTTGGAGAAGGCGCGCAGGACTTTCCCCAGCCGTTCGGACGGCAACATGACGTCCACGGCGAGGTCGACCTCGGACTCCAGCCCGTCGAGCAGCCCCTTCACCTTGGCGCGCAACCCGTCCATGCCGTGCGAAATGCTGCGCGCCTCGGCCAGCAGCGCGCGGCCCGGCCCGGTCAGCTGCGGCTTGCGCGTGCCTTCCCGCTCGAACAGCATGAGGCCAAGCTGCGCCTCCAGATTGGCGATACCATAACTGATCACCGATACGGCGCGATTGAGCTGTCGTCCGGCGGCCGCAAAGCTCCCCGTGTCGACGATGGCGAGGAAGATGCGCAACTGGTCGAAGGTCGGCGTGCCGGGGTTGTTCACTTCTCGATGGTCCTGACTGGTCGTGCAGGACACGATTAGCAGCTACTGCCACCCACCGCCAAGGCTGAGGAAGATCGCGATCTGGTCCTGGAGGAGCTGCGTCCTCGCTTCCGCGCTCGCGACCTCCGCGCTGGCATAACTGCGCTGCGCGTCGAGCAGGGACAGGAAATCGCCGCGCCCAAAGCGGAACAGGCGTCCTGCCTGCCCGGCGGAGAGCGATGCGGAGGCCGCGGCGCGGGACAGGGCGTCCGCCCGCTGCGCATTGCGGCGATAGGTCTCCAGCGCGGTTTCCGTCTGCCGCAATGCCTCGATCACCGTCCCGTCGAACGCGGCCAGATCTGCCTGCACCTGCGCATCCGCCCCTGCGATCCGGGCGCGCACTATCGGCCGGTTGGGAAAGGACCAGCTGAGCAGCGGGCCGAGGCTGAAGCCGAAGGAGGCGCCGCTGCCGGTGGTTCGTACCGGGCCGCCCAGCCCCAATGAGCCGCCGATGCTGATTTGCGGATAGAGGTCCGCCGTCGCCACCCCGACGCGGGCGGTATCGCCAGCGATGATCCGCTCCGCCTGCCTGATGTCGGGCCGCCGCCGGATCAGCGCCGCGCCGTCGC
>JBEVNC010000190.1:0-6769 GCA_040508315.1 Sphingobium sp.
GCGCCGCGAGCAGTCCGCTCGTCACGCAGGACGAGAGGACGCGCGAAATGGCCAAGTCACAGAAGAAGTCGAGCAAGGAAATCCGCAAGCCCAAGGCGGAAAAAGCCCCCAAGCAAAATGCTTCGCAGCCGACTCAGAAGACGGGCGTCGTGCGCGGGCTGGAGAATATGAAGAACGGTTGAGGCGCAGGGGGTCACACGGATCTCTTGATATGTACAAGGATATGTACATATTGGCTGCAAGGAGTTCCCATGCAGACGATGAGCTTTTCCGAAACGCGCGCCAATTTGAAAGCGGTGATGGACCGCGTGGTGGCCGATAAGGTGGCGGTGGCTGTCACTCGCCAACGTGGTGAGGGCGTGGTGATGGTGTCCGCCAGCGAGTGGGCATCGATCGAGGAGACGCTCTACCTGTTGCAGTCGCCGCGTAATGCGGAACGGTTGCTGGCCAGCATTGCCGAACTCGATGCGGGTAAAGGCGAGGAGCACGAATTGATCGAGCCGTGAAGCTCGTCTTTTCGGGGCAGGCGTGGAACGATTATCTTTGGTGGCAAGCCGAAGATGCCAAAGGTCTCGACCGAGTGAACGTTCTTCTCAAGGAAGTGATGTGCGATGCCTTTCGCGGCACAGGCAAGCCGGAACCGCTCGGCGGCAACCTGTCAGGCTGGTGGTCGCGGCGGATCAATCGTGAACATCGGTTGGTGTATCGCGTGACAGGTAAGGGTGATGAGCAGGCACTTGAGGTGGCGCAGTGCCGCTACCATTATTGACCGCTTCACCCCAAAGTCACGAATATCTCCGCTTCGACGACCCATAGCCCGCCGGCTTCGCGCCATTTGGCCGTGTAGATACCAGACGCGGTCAGCGCGCCGCTCGCCTTCGCGATTCCCTGCCATTCACCCTGTTCGAGCGCGATGGGTTCGACGGGTGACATGGTGATGGCGCCGGGCGTGCGTGTGTAGACGAGGCGGCCGGGCGCTGCGAACTCCCGCGCCCAGACCTTTACTTGCGCATTGCGGCCAGCGATGACGGCGCTGTCGGTCCCGGTGACCATGACGCAATCGCGCGCCAGGATCGGACCGATGGCAGCCGCATCGCCGTCGGCAATGGCGCGATTGAAGGCAGCGCGGCGGGCGCGGATGGCGAGTTCTGTCATTCCACCGGCCCGCCGTCAGCGATCAATCATGCTCGCGGTCGCCAGCGCCCATATATAGTTCGCTGCCGGTCTCGCGGAACACCACGCTCATCTCCGCCATGCCCTTTTCCGCATCCTCGGCGGCCAGGAACTGGTCGCTGGGCTGGTTCTGCTTGGCGGCGAAGTCGCGCACTTCCTGCGTGATCTTCATGGAGCAGAATTTCGGCCCGCACATGGAGCAGAAATGGGCCGTCTTCGCGCCTTCGGCAGGCAGGGTCTGGTCGTGATATTTCTCCGCCGTGTCGGGGTCGAGGCTGAGGTTGAACTGGTCGCGCCAGCGAAACTCGAACCGCGCGCGCGACAGGGCGTCGTCGCGCACCTTTGCGGCGGGGTGCCCCTTGGCCAGATCGGCGGCATGGGCGGCCAGCTTGTAGGTGACGACGCCGACCTTCACATCGTCGCGGTCGGGCAGGCCCAGATGCTCCTTGGGCGTGACGTAACAAAGCATCGCCGTGCCGTACCAGCCGATCATCGCCGCGCCGATGCCCGACGTTATATGGTCATAGCCTGGCGCGATGTCGGTGGTGAGCGGCCCGAGCGTATAGAAAGGCGCCTCGCCGCATGCTTCGAGCTGCTTTTCCATATTCTGCTTGATCTTGTGCATGGGCACATGGCCCGGCCCCTCGATCATGACCTGCACGTCCTGCTCCCACGCGCGCTTGGTCAGTTCGCCCAGCGTGTAGAGTTCCGAGAACTGCGCCTCGTCATTGGCGTCCGCAATGGAGCCGGGACGCAGACCGTCGCCCAGCGAATAGGCGATGTCATAGGCTTTGCAGATCTCGGTGATCTCGTCGAAATGTTCGTAAAGGAACGATTCCTTGTGATGGGACAGGCACCATTTCGCCATGATGGAGCCGCCGCGCGACACGATGCCGGTGACGCGCTTGGCGGTCATCGGAATGTAGGCGAGGCGGACGCCCGCATGGATGGTGAAATAGTCGACGCCCTGCTCGGCCTGCTCGATCAGCGTGTCGCGGAAGATTTCCCAGGTCAGATCCTCGGCAATGCCGCCGACCTTCTCCAGCGCCTGATAGATGGGCACGGTGCCGATGGGGACGGGCGAGTTGCGGATGATCCATTCGCGCGTGTCGTGGATGTTGCGGCCGGTGCTGAGGTCCATGACCGTGTCGGCCCCCCAGCGGATCGACCAGACCATCTTGTCCACTTCGCTCGCCACGTCGGAGGCGACCGCCGAATTGCCGATATTGGCGTTGATCTTCACCAGAAAGTTGCGACCGATGGCCATCGGTTCGGATTCTGGTTGGTTGATATTGTTGGGGATGATGGCGCGGCCGCGCGCAATCTCGTCCCTCACGAATTCAGGGGTTACGTAATCGGGGATTTCCGCGCCCCAGTCCTGACCGTCGCGAATATATTCCTTGAGGCGCGCACGCCCCAGATTCTCGCGCTCGGCGACATATTCCATCTCGGCGGTGATGATGCCGCGCCGGGCATAGTGCATCTGGCTGACGTTCATGCCGGGCTTGGCGCGCAGCGGCTTGTGCACGACATGGGGGAAGGGCTGGACGCCGCCCGCGCGGTCCGGACCCTTGAGGCCATTATCCTCCGGCTTCAGGTCGCGGCCCGCATAGTCCTCCACATCGCCCCGACCGACGATCCAGTCGCGGCGAAGCTGTGGCAGGCCGCGCATGATGTCGATCCTGGCATCGGGGTCGGTATAGGGGCCGGAGGTGTCGTAAACCCGCACCGGCGCCTCGCCAGAGGAGGGTTCGAGATGGATTTCGCGCATGGCGACGCGCACGTCGGGGTTGCCTGCGGCGGGAACGTGGATTTTTCTGCTGCCGCGAATGGGGCCGGTGGTGACCGTCAGTTCGGTGCGGGCCGGGATGTCTGCCATGTACAACGTCCTCCTCATGATCGGAGGTATGGTTGTCGAGTCCGCCCATGGATTGAGACCGGCCGCGCCCACTTCCTCCGCCGGTGTTAGCCGGATCAGGTTCGACGGGTCGTGTGGCGCAACCCACACCTCTCAGCCATTGCAGGCTCCCCGGGGATGAGGGGAGGATAGCGATTTTGGCGAACTAGTCCAGCGGTGGGAGAGGGGCGTCCGGTTTTTGCGTCCGGACGCCCGCTGGCCGTGCTTTTAGAAGGTGTAACCGATGCCGATTGCGCCGGTCCACTGGTTGGGCGATCCGCGGTCGTCCACGATCGGCGCACGCTCGAAATTGCCGAGCAGGCGCGCATAATTGCCCGCTACGAACACCGCGAAGCCGCCATTGGTGAGGTCGCCGTCGAGATCGACCGCACCGATCAGGCCGGCGCTGACATTCTTCCAGCCCTTACGCGCGGTATATTGCCGCAGGCCGGATGCCAGGCTCTCCTCAGGCGAGACGCTGAAATAATAGCGCGCGAACTTGTTGTCGACATGCTCGGCCGAAACGGTGAGCGCCGCGAAGGCGCCGCGGCTGACCGGTGTCTGGAAGGTCGCGGTCGGTGCGATGACCCAGCCTTCATGCGCGCCCGCCACGTCCTTGCGAACATCGATGCCGAAGGTCAGGCTGTCATAGGGATTGGTGACGCGGTTGATGCTGAAACCGACATTTCCGCCCACTTCGACCGCGACGTCGCGCTTGCCTAGTGCCTCGACGACGGCGTCCTTGACCTTGGTATTGCGGCTGAAGCGCAGGCGGAATGCCGGGCCAGCCTGAAAGCTGATCTTGGAACCCTTGGGGTCGTTGATGAAGTCGAGCGCGATGCCCGCCGGGCGCGGATTGACGCCGATGCCGCCTACCCGGCCAGCCACTGCCGGGGCCGGAAAGACCGAATAATCGTCCGAACCTTCGTAGCTGGGGCCGATAGCGACGCCTGCGCCCACGGTCAGGAAGTCGCCGTCGAACACGGTCGGTTCGCGCGCTGCCTCCTGCGCCGCAGCGGGGGCTGCGAAAGCCAGGGCGGACAGGGCGAGGAGCGGAAGTTTGAAGCGGGTGCTGTTAATCATTTCGGCATAACCACGAAATCCTGCTTTAGTTGCGTCGGAACGAGCGCCCCGCACGATCAGAGGAAATATTTGATCCGCACCTCCTGGGCCGCGTCGCCTGCGCCGATGGTGAAGCGCGCGGCGGAGAATTTGGGCGGACCGAAATGGAATGCGGGATTGCGCGAAAAGCCGACGCCTTCGCGCGGGATGCCCATCATCACGTCGAGGCGGCCATTGCCATTCTCGTCATGCATCACGGCCAGGGCATAGTCGCCGCTGACGACGCCGTGAAAGCGGACACGGGCATCCGGCCCGGCTGCGACATTGGCCCTGATCGCGTTCGGGTCCTTGTCGCATGTGAGGAAAAAGCGCTGTTCCTGCGTCAGGCAGGCGCGGATCATTCCTTTGGCCGAGCGGAGGCCGGTGAAACGGACGGTGAGGTTTCCCCCGGTGTCCGCCGCCGCGCTATTGGCCGTGAGGAGCAGCGGCAGGACCACCAGGCCCGCGAGGGCCCTGCGCCTGCGACGACCAGCGGCCAAGGCCCAGGTCCGTGCCGCAGAGTCTGTCCCAGAAACGGAAATACAGGCCATAATTTCCCCGATAGGCATCGTGATGCTTGTGATGATGGGTGGCCGTGATGATCCAGCGGCCCGCGCGGCCCTCGACCAGACGGCGCGGAAACATTTCCCAGCCCATATGATTGGTCACGCCCATCAGGGTCATGATGCCCAGGACGAGACCGAGCGCAGCGACATGGATCGGGATGAAGAACACCAGCGCCGGGATGACGATGGCGCCGCTCAGCGCCTCCCATGGGTGAAAGCTCATCGCCGCCCAGGCGGTCGGCGGGCGGCTGTCGTGATGGACGGCATGCAGGCGGCGGAACCACCATGGCCGGTGCATCAGCCGGTGGGTCCAGTAGAACCAGGTGTCGTGTGCTGCGAGGTAGAGCAGCAGCGACAGCGGCAGATACCAGAGGGGGAAGGCGTGGACATCGGTATAGATGCGCGTCCAGCCATGCGCCTGCCACCCCCATGCGACGATCCCGGCCGGTATGCCGTAGATGAGGGCGCTGAGCAGCGACCAGCCGACTTCGCGGCGCATCTGACGGTCGAGGCCCTTGTAGAGGCCGGGGCGCGTCGCCCGCGTCGCCAGGGCGAAGCCGCCGCTGGTGAGCAGATAGCGAACGCCGACGATGGCGCTCATCGCCAGCGCCGAGGCAAGGAGGCCGGGTCCCGCGCTCATGCCTTGATCAGTCCGATCTCGGTCAGCCGCTCGATCAGATAGGCGTCGGCCGTCACCGGCGGATAGCGCGCGGGGTTGGCGTCGCTCACGCATTGCTCCAGCGGCTCGATCAGGAAATCCGGGCGCAGGTGAAGGAAGAAGGGCATGGAGTAGCGCGACACGGCGGCGCGCTGCACGGGTGGGTTCACGACCCGGTGGCTGGTGGAGGGCAGGGCATGGTTGGTCAGCCGCTGGAGCATGTCGCCCACATTGACGACCAGCGCCTCGGGCGGCGGCGCGACGTCGATCCACTCGCCCTCGCGCGTCAGCAGTTGCAGGCCCGCCTCCTCCGCGCCGAGCAGCAGGGTGATGAGATTGATATCCTCATGCGCGCCCGCGCGGATGCCGGATGCCTTTGGTGCAACCGGCGGATAGTGAAGCAGGCGCAGTACCGAATTGCCGTCCGCAACCGCCGGATCGAACCAGTCGGGCGACAGGCCGATATGGACGGCGATGGCGGAGAGGATGCGGTTGCCGATACTGTCGAACGCCGCATAAAGCGCGCGCATGGTCGCCGCGAAGTCCGGCAGTTCCTCGGGCCAGATATTGGGCGGCATGGTGGCGGCGAGCGGCGATCCGGGCGGCAGGTCGCGGCCGACATGCCAGAATTCCTTGAGGTCGCTTTGGTCGGCGCCCTTGGCCGTCTCCACCCCGAACGCGGTATAGCCGCGCTGGCCTAGGCCGCCCGGTACGATATAGCGGCGCTTGGTCTCGTCGGGCAGCGCGAACAGCGCCTGCGCGGCGGCCCAGCCATCGCGCACCAATGCCTCGTCCATGCCATGATCGGCGACCATCGCGAAGCCATAGCGGCGGAAGGACGCGCCGATGGCGTCGGCAAAGGCGTCGCGGTCGAGCGAGCGCAGGGACAGGACAGGGATGGTCATGGGCGCGCCGACTGTAGAGCCAAGCATGGGTCAGGGGAATGCCCCAGGCGGCTTTCTGCCGTAAAAGAGGGTCGTGGCCCCGCTTGCATGGCGGGCGCCGCCATGAAATGTCGGTGACGACGGGCGTGACACCGCCGCAAGCAGGGAGCCTGCCGCAGATGAACTATTGGCTGATGAAGTCCGAACCCGACAGCTTTGGCTGGGACGATCTGGTCGCGAAGAAGCGCGCCGAATGGGACGGCGTGCGCAACCATGCGGCGCAGCTCAACATGAAAGCGATGCGGGTCGGCGACCGGGCGCTGTTCTATCACAGCAATATCGGGCTGGAATGCGTCGGCATCATGGAGATCGTGCGGGGGGCCGAGCAGGACAGCACGGACAAGACGGGCAAGTGGATCGCGGTCGAGGTATCGCCGGTGAAGCCGCTCGCCCATTCCGTCACGCTCAAGACGATCAAGGCCGATCCGCT
>JBEVNC010000215.1:0-3234 GCA_040508315.1 Sphingobium sp.
GAGGTCGGCAGCTTTGGCGGGTCGAGCGTCAACCTGCGCTATCGGAAGGATTATTGATGCGATTGCCCCGGACCCTCCTGCTCCTGCCGCTCGGCCTGGTCGCGGCGTGCAACAGCGATCCGGGCTTCGACGAGCGCTTCAATGAGAAGGATGCGTCCATACGGGCGACGTCCAACGGCATCGAGCAGGAGGTGACGCAGCAGCTGTCCGGCGCGCCGGAGGCCGAGCATGAAGCTGCGGCTGCGCAAGACCCCGCCACCACTGGCAATGGCGGGGAATTGCCATGACCGGGGAAGCAGGCGCAATCCCTCCCGCAACGCTGGAGACAGTGGCCGAGACTGTGCCTGGCGCTACTGAGGATTCGCCGCTGAAGATGCCACGCGGCGCCTGGTGGTCCATCCTGAAACGCGTTTACGTTATGACGGGTTTCCACAATTTGAGCCTGCTGGCAGCGGGCGTCGCCTTTTTCGCCTTCCTCGCTTTCGTGCCGTTGATCGGTTCCATCGTGTTGCTCTACGGACTGATCGGCGATCCGCAGACCGTGGCGCAGAGCGTCGACCTGCTGAACGGGATCGCCCCGCCCGAGGTGCTGACGATCCTGCGCGACCAGTTGCTCGCCATCGTGACCAGCAGCAAGACAGCGCAGGGGTTCGGCCTGCTCCTCGCCATCGTCTTTTCGCTCTATGGCGCGATGCGCGCGGCAACTGCGATGATCTCCGCCCTCAACATCATCTACGAGGAATATGAGACGCGCGGCATCGTGCAGACGACAGCCGTCGCGGCCGCGATCACCACGGGCATGGTCGCGGTGGCGGTGGTCGGCATCCTTGCCATCTCGCTGTTCGCCTATGTCAGCAATTTCCTCGCGCCCTATCTGGGGTCGGTGGCGGCGTTGCTGATCCAGGTCGCGACATGGCTTCTAGCAGGCGCGCTGGTCAGTTTTACCTTCGCAATCTTCTTTCGCTATGCGCCTGACCGGCGGGCCGCGAAATGGCGGTGGCTGTCGGTGGGATCGACGCTGTCGACGCTGTTGTGGCTGGCGATTACCCTTGGCTTCGGCTTTTATGTTGCCAATATCTCCGACTATAACGCGACTTACGGGTCGCTGGCCGCCGTTGTCGTCTTCCTGATGTGGCTGTTCCTCTCTGCCTATGCCGTACTGATTGGCGCGGAAGTTAATGCCGAGACGGAGCGCCAGACGATGGTCGACTCCACCGTTGGCCCGGACCAGCCTATCGGCCAGCGTGGCGCAGTGATGGCGGACAATGTCGCACTCGATCAGGCAAGCCGCGCGATCTTGGAGAAAAAGCGGCAGCGCCGGTCTGATAACGTCGCCGACAGCGTCTGATCCATCGCATCCGGCAGGGCATCTCGCCAAAGCTCCAATGGAGTAGGTGCAAGCCTGTGCGAATAAGTCCAACCCGTAATTTCGGCTAATGCGAGGCATTTGCAAATATGGATTACCGTCTTTATGCGAGGAACGCCTGAGCCGCTCCCGCGATTCTGACGGAGGCGACCCCATATCTGGCTGACATTTGCGCGGAGACCCCCATGACCCAGACCCGTATCGAAACCGACAGCATCGGCGCCATCGATGTGCCCGCCAACGCCTATTGGGGTGCGCAGACCCAGCGCAGTATCGAGAACTTTCCGTTCGGTGATACGGAACGTATGCCCATCGGCATCGTCCACGCGCTTGCCATCGTGAAACAGGCGGCGGCGCGGGTGAACCGCGATCATGGTCTGGGCGGCGATATCGCCGACGCCATAGAGGCAGCGGCGACCGAAGTGATCGAGGGGTGGTTGGATGACCAGTTCCCGCTCGTCATCTGGCAGACGGGTAGCGGCACCCAGTCCAACATGAACGCCAATGAGGTGGTCGCCGGCCGCGCCAACGAGATATTGTCGGGAACACGCGGCGGCAAGACGCCGGTGCACCCGAACGATCATGTAAATATGGGCCAGTCGTCCAATGACAGCTTTCCGACCGCCCTGCATATTGCGGCCGCGCGGGCGGTGACGGGCGCGCTGCTGCCCGCGCTCGACCGGCTGCACGCGGCGCTGGATGACAAGGCGGTGGCATGGGCGGAGATCGTCAAGATCGGCCGCACCCATTTGCAGGATGCTACGCCGCTGACATTGGGGCAGGAATTTTCCGGCTATGCGCGGCAGATCGCCAATGTCCGCGAGCGTATCCTGCATGCGCGCAAGGAAGTGCTGCTCCTGGCGCAAGGCGGCACGGCCGTCGGCACCGGCCTCAACGCGCCGGACGGTTTCGATGAGGCCGTCGCGGAGCAGATCGCCGATCTGACCGGTTTGCCCTTCCTGACCGCGCCCAACAAGTTCGAGGCGCTGGCCTCCAACGATGCGCTGGTGAACCTGTCGGGGACGCTCAATGTCGCAGCCGTGGCCTTTACCAAGATCGCGAATGATATCCGGCTGCTGGGGTCGGGACCACGCTCCGGCCTCGGCGAACTCGAACTGCCTGCCAACGAGCCCGGCAGTTCGATTATGCCGGGCAAGGTCAACCCGACCCAGTGCGAGATGCTGACGATGGTCGCCGCGCAGGTGATCGGCAATCATCAGGCCGTGACGGTGGGCGGGTTGCAGGGACATCTGGAGTTGAACGTGTTCAAGCCGCTGATCGGTGCCGCAGTGCTCCGGTCCATACATCTGCTCGCGGTGGGTGCGGACAGCTTTGCCAAGCGCTGCGTCGAGGGCTTGGTGGCCAATGAGGCGCGGATCGGCGAGTTGGTCGAGCGGTCGTTGATGCTGGTGACGGCGCTCGCGCCCGAGATCGGTTACGACAACGCCGCAAAGATCGCCAAGCACGCTCATCAGAAGCACCAGACCTTGCGCGAAGCCGGGCTGGAGTTGGGATTGGTGGACGAGGCGACATTCGACCGGCTGGTCCGGCCCGAAACGATGGTGTGAGGCTCAGCGCCGCGATGGCGATGAACGCAATTCTCAAGAATGCGATGCTCCGTTGTGCATCGGATCTGACCCTGGAGATCGATTTTGCCCCGATTCTGCGCGGGAATCATGCCCCGAGAGTCGGACGGTCGAATCCGTTCCCGTCGAGGACCCAAAAAATCGTCCTAAAATCCCCAATAAAATCAGCCCTTTACCCTATACCCTGAAACAAAATTGCAAAAAGTATTTGACGCAAAAGGGGGTGGGGCCTAGAGGGCTGTCACCGCAGCGATGCAGCGGCCTTCGGGTCGCCCCAGTCGC
>JBEVNC010000216.1:0-6979 GCA_040508315.1 Sphingobium sp.
GTCGAGGGCCAGATCGCGGGCGGCCTCGCCCAGGGCATCGGCAGCGTGCTGATGGAGGAGGCGGGCTATGACCGGCGCGGCAATCCCATCGCCGCGACGTTCAAGGATTATCTGCTGCCGACCATCTTCGACATACCCGACTTCGAATATGTCCATGCCAACACCCCGTCGAAGGCCGAGGGCGGGTTTCGCGGCGTCGGCGAAGGGGGCTGCATCATCGGGCCGCCGACGCTGGTCAACGCGATTGCCGACGCCCTCGCCCCCTTTGGCGACGTGCCGGTCGACCTGCCGCTGACCCCGTCGAAGCTGCTGGCGATCATCGAGGGCAAACCCCTGCCCGACAAGCCCATGAGCCGCTTCCATCCCGAATGGGCCGACCCCGACGCCGATCCCGCCCCTGCCCCTGCCGCGCAGCGTGACGGAGAGGTGGAGGACGTCCCACCGGGCGCCACGCTGCTGCCGGGCGGAACCCATGCCGCCCTGTCGGAACCCGCATCGGCCAGGATCGACGGCGCGTGGCGCATGACGCTGGCGACGCCGATGGGGCCGCAACCGATGATGGCCCATTTCGAGACCGACGGCCCCGTGCTGCGCGGCCGCCTGGAAAGCGATCAGGGCACGCAGGCGTTCGAGGGGACGGTGGATGGCCATCAGGTCAAATGGGACATGAAGGTGACGAAACCCATGTCCCTCACCCTGAAATATGCGCTCGACTTCGACGGCGACACGCTGACTGGCAAATGCAAGATGGGCATGTTCGGCACCGCCAAGGTGAAAGGCGAGCGCGCATAGGCGAGCCCGTGGCGGCATTCCAGAAAGATCATTCTGCATCTACGCAAAACCTGTCCTCTGCCCTATCGGGTATCCGATCGGGGCCGGGCAGGGAGTAAGCGAGGATGCAGCATATGGGAGACGGGATCGCCCGCGCGGCGACGCCCCGATCGGAAGATCGGGCGATCTCCCTGTGACATCCGCCAATCGCAAGTCGGTCGCCAATCTGACCGAAGGGCCTATCGTCCGGACCCTGTTCATCTTTGCGCTGCCCGCGCTTGGCTCCAACGCGCTCCAGTCGATGAACGCCTCCATCAATGCGGTGTGGGTCGGGCAGTTTCTCGGCGCGCAGGGGCTGGCGGCGACGGCCAATGCCAATCTCATCATGTTCGTGATGCTCAGCCTCGTCTTCGGCTTCGCCATGGCGACGACCATTCTGATCGGGCAATATGTCGGCCGACAGGATATGGACGGCGTGCGCAAGGCGTTCGGGACGGGCTTTACGCTGTTTGCGGTGCTGGGGTTCGCCAGTTCGGTCCTGGGCTGGCTGATCTCGCCGTGGCTGCTCCATATCCTTTCCACACCCGCAGAGGTCTATGGCGGCGCGCTGGCCTATCTGCGCGTGATGTTCTTAGGGTTGCCCTTCGCGCTGATGACCGTCTATTTCGCCATGTCGCTGCGCGGCGTCGGCGACGCGACGACGCCGATGCTGCTCCAGGTGCCCGGCATGCTGCTGGACATCGTGCTGAACCCGCTCCTGATCGACGGCATGGGGGGACTGCCCCGCCTGGGGATCGAAGGCGCCGGGCTGGCGACGATGATCGCCAACCTGTTCTCCTTCGCCCTCATGGTCGGGTTCATCTACTGGCGCGACCTGCCTGTCCGCCTGCGCGGGCCCGAGTGGCGCTATCTGTGGCCGCAGCGGGCGCTCAGCCGGATGATCCTGGCCAAGGGCGTGCCGATGGGCCTCCAGATGATCGTGGTCGCCGGATCGGCGATCACCCTGCTCGGCTTCGTCAATACGGAGGGGACGGCGACCGTCGCCGGCTATGGCGCGATGACCCAGATCTGGACCTATATCCAGATGCCCGGCATCGCGATCGGCATGGCGGTCAGCGCGATGGCTGCGCAGAATATCGGCGCCGACCGCTGGGACCGTGTCGGCAGGATCATGCAGGCAGGCCTCGCCGCCAATATCGTGCTGACGGGTTTGATGGTCGCCATCTTCGCCTTGTACGACGTGCCGATCCTGACGCTTTTCCTGCCGGATGGGGGTGCGGCGCTGGATGCGGCACGGACCATCGGGCTGGTCGCGAACTGGGGCTTCCTGCTCATCGGGGCGACCATGGTGCTGACCGCCGTGCCGCGCGCCAACGGCGCGACGATGGCGCCGCTCCTCATCATCGCCATCGCCTATCTGCCCGCCCGGCTCGGCATGGTGGTGGTGCTGAAATCCTGGCTGGGCGCGGATGCGATCTGGTGGAGCTATCCCTTTGGCGGCGTCGTCTCGCTGTTGCTGACGGCGGGCTATTATCGCTGGGGCAATTGGCGCGGCGCCGCGCTGATCGCATCGGTCGAGGAAGCGGGGGAGATGGTGCAGGCCGAATCCGACCCGGCGGGCAGGATATTGCCCAACGGATAGGGTCGCTGTCGCTACACGCGCAGCCGCATCTGCCGGACGAGCAGGAACAGTACGATCACCATCAGCGCGACCGCCGCAATGGCGAGCGATGCGTGCACGCCGAGCAGCGCGCCCGAAATGCCGACCGTGATACCGGCAAAGGCGCGGCAGCCCAGCGCCGCCATGTTGAACAGGCCAAGCACCCTGCCCCTGATCGCGGCGGGCGCGTTCAGTTGCACGACGGTCTGCGCCATGCTGCTGAACGACAGCTCGAAGAAACCGGCCACGAACAGGCAGGCCAGCGCCACCGGATAGCTGCGCGTCAGGGCGAAGGCGGTCAGCGCCAGGCACCATCCCAGCGCCAGCAGCAGCGCGCTCCTGGACGATGTGCGCAGCGACCCCATGCTCTCCAGCAGGAAGCCCGCGACGAGCGCACCGGCGGCATCGGCGGCCAGCAGCATGCTGTAGGACGTCCCCGGATCGCCATGGCCCAGGTCGTTGGCGAAATTCGGCATCTGCGCCTGATAGCTGTTGCCGATGAAGAAGGACGCCGCCCCCGCCAGCACCATCATGGAGACGAGCGCTGGCTGGTTCGCGATGTCGCCTATCGTGCGCACGATGTCCGACAGGCTGCGCACCGCCCGCCCGCCGCTGCGCGCGATGGTGGCCTTGACCCGCTCGCCATAGGGCGCGCGCCAGAGCCACAGGATCAGCGGCAGATAATAGAGCGTGTTGAGGAAGATGCCATGCGCGGGCCCCAGCAGCAGCAGCATCGCCCCGCCCACCGCCGGGCCGACCAGCACGCCCAGATAGCGGGCGGTGGCGTTGAGCCGGACCGCGCTCTGCAGATCGGACGCCGGCACGACCTCGTGCAGCAGCAACTGGCTCGACGTCTGCCAGAACACGCCAGCGCAGCCATGCAGGACGAGCAGGACCATCGCGTGCCACATCTGCAAGCTGTCGGTGACGAAGAAATAGCCCCAGCCGAGCGACACGCCCGCGAACATCACCATACCCAATTGGATCAGCCGCTGCGGGTTCACCCGCTCACCCAATATGCCGACGGGGACGGAGAAGAACAGATAGGGCAGCCAGTGCGACAGGACGGCAAAGCCGCCGAGCGCGGGCGAATGGAACTTCTGGAACATGATCCAGTAGCTGATGACATGCTCGATATTGTCGGCCATCATCGCCATGACATAGGTGAAGAAGAACCATCGGAACGCCGGATGCCGCATCGCGGCGAAGGACATTCTGGGCTTGGCGGCCGCGGCGGGTTCCGAACTGCTCATCCGTGTCTCTGTCCTGTGGGCCTCGCCCCGAAGAGCGGGGCAGCGATCAGCCCCCTACAGCAATGACCCGCATATTTCCGCATGTCTTTGGACCACCGTTACGATTGACTTGTCAGCAGTGGCCCCGCACCGATGGAGGCTGGAAATCCGCGCGCCGTCGCGCGTTGACAAGTGATGACGAGATGGATGGAGCAAGGCCCGTGCAGATGACCCGCTTCACGATTGCCGCTATACTGATGCTCGCGGCATGCGGCAAAGCGCCGGAACGCAATGACGGCGTCGACAATGCCATTATCGAGAATGTCGCGAACAACGACGTGGCCGCTTCCGTGAACCAGGCCGAGGCAGAAACCCCCGTCGCCAACAATGGAAGCGACGGCGCGCCTGCGGCACCGCGGCCTGCCGCCAACACGATCCCCGCCGACTTCCATGGCCGCTGGGGCATGGTGTCGGGCGATTGCGGCGCGGACGCCGGTCTCGCCAAGGGTCGGCTGACCATCGACGGCGCGCAACTGCGCTTCTACGAGTCGGTCGGCACGCCTGCCGTCGTCACCTATCCCACCCCCAACCGCATGCAGGGCCGCTTCACGTTCAGCGGCGAGGGAATGGAATGGGGCAAGGACATGGTGCTGACACTTCAAGGCGATGGCGACAAGCTGGTGCGGACGGAAAAGGACCCCGTCGCCAGCTACACCTATATGCGCTGTCCCGGCTGACCCGCGCATCTTTTGCAGACATGAAAAAGGGCGCCGGTGGGCGCCCCTTTGCTGTCGGCTCCAGGCCGGTTCAGCCCTTCTTGAGGCTGAGACCGCCGAAACGCTTGTTGAAGCGAGCGACCTGGCCACCCTGATCCAGCAGACGCTGGTTGCCGCCCGTCCAGGCCGGATGCGAGCTGGGATCGATGTCGAGCGTCAGCGTGTCGCCTTCCTTGCCGTAGGTCGAACGGGTGCGGAAGCTGCTGCCGTCGGTCAACTGGACGGTGATGAAGTGATAGTCGGGGTGAATGTCTTTTTTGGCCATGATCAATGCTCCGATAAAGGCTGGTTTCCGACCAGCCGGAGAATGCGAAGCGCGGCCCATAGCGAGTTGGGTCGCGAATGGCAAGATTGGGAACATTCAAGCGCTTCCCCTGAAGGGGATTAGCCCTCTCAATTGTCATTCCCGCGAAGGCGGGAATCCAGAGCCACGCAGAACTGCGCTGTTGACCCTGGATTCCCGCCTTCGCGGGAATGACTTATGAATTTCGCAACGATAGGCGTCAGGCGAAAGGCTTAAGCCGACTCAATCCTTCGGCGCGTCGGCGATCATCGCGGTGCAGTTCGCCTCGGCATGCAGCTTGCCGTCGATCAGCGCCCGGCCGGTGAACTTGCACACCGCGCCGCGCATCCGCGTCACGTCGATGTGGAAGTCGATCAGATGGCCCGGCTCCACGGGCGCGCGGAACTTCGCTTCCTCGATGCCCATGAAATAGACGAGCTTGCCGGAGCCGACGAGGCCCATCGACTCGAACGCCAATATGCCCGCCGCCTGCGCGATGGCCTCGACGATCAGAACGCCGGGCATCACCGGGCGGCCGGGGAAATGGCCCTGGAAGAAAGGCTCGTTGATGCTGACCGCCTTAACCGCGTGGATGCTCACATTGGGGACAATGGAGACCACCCGGTCGATCAGCAGCATGGGGTAACGATGCGGCAGGGCCGCCATCACCCGCCGGATATCCAGCGGACCAATGGCCGTCCCTGCCTCTTTCGCTGCCGTCTCGTCCACGGCCATCGCTATCAGCGGCCCGTGGGCTTGTTGGCTGCAGGAGCCGGTGCGGCGGCGGCGGGCGCTGCGCCCTGCTGCTGACCGCCCGGACGCCAGCCTGCGGGCGGCGTGATGCTGACGGAGGGGACCAGCGTGTTAAGCTGCGTCTTCACGCTATCGGTGATGTCGACGCTCGGCTGGAAGGACACGGCCGAGTCGGGCTTGATCACCAGATCCACCTTCGACGCGGTCATTGCGTTGCGCAGCGCATCGCTCAACTTGGCAACGATCTGCTCCTCGATATAGGCCTGCGCCAGGGCGATCGGCTGGCCGATGCGGTTCAGTTCGGCCTGGCCGTCATTCTTGGACTTCTGCAGCGCGTCGAACTGCGTCTGCAGCGCCGGGGTGGGCTTGCCGCCCGCCGCCTTCAGGCCCGCCTCGATGGCGTCGTTCTTGGTCTTCAGATCCGTCTCGATGGCGGTCTTGCGCGCATTGAACTGGTCGAGCTGCGGCTTGTAGGTCGTGTCCATCTGCTGGCGCGCGACGGTATAGGCGTTGGACGTCGCGACCGCGCGGTCCACGTCGACGACGGCGATGCCGAGCTTCGACTGGGCGCCAGCGGGTGCGGCGGCAACCATCGCGGCAGCCATGGGCAGCGCGACGGCAAGATGTTTCATGGAGATGCGCATCAGAACTGAGTCCCTATGTTGAAAGTGATGGTCTTGGTGTCGTCACCCGGCTCTTTCAGCAGAACCTTGGCGATATCGATGCGGAACGGACCGAAGGGCGAGTTCCAGTTGACGCCCACGCCGACCGAAAGGCGCGGCTTGAGCGTGTCACCCAGATATTGTTCGCGGAAACCGTTGCCGTCGTAGCTGGCGACTTCGGTGCCGGTGCGCGTGGTACAACCCACGCTGCCCGGCGTCGTGGCGCCATCGCGGCGGATGAAGGTCCCCGCCGAATCGGTGATCGTGCAGGTGCCGTTATAGATGCCGGAACCGTTGTACAGGCCTGGCTGCTGCAGATTGCCGACAGCGCCAGCGTCCATGAAGATCGCCGGGCGCAGGCCCAGTTCGCGCGCTCCCGCGCCAAGCGGGATCTCGACCTCGGCATGGGCGAGATAATAGATCTTGCCGCCCAGGGCGTCGTCCTGATTGCTGTTCGAATCGAATTCGAGCAGCGCACCGCTGGCGTCATAATATTGACGCCGCACGCGCGGACCGACGCCGCGAATGGCAAAGCCGCGCATCTGCGGTTCGCCCAGATAGAAGCGGTCGGTCAGGCGGACACGCTCCACCGCGACACCGTCCGAATCGAACCGCTGGCCTTCCAGCGACTTGATATGCCCGGCCTCGCCGCGCAGCGAGAAGATGAAGCCGCCACCCAGCGACAAATATTTGCCGCCTTCGATGCGGGTACGCACATAACGCACGTCGCCGCCGAGGCCCGCTACGTCCTGGCTGAGATTGGCGTAGAAGCCGCTGGTCGGACGGATGCGGTTGTCGCGCCGGTCGTAGATCAGCGAATAGCCGACCGACGAGATCGTCCG
>JBEVNC010000221.1:0-4165 GCA_040508315.1 Sphingobium sp.
ATGCCGCCCAGATCGCGGATACCGCCCAGCGACAGCTCCAGCTTGTCGCGCTCGCGCGTCATCTGCAGGACTTCCTTCTTGGTGAAGCCATGCGTGTCGCCCGAAAGCTTCTCCTCGAGGGTCTTCAGACGCTTGATCGAACCCGAAATCGTCTTCCAGTTGGTGAGCATGCCGCCCAGCCAGCGGTGGTTGACGAAATGCTGGCCCGAACGACGCGCGGCGTCGGCGATCGGCTCCTGCGCCTGGCGCTTGGTGCCGACGAACAGGACCTTGCCGCCAGCGGCCACGGTCGCCGACACGAAGTCGAGCGCGCGGCTGAACAGCGGCACGGTCTGCGACAGGTCGAGGATGTGGATGCCGTTACGATCGCCGAAGATATACGGCTTCATACGGGGATTCCAGCGGTGGGTCTGGTGACCGAAATGCGCTCCGGCTTCGATCAATTGGTGCATGGTGACGACAGGTGCCGCCATAATAGTTCTCCTTCCGGTTGATCCTCTGGAACCCAGTGACCCGCGAAGCGGGCACCGGCGTTTGCGGGTTCCATGTGGGTTAGGGGCGCGCCCTTAGCGCCCAACTGACCGAAAAGCAAGCCTTGACGCATGTCGATTGTTGGAACAGAACAAGAACATCAAGGAACGGCGATTCGAATCGGGCGTTTATTCCGACAGGTCGCAGGGCGCTGCCCAGCCAAAGGCCAGGCAGCAGCACGATAACAGAAACAGGTGGATTCCGCACGCGGAATTGCCGGACGGAAAGGTCTGCACGATGTTTGCCATTCTGGGTGCAATAGTCTTCTTCGGCGCGGCGGTATTCGCAGCGGTCGTCATCACGGAAATGACGCGCGGTTACTGGCCTGCGATTACTGCGGCGTGGCGCACCGAGCCGATGCCGCGCACTGCGCCGACGGCGGTACGCCGCCGCCGCCGCTTGGTGTCGCGCAGCTTTACGCCGCGTCGTCTCGAACGCGCTCGCGCAGCCGCCTGATCCGCGCATAGGCCGTCCAGCCTACCGGCAACATGGCGAGATAGGCGAGCGTCATGGCGAGCAGCACGGGCCACGGCGCGGTCAGCAGCAGCGCCGCCGCCACGCCCGCCGCGCCGATGGCGAACAGGCGGAGCGAAGGCGGCACGCGCAGGCGCTTCCAGCCCAGGGTCGGCAGGTTGGACACCATCAGGAAAGCCACGATGGCTGTCCAGGGCAGCACCAGCCGCCAGTCACGCGCCCACTCCCACCCGGTGGAGAACCACAGGAACACCGGCAGCAGTGCGAGGCCCGCGCCAGCCGGTGCGGGGACGCCCATGTTGAAACCGGCGAGCTTGAGCGGCTGATCCGCCACATCGATCGCGGCATTGAACCGCGCGAGACGCAGGGCGCAGCACAAAGCGAGGCCCAGCGATCCGATCCAGCCGAAACGCGGCATGGCCTGCAGAGCCCACAGGTACAGGACGATGGCGGGCGACACGCCGAAGGCGATCACGTCCGACAGGGAATCCAGTTCGGCGCCGAAGCGGCTCTCGCCATGCAGCATGCGCGCGATGCGGCCATCTATGCCGTCCAGCACGGCAGCGAGGACGATGGCAACGACCGCCCTCTCCCACTCCGCCGACATGGCGTAGCGCATGGCGGTAAGGCCGAAGCACAGCGCCATGGCCGTGACGGCATTGGGCGCAACCTGCCGGAGCGTGATGCCGCGGCTGCCGGATGAAGTACGTGGAGGGCGGGTCAATGGCATATTCCCGTAGCCGGAACGCTGTCGCCGATATGGCCCAGCACCGTTTCACCCGCGACGCTATGCTGGCCAAGCATGACCTTGGGCGCAACGCCTGCAGGCAGATAGACATCGACGCGGCTGCCAAAGCGGATCAGGCCGACGCGCTGCCCGGCGGCGACGGTATCGCCCGGCTTGACGAAGGGCATGATTCGCCGTGCGACGAGGCCAGCGATTTGCGTGAAGCCGATGCGCAGACCGTCCGGCCGCTCGACGAGGATATGCTGGCGCTCATTATCCTCGCTCGCCTTGTCTAGGTCGGCGTTTAGGAACTTGCCGCGAATATAGATGACGTCCTTGACCCGCCCGGCGATGGGCGTGCGGTTGATATGGACGTCGAACACGCTCATGAAAATGGAGATGCGCGTCATCGGCGCATCGCCCAGCCCTTCCGGTCCCGACAAGCCCGGCGGCGGCACGACCTGCTGAATAAGGGTGATCAGGCCATCGGCCGGCGCGACGATTGCCGCCTCATCCTGCGGCACAGCGCGCACCGGATCGCGGAAAAACGCGAATACCCAGATGGTTAGCCCACCCAAAAGCCAGGCAATCGTGGTCCAGCCCAACAGCACGGCGGCCAGTGTGACGACGACCGCGATGGCGCCGAACTTGCGCCCCTCGGGATGGATGGCGGGCAAGCGCCATTTGACGGGCGGCTGTCCGCCGGGGTGCTGCGGGATCGGCGGCACCGGACCGCCCACGCGCGCGCCCGGCTCAGGCTGCGGAGGAATGATGTCTTGCATCGCGCCAACCTAGGGCCTCGGCGAGCCGTGCACAATCTCTCTCGCTCGGAGGACGGCGAAGCGGGAGATTGTCCATGCGGCGGTTGAACATCGCCACCCTTTTGCTAAAGGGCCTCAGGACCAATCACAGCCCAGAAAGCGGACACATCCATGACCAAGATCAGCGTCAAGAACCCGGTTGTTGAACTCGACGGCGACGAGATGACGCGGATCATCTGGGAATGGATCAGGGAAAGGCTCATCAAGCCCTATCTGGACATCGACCTGCACTATTATGACCTGGGCATGGAAGAGCGCGATCGCACCGACGATCAGGTGACCATCGACTCCGCCAATGCGATCAGGAAATATGGCGTCGGCGTGAAATGCGCCACCATCACCCCCGACGAGCAGCGCGTCGAGGAGTTCAAGCTGAAGAAGATGTGGAAGTCGCCCAACGGCACGATCCGCAACATCTTGGGCGGTGTGGTCTTTCGTGAACCTATCGTCATCAAGAACGTGCCCCGTCTCGTTCCGGGCTGGACCGATCCCATCGTCATCGGCCGTCATGCGTTCGGCGACCAATATCGCGCCACCGACACGCTGATCCCCGGTCCCGGCACGCTGCGCCTCGTCTTCGACGGCGACGACGGCCAGAAGCTCGACCTCGAAGTGTTCAAGTTCCCGAGCTCGGGCGTCGCGATGGCGATGTACAATCTGGACGAATCGATCCGCGACTTCGCCCGCGCATCGATGAACTATGCGCTCAACCTCAAGTGGCCGCTGTATCTGTCCACCAAGAACACGATCATGAAAGCCTATGACGGCCGCTTCAAGGATATCTTCGAGGAGATCTTCCAGAAGGAGTTCAAGGCGCAGTATGACGCCGCCGGCATCAGCTACGAGCATCGCTTGATCGACGACATGGTCGCCTCCGCGCTGAAGTGGAGCGGCAAGTTCGTCTGGGCGTGCAAGAACTATGACGGCGACGTGCAGTCGGACACGGTGGCGCAGGGCTTCGGCTCGCTGGGCCTCATGACCTCCGTCCTGCTCTCGCCCGACGGCAAGACCGTGGAGGCCGAGGCCGCGCACGGCACCGTCACGCGCCACTATCGCCAGCACCAGCAGGGCAAGGCGACCTCCACTAACCCCATCGCCTCCATCTTCGCCTGGACGCAGGGCCTGTCCTATCGCGGCAAGTTCGACGAGACGCCGCTGGTCACCAAGTTCGCGGAAACGCTGGAGCGCGTCTGCATCGAGACCGTCGAGAAGGGCGCGATGACCAAGGATCTGGCGCTGCTCGTCGGCCCCGATCAGGCATGGATGACCACGGAGCAGTTCTTCGAGGCGATCCGCGTCAACCTGGAAGCCGAAATGGGCACCTGGGCCTGAGGTTTCTCGGGAACTGACTGGATCGGCCGGTCGTTACGCCTGACGGAACGACCCCTGATACGAAATTTGGCGGGCGGGGATGGCAATGGCCACTCCCGCCCGTTTTTTTAGCGAATAGCCCTCTCCCTTTCAGGGGAGAGGGTTGGGAGAGGGGAGCGACGGCGGCCCCGTAAATGCCCCCCCCTCCCCCTCACCCCCGCCCCCTCCCGGGAAGGGGGGAGGGCGACGCCCCCCGTAGGACGCCGACCAAGATGACCACCCCCGGCAAGAAACCTCGCGA
>JBEVNC010000010.1:0-7518 GCA_040508315.1 Sphingobium sp.
CGGTCCCCCTCCCCTTGCAGGGGAGGATTTGACCGATCAGCCCGCCGCCACACTCTCCTTGCGGCTCTTGCGCGCGCCACCGCAGAATTTGGTGCTCAGCGAATGATCCACGGTCAGATTTTGACCCGACACCCCCGACGCCATGTCGGACAGCAGGAACACGATCCCGTTCGCCAGTTCCAGCGGCGAACTCAGGATCACCTTGATCGACGGATCGCGGCTCGCCTTTGCCGCGTCGGACATGGCGGCCGCCTTTTCCAGCACGCGCTCGCTCATCACCGCGCCGGGCGAGACGGAGTTCGCGCGGATGCCGAATTCCTGCCACTCGTTCGCCATGGTGCGGGTGAGCGCGATGATCGCCGACTTGCTCGCGCCGTAAGGGCCATGCCAGGGCGCGCCGTCCTTTGCGCTGACGGAGCCGACATTGACGATGGCGCCGGGGCGATCCGTCCTGATCCACTCGGCGGCGGCGTCGCGGCACAGGTAGAACATATAAGCGAAGTTGAGCTGCACCGTTTTCCAGAAGCTCTCACCACTGGTCTGGTCGAGAGGAACCCACTCGTCGGCGCGTGTGCCGCCAGCGACGTTCGCTATGCCGTCGATGGGACCGAATTTCGCGAGGACGGCCGGGATGACCTTTTCGCACTCCTCGACATTCATGAGGTCGGCGGTCAGCGTGTGGATGGTGCCGCCCAGCGCGCGGACTTCCTCTGCAATGTCATCGACATAGGACTGGTCCTTGTCGAGCGCGATCACCGTGCCGCCAGCCCCCGCGATCAGGCGACATGTCGCACCGCCCATGCCGCCCTTGTGGACGCCGCAAACCAATATGGTCTTGCCGGTGAAATCTATCATGTCGTCTCCTGATTACGGTTATACGGTTATGGGGCGTCGACGCTGACGGCGGTCAGCCGGGCGATCTGGTCGTCGCTCAGCGTCAGTGCCGCGGCGGCGCACAACTGCTCCACCTGCGCGATGGTCGTGCCGCTGGCGATGGGCGCGTGGATGGCGGGGCGGGTGTTGAGCCAGGCGAGGGCGACCTGACCCATGGTCGTGCCGGTCTCCGCCGCGATGGCTTCCAGCACGGGCAGCGCTTTCCAGCCATTTTCGGCAAAGTTCTTGGCACTGCCGCCGCGCGCGCCGGTGAAATCGTCGGGCGAGCGATATTTGCCGGTGAGGAAGCCCGCACCCAGAGCGTAGAAGGGCAGCACGGCAATCTCGCGCTCCACCGCCAGCGTATGCAGGTCGGCCGGAAACTCCCCGCGCCACACCAGATTATAGCCGGGCTGGAGCACGGTGTAGCCCGTCACGCCCTGCCGGGCGGCACTGTCCAGCGAGGCGGCGAGGCGGTCGGTCGCGAAGTTGGACGCGCCCAGTTCCCGGACTTTGCCCGACGTCACCAGCGCGCCGAATCCCGCTACCACATCGTCGATAGGCGTCTGCGGTTCGTCGCGGTGCGCGTAATAGAGGTCGAGATAGTCGGTGCGCAGACGCTCCAGCGATGCGTCGAGTGCGGCGGCGACCGTCTCCGGCGCCAGTCCGCCCGGCGAGCCGCCCATGCCCGTCTTGGTCGCGATCCGCATGTCGCCACGCACCCCGCGGCTTTCCAGCCACTCGCCGATGATCGTCTCCGACTCGCCGCCCTTGTTCCTTGGCACCCAGCTCGAATAGCCGTCGGCGGAGTCGATCATCCGGCCACCGCGTTCATAGAACAGGTCGAGGATCGCGAAGCTGCGGTCGCGGTCGATGGTCCAGCCGAACACATTGCCGCCGAACGCAAGGCGCAGTCCGCCCAGACCGGGATGTTGTCGAGCCATTCAGCCTCTCCTTTTGCGGCGCGCCTTGGCGCCGTCCTGCCATGATGGGGTGGCCCGGTCGACTCGTTCGACCCGGCCCATCGTCCAACGGACCTTGCCATTTATCCGGAAATAAAGAAGCCCGCCTGCCGGATCGGGACCGGCGGGCGGGCAGGGGGTGTTCGGCTCGCTCGGGGGGAGGAAGCCGGACGGGGTCTCAGTTCGCCCGCTTCTCGCGCGCGGCGAGTTGGCGTGCGGCGGTGGCGGTCGCGTCCGCCTGCGTCACGATGCCATTCTTGTCGTCGTCCTGCTCGGCAAAGGCGCGTGCGCCCGACGCGTCATATTCGGCCTGTACCATCCTGGCGTCCTTGTCCTTGTCCAACACGCCGAAGCGGACATGGGCCTGACGGATCTGGCGCTGGCGTTCCTCGGCCTTGCGCTCCTCGGTCTCGCCCGATTCCGCCAGCTGCTTTTCGAGGCGCGCGCTATATTCGGCGACATATTCCTCCTCGGACACGATACCGTCGCCATTGGCATCGGTCGCCTTGAAGCGGGCGACGCGCACGGCGTCGAACTCGGCGCGGCTGACGCTGCCGTCCTTGTCGGTGTCGTAATCGTGGATGAAGGCGCTGCCCTCATGCGGCGCGGCGAGGGCGGGGGCGGCCAGGATGGCGGCCAGCAGGATCAATTTCTTCATGGGCAAGTCTCCTTGCGCGGTCAGGCCGCGTCGAACGTCAATGTGTAGGTATAGCTGCGATAGGGCGTTTCCGCACCTGGAGGGGCGGCGCCGCGATGGCGGACGAGGATGAGGTATGCGCCTGCATCGGTGGGCCTCACCGTGAACCGGCCGTTCGCATCGCTCTTGACCTCCGCCGCGACCTTGCGCCCGTCATGCACGCCCGCCGCGCGGAACAGTGTGATGTCGGTGCCCGCCAGCGGCTTGCCGTCATATAGCAGGAGGAAAGACGCATCGGTCCCGGCGGCGATGCTGTTGGGATGGGTGACGGGCTGTATTTCCAGCGCCTGTCCGATGGGCTTCAGCGCGGCGTCGGTGGGCGCGCCCTTCGTCACATAGGCGTCGGCGAGGGTCATGCTCTGCACGTCCACCTCGGTCTCGCCCGGCTGCGGCTTCGCGCCTTCGCCGCGCACCACCCATTTGTCGGCGGACTTCACCATCTTGCCCTTGCGGCCCGCACGCTGGCCGGTGGTGATGCGGTAGGTGCCATCCACCTTGGTATCGGCCTCGAACACCGACAGGTCACGCAGATAAGCGACGGTGCCGGTGGGCAGCTTTGCGCCGTCCGGGCCGATCAGGTGGAAGGGGGCGTCGCGCATCGCGACTTCGGGCACGAACGCGTCCTCCGCAAAGGCCGATTCCACCGTCACATGGTCGCTTTTCTCCAAGTCGAACATGGTCGGCAGCACATAGGGCATGTGCGCGTGAACCGGCACCGCACCCGCGGCGGCGAGCAACGCCAATGTCGGCCAAACCGCGCTGCGGTGACCTATTTTCAGTCTCATTCGGATCGTCTCCACCTGATCGATATCAGTCCTGATAACGCTAATGCGAATCGCTTGCAATCTAAAATCATTACGCTAGGTGGACGATCATGGCTGGGCCGGAGCGGCCGCCTGATTGAAATCACTGGGGCAAATTTACGATGACGAGCATCAAGAACCTTCTCTGCCTTTCCACCGCGCTGATCGCCGCGGTGCCCATGGCCGCTGCGGCGCAGGAGAAGGAGACGGAGGAAGGAAGCCAGTTCGCGCTCGACCGGCTGATCGTGTCGGCGGGTACGGAGAAGGTCGCGATCGACACGCCGCAGGCGGTCAGCGCGCTGGATCAGGAGGCGATCGACCAAGTGCAGGCCAGCACTATCGGTGACCTTCTGGAAGCGATGCCGGGGGTCAATGTGCAGGGCGGCGTCGGCCAACTGGGGCAGGGCTTCAACATTCGCGGCATGGGCACGGCCATTGGCGACAGCGACAATCGCGTGCTCATCATCGTCGATGGCGTCACCAAATTCTACGAACAGTATCGCATGGGCGCGTTCTTCAGCGAGCCCGAACTGTACAAGCGGGTCGAGGTGCTGCGCGGTCCCGCATCCTCGACGCTCTACGGCATGGGCGCGCTGGCGGGCGTGGTCAATTTCACTACCAAGGACGCGGCGGACTTCCTGAAAAATGGCGATCCGCTCGCGGTGCGGCTCAAGGCGGCGGGTGAAACCAATGCCGACGCCTATACGCTGGGCGGCATCGTCGCGGCCGAACCGGTCGATGGGTTGGAGTTGCTGGGCAGCTACAATATCCGCCGCAGCGACGATTATACCGATGGCGCGGGCGATGTGGTTCCGGCCTCCGCGACCGAATCCGACAGCTATCTGGTCAAGGCGCGCTATAATCTGAGCGCCAATCGCAAACATGCGATCTGGGTATCCTACGAGGACTGGATCAGCGACGCGCCGCAGGTCTACGACCAGATTTCGGCCGCGACCGGTGCTGCGCTGATGCGTCGCCGCGTGCACGACAAGACCGCCGTGGTCGGCTACGTCAACGATTTCGACGGCAGCAAGCTGTTCAATGTCGAGGCGCAGGTCGCCTATTCGGACTCGCGCGTCCTTCAGACCGAGACGAGCTTCCTCGGCCCGCTCGCTTTCTCCGAATTCTCCTATGAAAGCTGGCAGGGCAAGCTCCAGAACACGAGCGAGATCGCGCTGGGCGGCGACCTGACCAGCTTCCTGATCATCGGTGGCCAGTGGAGCGAGCAGAAGCGGCGCAACCCGCGCGTCGGGCTGACCGGCGTCGTCACGCCGGGCGCTGGCACGCATCCCGAAGGCGATATGAGCCGTTACGGCCTGTTCGCGCAGTGGGAAATCATCTGGTCGGACAAGCTGACCATCATCCCCGGCGTGCGCGTGGACTGGACCGACCTGAAACCCGGCGACACCGTGGTCGGCGGCACGAAGCTGACCGAGCGGGTCAAGGATAGCGGCGTATCGCCAAAGATTGCCGCGCTGTACAACATCACCGACTGGTTCGGCGTGTTCGGCTCGGTCGCGCGCACCGTTCGCATGCCCAATGTGGACGAGATCTTCACGCGCAGCGCCACCCGTCCCAACAACCCGAACCTGCGCCCCGAAACGTCGGACAATATCGAGGGCGGCTTCACCCTGTCCTTCAACGGCGTGATCGGCGCGAACGACCGGCTGAGCGCCAAGACCACGATCTTCCGCAACAATGTGAAGGACCTCATCATCAATGCGGCGGGCGCGGCGGGCACGCCCTATTTCACCAATGTCGGCCGTTCACGGTTCGAGGGTGTCGAGGTCGAGGCGGAATATGGCATTGGCGGCTTCTTCGCGCGCGGCAATGCGTCCTTCATCACCGGGCGCGACCGGCTGACGGGCAATTATCTGAACACCATTCCCGCCAATGATTATCGCCTGACGCTGGGCTATACCGACCCTGCGATCGGCCTGTCGGGAGGCTGGACCGGCGAGTTTGCCGAGCGGCAGGACAAGGTGACGACGGCCGCCTTCTCGTCCGCCGGGTCGGGCCTGCCGACGGCGGGATACAGCGTCCACAACCTGTTCCTGACCTACAAACCGCAGACCGGCTTCGCCAAGGGGCTGGAGGTGCGCTTGGCCGCGGACAATGTGTTCGACAAATATTACCGCCGGCACCTGTCGTCGCTGGCGGCGGAGGGCCGGACCGTCAAGCTCAGCGTGGCGACGACCTTCTGATGATGGCGGCGCTCCGGTCCCCCTGGCGCATGGGCGTGCCAGCGGCAGCATCGCTGGCGGTGAACGGCCTGTTGCTGCTGGTGTTGCTGGGTCTCGGCGTCGGGCGGGAGCGGCGGGCCGATAGCCCGTCGCTGACCATCATGTCGCTCGCCGCGCTCAAGGGAGCGGAGGATGGCGCGGATCGGCGCGAGCCGGCAGAGGCGGTAAGCGAAGCTGCGCCGACCATGCCTGCCCCATCGGTGCAACAGGCTCCCACGCCGCCTGCCTTTACCCCGCCGCCAGTGCCGGTGCTGCCGACGCTGGCGCAGAGCCGTCCGCTGGTCGTCAGGCCGGAAACGCCATCGGGCGGCAGTCCATCGCATGCACCTGCGCAGGCCACGACCCAGCCCGCCGCTGCCGCCGCCGGTGCGCCGCCTCCGCGCGGGCAGGCGGACGGTCTCGATGCCGATGCCCCGGCGGGCCGCAGTCTCGGCTATGCGGCCAAGGTCCGGTCCTGGCTCTACGCCCACAAGGTCTATCCCCGCCGTGCGCGCATGCGGCATGAGGAGGGCATCGTGCGCGTGCGTTTCGTGATCGATCGCATGGGGATGCTAGTCGAAGGGGCGGTGATCGGCAGTTCGGGCAAAACCTCGCTGGATGAGGAAGCGGCGGCCATGATGCGCAGGGCATCGCCTTTTCCAAAGGCGCCCGCGACGATCACCAGCGAACGGATCGAGTTTACCGCGCCGATAGAGTTCATGCTGCCGGTTTGACGATGGTGAAAGCCTCTCTCGTCAGGGGGATCGGCGCATCCTTGCCCAGTCGTCATTCCCGCGCAGGCGGGAATCCAGGGTCGAAAGCGCGGTTTTGCGTGGCTCTGGATTTCCGCCTACGCGGGAATGACAATTAAGGGGATATTTCGTAATGCTCCCCGTCAGGGGGAAGGGCTCAAGCTAGTGACCCCGCCACAGCTTCGGAAACTCGTCCCGCGACGGGAGGATCGCTGATCTCCGTCGCGGTCCACATCCGCTCGGCGTAACGATATTCCAGGTGATTGCCGCGCTGGAACCCCGCACCGTCCCAGACCACGACCTGTAACTCGATCTCGTTATTATGGCGAACATGTAGCCAGTTGAAGCTCTGCGGTTCGGCATTGCGCAGCCGGGTCGAGGTCGCGGTGCCCGCCTGGATGATGAGCGCGCCGCCCGCATTGCTGACCATCTTGTACGCGGCCTCCGCATAGGTGCGGTGGAAATGCCCGGCCAGCGCGATGTGGATGCCTGCCTCGCACACGGCCTTTACCGCGTCGTCATGCTGGCCTACCGCCTCGGTCAGTTCCGTGCCCTTGCCGATCGGCATGGCGAACAGTGGGTGATGGGTGACGAGAATGCGCGTCTTCTCCGGTGCCACGTCGGCGAAGCGGCGGCGCAGCATGTCCATCTGGTCATGATTGATGCGCCCGTCCTTGATCGTCAGCGACCGGGCGGTGTTGAGGCCCAGGATCGCGACCTCGTCATCCTCGAACCAGGGGCAAAGCTGGCTGTCGATATATTTCTTGTACCGCTCCAATGGCGCGCCGAAGCGGCGCATCACGTCGTAGAGAGGGATGTCGTGATTGCCCGGCACTGCCAGCACGCGAAGCCCCGCCGCGCGCAGGCGGTTGAGCCAGGCGGATGCCTCCTTGAACTGCTCGACGCGGGCGCGCTGCGTGAAATCGCCGCTGACGATGACGAGATCGGGGCGGCGCTCCTGAAGCCAAGCCTCGGTCGCCGAAACGATCTTGGGATCGTTGGCGCCGAAGTGGATGTCGGAGAGATGAGCGATGCGGGCCATGTCCCGTTAACGAACCGGACTATATTCAGTTTCGAGCGGGAGCGGAAACCCATTACAGGTGTTGTTGTGACATGGAAATGAAGCCCTTGCCGCGCGAAGCCGCGCTTGTCGTCAACGCGCATTCGCGGCGCGGCGGCGATCTTTTCCGTGAAGCCAGGGAGAAGCTG
>JBEVNC010000045.1:0-15652 GCA_040508315.1 Sphingobium sp.
CGGCAATGTTGCCGGCCTTATCGAGCGTCTCCTCGGTCCGGTCGGGACGCGGCTGCGCCTGTTGCGAAACCGGCGTAGGCGTCGGGGTCGGCGTGGGCGTGGGCGCCGGATAGCGATAGGGCAATCTGGGCGGCGGCCGGTAGGGATCGGCATAGCCGCCCTGCGCTTCCAGCGGCCAGGGCAGCGCCGCGAGCAGCGCGCCGGCGACGAGCATCCCGCTGCACCCGGCGGATCGCCGGTCGCCAATCATGGCGGGACTCTCGTGCGGCTTGCGGTTCATCCTCGCAATTCCCTATAGGGGCCCGACTTTCATCGCGCTGAACGACAAAACGCAGCGCGCTTCCCAATGATCCAGCACCCGGTCCCGTCATGACGACTCCAGAGCGCCGCACCTTCGCCATCATATCTCATCCCGACGCCGGCAAGACAACGCTGACGGAGAAGCTGCTGCTCGCCGGCGGCGCGATCCATCTCGCCGGCGAGGTCAAGGCGCGCGGCGCGAACCGGCGGGCGCGCTCCGACTGGATGAAGATCGAGCAGCAGCGCGGCATCTCCGTCACCTCCTCGGTCATGACGTTCGAGCGGCAGGGCATTACCTTCAATCTGCTCGACACGCCGGGCCATGAGGATTTCTCGGAGGACACCTACCGCACGCTGACCGCGGTCGATTCGGCGGTCATGGTCATCGACGCCGCCAAGGGTATCGAGCCGCAGACGCGCAAGCTGTTCGAGGTCTGCCGGCTGCGCTCGGTCCCCATCATCACCTTCGTCAACAAGGTGGACCGGGAGGGGCGCGACCCCTTTTCCCTGCTGGACGAGGTCGCCGACGCGCTGGCGCTCGACGTCGTGCCGATGAGCTGGCCCGTGGGTATGGGCGGCACGTTCGAGGGTATTTACGATTTCGCAAAGGACCGGCTGATGAAGCCGACCGGGCCGAGCAAGGAATATGCCGACGATCCCCATGCTTTCACTGGCCTGGACGATGCCGCGCTGGAACAGGCGCTCTCGGCGGACGGTCTCGCCAGATTGCGGGACGAGGCGGAGCTGGCGCAGGGTGGCTATACCAGCTTCGATCTGGAGGCGTACCGCAATGGCGACCTGACGCCGGTCTATTTCGGATCGGCGCTCAAGCGATTCGGCGTGACCGAACTGATCGACGCGCTGGCGACCCACGCCCCGCCGCCGCGCACCCAGCCCGCCGAACCCGGCCCGGTCGATCCCGATCGCGCCGACGTGACCGGCTTCATCTTCAAGGTGCAGGCCAATATGGACCCGCAGCACCGCGACCGCATCGCCTTCATGCGGCTGTGCTCGGGCAAATTCCGGCGCGGCATGAAACTGACCCCCAGCGGCAGCGGCAAGCCCATCGCCGTCCACTCCCCCATCCTGTTCTTCGCGCAGGACCGCGAGATCGCGGATGAGGCGTTTCCGGGCGACATCATCGGCATCCCCAATCACGGCACGCTGCGCGTCGGCGACACGCTGTCGGAAAAGGCGGACGTGCGCTTCACCGGCCTGCCCAATTTCGCGCCGGAAATCCTGCGCCGCGTGGTGCTGAAAGACCCGACCAAGACCAAGCAGCTGCGCAAGGCGCTCGACGACCTCAGCGAAGAAGGCGTCATCCAGGTCTTCTATCCCGAAATCGGCAGCCAATGGATCGTCGGCGTCGTCGGCCAACTCCAGCTCGACGTGCTGATCTCCCGGCTGGAGGCGGAGTATAAGGTCGAGGCTGTACTGGAACCCTCCCCTTTCGACACCGCGCGCTGGGTGACGGGCGAGCCCGCGAAGATCGAGACCTTTTCCGGCATCAACCGTTCCGCCATGGCCAAGGACCGCGACGGCAACCCGATCTTCCTCGCGCGGTCGGCCTGGGACGTCGGCTATCAGGCGGAACGCAACCCGGATCTAAAGTTCGGGGCGACGCGAGAGCGGTAAGCTCCGCGCCGCAGGCGGTAAACGGATTTCACGCGGAGCCGCGGAGACGCAGAGGGACATCTCCGCGTCCCCGCGCGAACCAAGACAAGATGATATCGCGCAAAGGCGCAAAGCCCGCAAAGGCGATAGCCGCGACCTCTTTGCGCCTTTGCGCGAAACCACTTCCAAGGCCTGCGGCGCATAACGAAAAGGGCGGCACCACCATCGCTGGCACCGCCTCAATTCTCTAAAGACCACAAACCCTACGCGCCGACCGCCTCGGTCCCCGCGATGGACGTGCGGTGCATCATGCGGCCGCTCTCCCAGTCATAGGGGATGACCCGGTGCATCGCGCCGCAATTGTCCCAAATCACGAAGTCGCCCTTCTTCCAATAATGGCGATAGACGAAATCGGGCTGCACCGCCCATTCGAGCAGGCGCGTCAGCAGCGCGCGACCATGGACGATCTCCATCCCCTCGACCCGGTCGGTCGTGGTGCCGATGACCAGCGAGGCGCGGCCATTGGCGCGCCGCCACACGATGGGATGATCTTTGACGATGCCGATGTTCATCTTCGCCTCGTCCTCGGGCGGGATGATGTCGGCGATGGGGCGGAGCGAGGCGCGCACGCTGTGCGTCGCTTTCAGATTCTCGACCAGCGCCTTGTCGTCGTCGGGCAGATAGTCATAGGCGGCATAGGTGCTGGAAAATTCGGTCTGGCCGCCATCCGCCGATGCGCGGCGGCACGACAGCAGCGTTGCGGCGGGCGGCGGCATGTCGACGGTCAGGCCGTCCATATGCCAGAAGAAGGTGCCCAGCACATATTCGGGCGCCTTGTTGACCTTGCGATCCAGCGTGACCTGATAGACGTCCTCTTCCTTCGCCTTCTCGCTCACCGAATCGCTGGTCAGGTTGACGCGCGCCCCGAACATGTCGGTGAAGCGCAACTGCTCCTCGTCGGAAAAATCGACCTCGGGGAAGACCAGCACCGTGCGCGTTTCCATGGCCTCGCGGAACAGTGCCATGGCGTCCTCGGTGAACAGTTCCGCGCGGTCATCGAACCGCACGACCGACCCGATCAGCGGTTTCACATTCTCCAAAGTTACGGTCACGTCTTACGCCTCTCTCTCAATCAGGGCCGCTTGCGGAGCGGGACTCCTGCACCGGAATGCTCCCTGATACCGTGCATGGGCGCCCCGATGCAACAAAATGCTGAACACTAGTTCAGCATGGCCAGCGCCTCCACGGCAAGGCCCAGTTCCAGCTCGTCGCGCAGCCGCCGCCGGAGGTCGCGCACCATGATCCGCCGCGTATGGCGAAGCTGCCGCGCGGGCAGTCTGGCCAGCGTCGCCGCCAGATCGCGCGCGCGCGGCAACAGCGCATCTGCCGACAGCACCTCCCCCACGATCCCCAGCCGCCTGGCCTCCTCCGCCCCGATGCGTTCGTTGGTCAGCAGGAAATAGCGCCCGCGATTGGGGCCGAGCAGCATGAGCCACACCGCCTGCACCCCGTCGCCCGGCACCGCATGCGGCATGTGCGCCGCATCGGCGAACTCGGTATGGGCCGCGCACAGCACGATGTCGGACAGAACCGCGATCTCCGCGTGGATCAGCGCGGGGCCATTGACCGCCGCGATCACCGGCACCGGAATGGCGAGCAGGTTCTCGATCAGCGCCACGCCCTCCTCATAGATACGCTCCCACATCGCGCCCATGGTCGGTTCGGGCGCGCGCTCCTCCCGGTCCACGGCGACGCAGAAATTCGCGCCGGTGCCGGTCAGCAGCACGACCTTGTTCTCCGGATCGCGTGCGATATCGGCAAAGGCGAGACCCAGTTCCCGGTGAAGGCTGCGCTCGCTCGTGCCCCATTGCGCTTCGCCGCCGCGCGTATGGAGCGTCATCTCCAGCACGCCCTCGTCGGTCCGCGCAAAGCGGATCGTCTCGTACCGCGTCGCATAATCCTCGAGCTTCATGAGCATCCTCTCCATGTTTTCATGACTCTTTGATGCTGCGCACGAGGTGCGCTGGCAACGGGCCGAGACGAAAAGGCGACGTTTATGGACCGGACCGTGCTCGTCGATGCTGTACTTGTCACCAATGACTGGCAATACCGGCACGGGGCGGGTCAACCGGACTGAATCGCAGCAATCGCGATTCAGTCATTGCGAAAGGCCGTCCATGACAAGCTTTACGATTACCGGCAGCGATACCGCGCGCCGCACGCTTTCCGGCGGGGAGACGGGTTCCGTCGCATCCCTGGGCGACTGGCAACCCGCCAGCCCCGCCCTCCTGTGGAACCTCTCCGGCACGACGGGTACGGCGACGCTCGACAATAGTGGTATCGTGAAAGCGTCCCAGGGTCGCGCCATAGACAGCGTCGGCATCGCATCGGATGCCCAAAGCTTTGCGTTCAGCAATCGTGCAGGCGCGCAGTTCCGCGCAGAACTCGACCTGCTGCGCGTCCAGTCCAGCTTGTCGGGCGGATCGATCTCCGTGGATAATTCGGGAATAGCCCGATCCGAGCAGGGACGCGGGATCAATATCCTGGACCATGAGGGGCTGGCCGCGTTCAACTTCGTCAATCGGGCGGGCGCCTATTTCCAGGCGAAGGACGATGCGATCCGCCTGACCAGCATCGACGACGCGCTGCCCTATTATGGCACGGTCGATATCGTCAATGCGGGCAGGCTCATCAGCACCGGCACCGCTACCGGACCATCGGGGCAGGCCATCGACCTGGGCAATGTCGTTGCGACCCAGCCGGGCCGGGTGCAGATCACCAACCAGGCGGGCGGCCTCATCCAGGCGGTGGATGCGGACGCGATCCGCGTCGGCGCTTATGCGAAGATCGACAACTCCGGCGATATCCGCGCAGGCACCAGCATCGTCAACGACGGCATCGACGCGGACGTCCATGGCGGCGTGGTGGTCAACAACTACACCGGCGCCTCGATCTGGGGCGTTCGCCACGGCATCACCGGCGCCCGTCCCATCGCCATCACCAATGACGGCATCATCGCCGGTCGGCTGGGATCGGGCATCTTCATCGACAATGCTTCGGTCAATCCAAGCCTGACCGTCACCATCGTCAACAATGTCCACGGCCTGATCCAGAGCTATGGCAATCGCAGCGAGAACGCGAACGGCATCAAGGTGACGGGCCTCATCGACCTGACCAATCATGGCGAGATCCGGTCCAACCATGATGCGAACGCCGCGGTGGCCAATGCGGCGGCGCTGCGCATCGGCGGCGGGACGGTGGTGAACACGGGCAGAATTATCAATTATGAGGCGCTGGCCATCAAGGTGGACGATGGCGTCGGCGGGGCCGCCTATGGCGACTTCACGCTGACCAACAGCGGGCTTATCGGCGGCAATATCGCCGTTACCGGGGCAGTCGATACCGATATCGTCAACACCGGCAACATCCTTGGCACGATCACGGCTGGGACGCGTGATTTCGACCTCGTCAACAACGGAACGATCGCGGGCAACATTACGGCTGCAGGCGCGGTCGACCTCGACAATAGCGGGACCATCACTGGCACGATTGTCATCGGCAATGGGCCGACCGATATCCTCAATAGCGGGACGATCGGCGGCGATATTGTCATCGGCAGCGGCGCGGTAGAGATCACCAACAGCGGAAAGACGGGTGTTATCCGTACCGGTAATGGTGCGGTCCATATCCAGAACGATGGCACTCTGGGTGGTCTTATCACCGGCAACGGCCAGGTCTATCTGGACAGTGGCGAGGGTATATTGAACGGCAGCGTGCAGACGGGCACGGGCAACGACTATCTCATCCTTGGGACGACACCTGCCGCCGGCATCACCGTGATCACCGGCGCCGGCGATGACACCATCTTCGCTCAGAACAGGATTTCGCTCGGCAGCGGTAACGGCAATGACATCATGGAATTGACAGCTACGGCCGCTGCGATTGTCCTGTCCGGGGTCGACGGCGGCGCGGGTCAGGACAGTCTAACTGTCCGGGTGACCGATACGGGACGTGGCGTCGGAACCGTTACCGCACCTGTTACCCTGTCGGCCTCCAATATGGAGACATTCATCCTGTACACGACGGACTTTGCCGATGTGCTGCAGAGTGCGGGATTTCATGCGGAGCTCCATGGCGGTGGCGGCAACGACATGTACTATGTCAGGGGACCCGCGACGATCATCGAGGATGCCGATGGCGGCTATGACATCGTCAGGGCGCTGACCAACTACACGATGAACGCCAATGTGGAGGAACTGCAGGGCAGGGCATCCAACATCACCCTGACCGGGGATGAACGCGATAACATCATCACGGGTTTCAATACCGGCCCGAACAGACTTGAGGGCGGTGAGGGTAATGACCGGCTGGCGGGCGGTAATAGCGGCATCGACGTCCTCGTCGGCGGCGCGGGCGCCGACATATTGAGCGGTGGGTCGGGTCAGGACATGTTTGTCTATCTCGATGTCTCGGATTCTCGCCCCGAGTCCTACGACCGTATCACCGATTTCATCACGGGCACCCGGTACGGTGGTCACGAGTATATCGATCTGTCCGCAATCGATGCAAAGGTTTCGACAGCGACAGACGATGCCTTCTCATGGATTGGCGGGGCCGCTTTCAGCCATGTCGAAGGACAATTGCGGATCGGCAGCTATATTAGCTCTGAGGGCGGCTATCTGTTGGAAGGGGACGTAGATGGGGACGCCATAGCGGATCTTGCCATCCTGGTGAACAACAGTGGCCTGCAAGATTTTAACTTCATCTTCTAACCCGCCACCCCCACGCGCCGGGCCGCCCCAAAGGCAGCCCGGCCCCATCGAAAAGGCGTATATCGGTCATAATAAAAAAAGCGATGGCGGTCGCGGCAGACAGTCCTTACCGTCTCGTTAACCTCGTCCGATCAACTGAATATAGTCTTTCCCGTTCAGTAAGGTCGGCAGTTCTCTCCAAAAAGGCTGCTGACCTATGTATTTCACCGCATCTGGGCGCGAATTATCGCTCTCCGCCAAATCGAATAACTATTCCGCCACCGGCGCGCAAACATCAATTCGTTACGGCACAGAAAAGAACGATGTCTTCTATTCCGCATGGGGTGAGAAGATGGCGGGCGGTGCGGGCGACGATATCTATCATCTGTGGCAGGCCGGTGCGACGCCGGTCGAGAATGCGGGCGAAGGCATTGACACGGTCTACTCCTATTACTGGGGTGCAACGACCCTCACCGACAATGTCGAGAACCTGTTCCTCATGGGGCAGGGCAGCCTGTCGGGCACCGGCAATGCGCTGTCCAACATCATCGTGGCAGGCGCGACCGGCGCGACGCTCGACGGGCGCGGCGGCGACGACGTGCTGGTGGGCGGCGCCAGCGCCGACCTGTTCATCGTGGCCAAGGGCAATGGATCGGACGCCATCATGGGCTTTCAGGCCGGCTGGGACACGATCAAGCTGAGCAATTACGGCTTCACCAGCTGGTCCGACCTGTCGACGAAGATGACGCAGACCGGCAAGGACGTAACCATCGCCCTGTCCGGCGACGAGACGCTGGTGATCCGCGACATCGCGCTGTCGTCGCTCGGCGCGACCGACTTCGGCTTCGCCTATGAAGTGCCCACCGCCGCGCGCGATTCGAATCAGGTCAACCTGTCCAAGGTCGGCAACGTCCATTTCGCCAATGGCTGGTCCGCGCTCAACAATGGCTGGGGCTCCACCAATCTGGTCGAGGGCAAGGATTATTGGCTGAGCGGCGTGACCAACGGTCAGGACGTGACGTCTGGCACCAGCTTCGCCTGGTCCTACAACTCGCTGACCGGCCCCGACCAGCGCGTGCTCGCCTATCCCGAAATCGGCTTCGGCATCTCCCCTTTCGCGCCGGACGCGAACAAGGGCGCGCTGCTGTTCCCGCTGAAGGTCAGCGAGATCAAGAACATCAGCGCCGACTATGACGTCAGCTTCGGCGGCACGACGAGCGGTTTCAACGTCGCCTTCGACGTCTGGTTCACCAGCCAGCCGCGCGGCGACGCCAGCACGATCACGACCGAACTGATGATCTGGGTCCATTCGGGCGCGATGAAGCCGTTCGGCACCGTCGTCGGCACCTATGCCAAGGACGGGTTCACCGCCAAGATCTACCATGAGGGCACCTACACCGCACTCGTGGCGGACAAGGACGTGCCGGTCGGCAATCTCGACCTGTCGGACATCATCGCCAAGCTGACCGACCTGGGCATCATGTCGCCCAATGAATATCTGACCGCCATCGAACTGGGCGCGGAGATCGGCTCGGGCGCGGGCAGCTTCACCGTCAACAATCTCGACATCAAGGTGGATCAGCTGGACGCGGCGGGCAACACCGTCACCAACCTCGTCACCGGGTCGGGCGTGCAGACGTTCACGACCGTCGTCGCCCAGCCGCAGCACATGGTGGAAGCGATCGCCATCGCGCCGCCCGCCCCCTTCCAGTTCGACGTGGCGGCGGGCGCAGTCCATCCGCTCAGCTTCAATGGCGGTGACCTCAGCGACCGGCTGACCATCGACTATAGCAAGATGACGAGCGGCGTGACCGTGGACGTGACCAAGACGACCGGCCGCATCGCGGGCTATTCCGGCCAGATCAGCTACAGCTCGGTCGAGAATTTCACGATCACGGGCAGCAGCTTCAACGACACGCTGAACGGCGGCGCGGGCGACGATGTGCTCATCGGCGGCGCGGGCAATGACGTGCTGCGCGGCGGCGGCGGGACCAACATCCTCAACGGTGGCGCCGGCGACGACCGCTACACCATCGAGGGCGTGAACGACGTCATCATCGACGAGAGCGGCAACGACTTCGTGACCACGACGGTCGACTACACCATCCATGCCGGGATCGAGACGGTCAGCGTCGGCAAGGCGGGCCTGGTAGTGACCGGCAATGCCGAAGCGAACACCATCTGGGGCTCGTCGGGCGTCGACACCATCTATGGCGAAGGCGGCAACGACTATATCGGCGCCAAGGACGGCAACGACCTGGTTCGCGGCGGCGAAGGCGACGACACCATCTTCGGCGATGGCGGCAACGACACCCTGTATGGCGACGCGGGCAATGACAGCCTGTTCGGCGGCGACGGCGACGACCGGCTCTTTGGCGGCGACGGCAATGACAAGCTGGGCGGCGGCGCGGGCAACGACTATATGGAGGGCGGCAATGGCGACGACAGCTATAACGTCACCGATGCGGGCGACGTGGTGGTCGAGGGCGTCGATGGCGGCCGCGATCAGGTGACGGCGACGATCGACTATGTGCTGACCGCCAACGTCGAGAACCTGTTCCTTCAGGGTACGAACGGCCTCAAGGGCACGGGCAATGCGCTCGCCAACGTCATCTGGGGCGATGCCGGTGCGGACACCCTCTATGGCTGCGCGGGCAACGACACGCTGGTCGGGCGTGGCGGCGCGGACATCCTGTCGGGTGGAACGGGCGCAGACATATTCCGCTACCTCGCGGTGACGGACTCCACCCGCACGGCGCGTGACACGATCATCGACTTCAACTTCTCCGAAGGCGACCGCATCGACCTCTCCGCCATCGACGCCCGCGCGTCCACCGCGGCGAACGAGGCCTTCACCTGGCTGGGCACCGGCGCCTTCACCCAGAAGGAAGGCCAGCTGCGCTACAGCGTGGTGGGCAAGGACGCCATCGTCGAAGGCGACGTAAACGGTGACGGCATCGCCGACCTCTCCATCCTGCTGAAGGGCGGCGCGCCCCTCAGCGCGGATTATTTCATGCTCTGACGCATGGGAGGGGCCCCGCCGGATTCATCCTGCGGGACCTCGCTCTGAAATAGGTAAAGACGATCATCGTGCTCTTGCGAAAGCGAGAGCGCGATTTCGTTCGAGAAAACGCCTAGCCCGACTTCGCGACGAACGCGCCGGCCTCACGGTCCTTCACCACCTTCAGCGCGTCGAACACCGTGCCGTTCATCGTGATATAGACGCCCGGCGGCGCGACCTGCGCGGTCGCAAAGGCCATGCCCAGGTTGAACGGCGCGTCCGTCGCTGTGAACCGCGCCGGGATGAGGGCACCGACCAGCACGATGGTCCTGTCCGTCAAGCTGGCGAGCGCCGCGGCCGTCTCGGTCATCGTGTCGGTGCCATGGGTGATGACAACTTGGCGGGCCGGATCGGCCTCCACCTTCTCCCGGATCAGCACCCGATCCTCGTCGGTCAGGTCGAGGCTGTCCTTGCGCAGCACCTCCAGGATACGGAACGGCTTTCGTACCCTTGCGGTATCGAGCAGATCGGCAATCACCGTATCGGTGATCTGATAGGCGCTCAACGCGTCGAAATATTGCTTGTCGATGGTGCCGCCCGTGGTCAGCACCAATATCGAATCGTCCCGCATCAATCCCCCTTGTCGGCCCCGATCAGCTCGCGGCCTATCAGCATCCGGCGCACCTCATTGGTTCCGGCACCAATGTCCAGCAACTTGGCATCGCGCAGAAATCGCTCCACCGGCCAGTCCTTCGTATAGCCCGCGCCGCCCAGCGCCTGCACCGCCTCCAGCGCGACCTTCACCGCATTCTCGCTGGCGAGCAGGATCGCGCCCGCCGCGTCGAAGCGGGTGGTCCGCCCGGCATCGCACGCCCGCGCCACCGCATAGGCATAGGCACGCGCACTGTTGAGCGCCACATACATGTTCGCGATCTTGGCCTGCATCAGCTGGAACGCGCCGATGGCGCTGCCGAACTGCCGACGCTCGCGCACATAGGGCAACACCGTGTCGAGGCAGGCCTGCATGATACCCAGCTGTATGCCCGCCAGCACCGTGCGCTCATAGTCGAGTCCGGACATCAATATGGCGACGCCCCGCCCCTCCTCGCCCAGCATATTCTCCGCCGGGACGATGCAGTCGTCGAACACCAGTTCGGCGGTCGGGCTGCCGCGCATGCCCATCTTGTCGATCTTCTGTCCCACGGCGAAACCGGCAAAGCTCTTCTCCACCAGGAAGGCGGTGATGCCGCGCGATCCCGCCGCCGGATCGGTCTTGGCATAGACGACGATGACGTCGGCATGGCTGCCATTGGTGATCCAGTATTTCGCGCCGTTCAGCACATAGGCATCGCCGCGCCGCTCCGCCCGCAACGTCATCGAGACCACGTCCGACCCGGCCCCCGCCTCCGACATGGCGAGCGCGCCGACATGCTCGCCGGAAATCAGGCGCGGCAGATATCGCGCCTTCTGCCCGGCATTGGCCCAGCGGCTGATCTGGTTGACGCACAGGTTCGAATGCGCGCCATAACTGAGCCCGACCGAGGCGGAGGCGCGCGCCACCTCCTCCTGCGCGACGACATGCTCCAGATAGCCCAGGCCAAGCCCGCCATCCGCCTCCGCCACGGTAATGCCATGCAGGCCGAGCGCGCCCATCTCCGGCCATAGCTCGACGGGGAAACGGTCTTCCGCATCGATCCGCGCGGCCAATGGCGCGATCCGCTCGCTCGCGAACCTGCGCACCGTCTCGCGGATCATGTCCGCCGTTTCTCCCAGCGCGAAATCGAAATCGGTCATGGCATCCTCCGCCATCCCATGTCGGGTGCCGGGGGAGTCACATCAAGCCATTGTGGGGGAAAGCGGATCGGCCAGGCATCCGCGCCGACGCTGGCGCCGGGAAAAACTGGTACGGGCGGTCGGACTCGAACCGACATGATGTCACCATCGGCGGATTTTGAATCCGCTGCGTCTACCATTCCGCCACGCCCGCACGGAGAGGGTCGCTATAGCCGCGCCGCCCCGCCGTGCAAGGCAAAATGCAGGGGAAGGGCGCGCCGCAGACCAGAATGGATTGCGCCTGTGGGTTCACGCAGTGCCCCTAGATCGCCATGCCCACCAGTTGCGAGCGCGCAGGCGGTGTCGGCCGCGCAACCCCGTCGAGGCGCGTGCCCAACTGTCCCGATTCCAGCATCTTGCCCCGCCCATGCGAGCGTAGCAGTTCGATGGCGAGATGGGAGGGCGTCACGATGGCGATGATCAACTGCGCGGACCGGTCGCGGCTGGTGATGACATAATTGTTGCCCGGCCGCTCGAACGTCCAGTCGCCATCGTCGCCCTTGGGCATCCATTCATTGGTGGCGATGATCTGCTGCGGCTCGCTCTCCACATTGCCCGCCGCACCCAGAGCCACGCTGATCTCCACGGAGCCGCCCGGCGTCTCCGGCGGGCCGACGCGCAGCACCGGCATGCCGGAGAACAGGATCGGCACGGGCACATTGTGCATGGTGACGCCCGGCACCACCGTCACGTCGGGCAGCAGGTTGGAATAGGGCAGCTTGCGCCGGTCGAACAGCTTCTGGCGCGCCAGCGGCCGCTCGCGCATCGTGCGCAGCGCCCTTTCCGCGCCCTCCTTGCCGGTCAGCGCATGGGCGCAGGGCGGGCAGATCAGGATGATGTCGTCGACATCGTCGCTGCCGCTGAGCGTGCGATACTGGAAAATGGTGGAGGCGCAGCGCACGCAGCCATAGCCGCAGACGTGCCGGACATAGCGTCGATCATCCTCGCCCGCGGGACGTGACAGTGCCAAGGGTTCCAAAGCGCGCATGTCCTCCCTCAGTGCGCAGATACCGCCGACCGTCCTTTGGCTGAACGACCGGGCCATTTCAGAAATATCTCCCTGGTGGAATGTCTGTCCCCGCATTCCTGCCGCCATGCTCGGGGCTTGGCGGAGATAAGTCAAGCGCGTGACTACACCACTTCCTTGGGCTCCAGCGCGCAGGCGGCGGCGTTCCTCTCCACCTGTATGGTGCTGTGCCCGATGCCGAACCGGGCGCGCATCGTCTCCGCCAGATCGTGCAGAAAGCCGTCGCCATGGCCGCCGGGCATGACGAGATGCGCGGTCATCGCCGTCTCGCTGGTGCTCATCGGCCAGATATGGAGGTCGTGCACTCCCACCACCCCGTCCAGACCCGCCAGATGCGCCTCCACCGCCGCCCCGTCGATCCCGGCAGGGACCGCGCCGAGCGACAGCGCCACCGCTTCCTTGAGCAGTCCCCAGCTCGACCAGACGATCACGCCTACGATGACCAGCCCGATGGTGGGGTCGATCCACTGCACCCCCGTCAACCGTATGGCGAGCCCCGCCAGCACCACGCCCGCCGACACCGCCGCATCCGCCGCCATATGAAGGAAGGCGCCGCGTATGTTGATGTCGCCCTTGGCCCCGCTGAGGAACAGCGCCGCCGTCGCGCCGTTGACGAGGATGCCGATGCCCGCGACCACCATCATCATGCCGCCCGGCACCGGTTGCGGATCGGCAAAACGCTGCACCGCCGCCAGTGCGATCGCCCCCGCCGCCAGCATCAGCAGGACGCCGTTGAACAAGGCCGCCAGTATCGACGATCCGCGCAGCCCATAGGTGAAGCGCGCGCTCGGCCGTACCCGCGACAGCAGCACCGCGGCCCAGGCGACCAGCAGGCCGAACACGTCGCTCAGATTATGTCCCGCATCGGCGACCAGCGCGAGCGACCCGCTGGCAAGGCCATAGCCGCCCTCGACAGCGACGAAGCCCAGGTTGAGCGCCACGCCTATGGCAAAGGCGCGGCCGAAACTGGCAGGCGCATGATGATGCCCCCCGCCGCCATGCGAATGCCCGTGCGAATGATCCTGATCATGATCGTGGTGGTCGTGATCGTGCCCCCCGCCCATCGTCACGCCCTTAGCAAAAAGACGGCATGTTCGGCGAGCAGGTTCGCATTCGCGCTGCCCGTCTCATGATCGCCTTTCAGGAACCATTGCCGCTCGATGGTCCAGCCGCGATCCTTCACCAACTCGCGGAAATCGTCCACGGTCAGGTGATGGATATTGGGCGT
Source organism: Sphingobium sp. (assembly GCA_040508315.1). Taxonomy (GTDB): domain Bacteria; phylum Pseudomonadota; class Alphaproteobacteria; order Sphingomonadales; family Sphingomonadaceae; genus Sphingobium. The sequence continues at coordinate 13,755 of JBEVNC010000045.1, forward strand.
GTCGTACCAGCGTTCGGGGAGCAGCCGCGTGACCGGCATGCGCCCGCCGAACATCAATGCCATGCGCACCCGCCAATGCGCGAAATTGGGGAAGGAGACGAAGGCGCGCGCACCGATGCGCAGCAATGCCTCCACCGCCAGGTCGGGCCGCAATGTCGTCTGGAGCGTCTGGCTCAGTATGGCATAGTCGAAGCTGTCGTCGGGATAATAGCCAAGGTCGGTATCCGCATCGCCCTGCACCACCGACAGGCCGCGCCCCACGGCGGCGGCAACATTGCCCGCGTCGATCTCCAGCCCGCGCGCGTCGGCGCCCTTGAGGTCGCGCAGCGCCGCCATCAGCGCGCCGTCCCCGCACCCCACATCCAACACGCGCGCGCCCTCGCGCACATGGCGGGCGATGATCGCCAGGTCGGGACGCAGTGCCTCGGTCATCGGCGCGCCCGATCGCTGCCGGTCGGACAGGCATGGGCCGCGTCGATATCGACCTCCGCGCCGTCCACCAGCCGATATCCGGCCGCAATGCTCATCTCCGCCCCGCCCGTAAAAAACCGTCGATGACACGGTTCATGTCGGGCGCGTCGAGGAGGAAGGCGTCATGGCCGAAGGGGCTGTTCAGCTCCACGAAGCTCACCTCGCGCCCTGCCGCATTGAGCGCATGGACGATGAGCCGCGATTCGGCGGTGGGATAGAGCCAGTCGGTATCGAAGCTGATGAGGCAGAAACGCGCCCGCGTGGCAGCGAACGCAGCCGCCAGCGACCCGCCATGATCCTCCGCAATATCGTAATAATCCATGGCGCGGGTGATATAGAGGTAGGAGTTGGCATCGAACCGCTCGACGAAACTCAGCCCCTGATGGCGCAGATAGCTTTCCACCTGGAAATCCGCGTCGAAGCCGAAGGTTTTGGCGTCACGCGCCTGCAACCGCCGCCCGAATTTCTCGGTCAGCCCCGCCTCGGACAAATAGGTGATGTGCGCGGCCATGCGCGCGACGGCAAGGCCAGCGGAGGGTACTTGCCCGTCGCCATAATATTCGCCACTGCGCCAGCTGGGATCGGCCATGATCGCCTGCCGCCCGACCTCGTGAAAGGCGATGTTCTGCGCGCTGTGGCGGGCGGTGGAGGCGACGACCACCGCGCTCTCCACGCGATCCGGGAACAAGGTGGGCCAGGTCAGCGCCTGCATGCCGCCCATCGACCCGCCGATCACCGCAGACAGCCGCCCCACGCCCAGATGATCGAGCAGCAGCGCCTGCGCGCGCACCATGTCGGCGATGGTGATGACCGGAAAGCGCATCGCGAACGGATGGCCGGTCGCCGGGTCCACGCTGGCGGGACCATAAGACCCCATGCAGCTGCCCAGCACATTGGCGCACACGATGAAATGCCGCGCCGGATCGACCGGCAGCCCGGCACCCACCAGCCGCGTCCACCAGCCGGGCTTGCCGGTCAGCGGATGGACGGAGGCGACATACTGGTCGCCGGTCAGCGCGTGGCAGATGAGGATGGCATTGTCGCGCGCGTCGTTCAGCGCGCCATAGGTCTCATAGGCGATCTCGACCGGGCTGAGCAGCGCGCCGCCATCCAGCCGCAAGGGGCCGGGCAGCACCACATGCCGCCGGGTTCCGAACCGTTCGTCCATCTGTCGCGGGGCATCGGCCATGGTCACGCTCATAGAGCGTCGGCAGGAAATTGGAATATTTTCATGGGTGGCCTTCCACTCCCCTCCCGCAAGCGGGAGGGGCTGGGGGTGGGCAAAGCGACCGCAAGGTCGCTGTTGGCCGAAAAATTGGCGCAGGCCCCCCCCCCCCCCCCCCCCCCCCGGGGGGGGGGGGTGGGGTTAATGTTGGGCGCGGGGGGCCCCGGCCCCGTAACCGCCACGCCCCCAAATTCGGGGGAGC
>JBEVNC010000074.1:0-29536 GCA_040508315.1 Sphingobium sp.
CAATTTGGGCGTGGCGCAGCGCGGGCGGCCATGGGCCTTGCGCTCCGCCTGCTCCTCCTCGGTCGGGATGCACAGCGGCCGGTCGCCCTTATAGGTGTTCTGGTGATAGGGATCGAACCAGCGTTCCTTGACCAGACCCAGCGTCTCGATCAGCCGCCAGCGGTCGGGCAGGGGGATCTGGTCGGTGGGGAAGGCTTCGGGCGGGGGCGGCCGGATCGCGCCCCGATTGTCCTGTGTGACTGCTTCGGGCAGCGGCTGGTTGAAGCCCGGGCGGCGGCGGCCGTCGAGGGGCGCGTCCTCGCCGATGCTCGCTTCCCAGTCGGCGGGGGGCTGTACCGGCTCGTCCTGCAATCCGGAGGCGGGCGCGGGGATGTCATGCGACGCGGGCGCGGCGGCCAGACTGACCAGCAGGGGGAGGAGGGCGGGCGACAGGCTCATCGCTTCAAATGCCCTGACAGACGATCTGGTCGCTCGTATCCAGGAACGGCGCGACCGGGCAGCGTATGTAGCGCAGCCTGACACCTGCCCCGATGGCAACGATGATGGTGTCGGATCGGATCGCAGCAGGCGCGTTGGCGATGCCGGTCGCCACCTTCGTCGCGCCATTGGCGAGGCCGAGGAAGCTGATCATGTCGTCCTGGTCGATGCCGTCACCCGACACGCCGATCGCCCCGACCAGCGTCGTCCCGCGGTAGATGGGCGACGATCCCGGAAATATCTGGATGCCGTTCTGAAGGCGGTTACGCCCCGCCGCCGCATCGGGAATGAAGGTGCAGCGATGCGGCGTGTCGGTGGCGCTTGCCCCGATCACGAAGCCAAGATGCTGCGCGAGATTGGTGAGGACCAGTGCGGATTGCAGGCCCGTAGTGAACGGATTGAACTGCGCGATGGGGCGCGACAGCGGGCCGTTGGGCCGCCCGATTTCGCCATCGGGGAAATAGGGGCGGGCGAGATTGCCGACCGCGCGGCTGGGGATGGCGAAGGCGCCGGTCAGCGCGGCCGGGTCGCCGAGGAAACTGCGCGTGGCGGCGACCATGGCGCGCACATCCGCGCTGGGGTCGGCGGAAAGATCCGCGCCCGCCATGCGGCCGGAGAAGAAGGCGGCGGTGCGCGCCTTTTGCAGCGAAACGTCGGTTCCGAAGATCGGCGCATCGGGCGAGCGGACGAGGCCCAGCACTGCGCCGCGCGTATCGACGAGGCTGATCGTCACCTGTGCGCGGCTGTCGAGGGGCTTGCGGATTTGCCCGCGCGCCCGGCCCATGATGCGGAACGCCTCCTCCAGCACGGCGCGCACTTCGGCCTGCGTGAGTGGCTGCGCGACATCCCCTGCATCGGTCGCGGCGCGGATCGGGAAACGGTCATTGCCCGCGCCGTCGCTCAGCACGAATGCGTCGGCATTGGAGAATTCGGCGGCGGTGGTGGCCCGGTATCCCGACGCCTCGCTGCCATAAGGCACGCCAGCGACGATCGGTCCGGCGGTGTAGCCGATGACCGGCGCCAGGCTGCCCGGCGTCGCGGCATAGGTGGCGCTGCCATTGGTCAGAAGCTGGGCATAGCTGACATCCGTGTAGCGCAGCAGCGTGCCGTCCACGGTGATGCGGTCGGCGCGGATGCCTTCGGGCGCCTCGAAGCCCAGCGTGCCCGCCAGCGCGATGGCTTCTTCCGGGTCGTTGTCGATGTCGAGGATATTGGGATCGGAGCCATAGGCGCCGTCGCCCATCACGCCGATGCCGCCCACGACCACACCATTCTTGTAGAGCGGCAGGCCCCCCGGATCGGCAGCGAGGCCAAGTGGCGAGCGTTTCGGGCCGATCATGGCGGGGCTGATGACCTGCGCGCCGGTCGCGGCGTTGACGTAGGAACTGCCGCCGCCCGGATTGAAGCGGGCGTTGAGGTCGGAGCAGGGCAATTGGCTAAACTGCACCCCGAACAACGGGCCGCTTTCCAGTCCCACGGTGGTCGGCGCGGGCGGGAAATGCTCCTGCACGATCTGGCTGGCGGTGCGGGTGGAGAAGGCGTTGCCGCCGCTCGACAGATAGGCGCCGGTCACGGCCTTGGCGATGGCGCCGCCGCCCGCCGGAATGGTGAGGTTCTGGACGTCGATATTATTGCCGTTGGGCGCGGCCGCGATGACGGCGGTGGCAGGCGCGCCGGGCATGGCGAAGACGGCGAGGACATTGCCCACGCGGTCGGTGACGGCGATGACCGAGGGCAGGTCGCGCGCCCGCGCCTCCGCCGCCGCATTTGCGATGATCTTCTGTACGTCGGCGACGCTAAGCGACAGTTGGGCCGGGGCGGTGTAGAGGCTGGCGGACGGGGTGGGGGTAGGTGCCGGGGTCGCAGTCCCGCCGCCGTCGCTTCCGCAACCCGACAGCAGCAGCGAAAGGCCCGCGACGATCGCCGTCAACCGGGCCATCAGCGCAAGCTTCCGATGGCGCGCGCCGCGCTGGCTATGGAGGTGCGAAAGTCTGCGGGGCGATAGGCATTGGGGTCTTTGACGGCGCCGTAAGCCCGGTTGATTTCCGCGCGAATGCCCGCCGCCGCGCCGACCGTCACCTGCCCCGATTTCACCATGGCGTTCAGCATCGTGTCGATGGCCATCACTGCCTGCGCGGAGCCAGCATAATCGGTGAAGCGCGTGGTCGTCACGCCGTCCGCGATCCGTGCCACCACCGCCTGCGCCATGCCGCCGGGCAGCGTCGCGCCGTCCAGCGCGCGGGCGAGGCCGAGGCTGCTTTCGGCCAGCCTGCCTGCCGCCGCGACCGCCGCCCCGCGGTCTTTCGCCAGCGCGCCGTGGAAGGCGGACACGTCCGCATCGAAGCGCGCCGCCATGGCAGGGGCCGCCACGCGCGCGGCGACCGACAGCATGATCATATTCTCATCGTTGAAGGGCGGCATGCCCGCCGGGATGGGGCGGGCGGGGTTGGCCTCCCATGTTTTCACCCGGTCTGCCTGATCGTAGATGCGGCGGTGGCAGCTATGGCAGTCGAAGAAGCCGAACTCCGGGAAAGCCCCCTCCGTGCCCAATCGGGGATTGGCGTAGAGGCCTAGCGCGCGGTTGACCGCCATCGCCTGTCCGACCGCCCACAGCCGCACGCCGTCCGACTGGCGTTTGCGCTGGCGATAGTCGCCATCCTCCGTCCAATGTTGTTGCAGCGTCGAGAACAGGTCGAGCTCGAATGCGATGCGCGGGTGGCCTGCCGCCATGATGCGGTGGGTGACGAACTGCCCCTCGCCCGAACCGCCATAATGACAGTCGAGGCAGACGGCCGCGCGCGCCATCGGCTGGTCGAGCGGGATCATGCCGCGTTCGACATTGCCCGCATGACTGGCCTTCACGTCATAATGGGAGGCGATCCAGCCTGACGCGCCGCCATGGCACGCCTCGCAGCCCACGCCGTCGCTGGTCAGGACCTTCGCCCCGCGCGCCGCGCCGCCGGTGGGCGTCGCATGGCAGCCAAGGCACATGGCCGCGCTGCCCGGATCGCCAATGCCCAGCGTCGCTGCAATCTGCCGCCCGCGTGTGCCCCGAAGGACGGCAAAGGCGCGGCTGTGCGCGCCACCGGGCGTAGAGGGCTCCTGCCAGCGCAGCAGTTCGTCCTGACGGACGATCTTGCCGTCGCCTTCGAGGCGGCCATGGCAGGTGGAGCCAGCGCAGGAGGCGACGCCGAGATGGCCGCCGGTCCCGCCAGCGGCGGCGTCGGCCTTTCCGCCCAGCGGCGTGGCGATGGTCAGGACGACAAGGATCGCCAGCAGCAGCCCGACAAGGGCGACGCAGGTCCGGCCATTAAGCAGCCCCCTCGACATGCGTATTCCCTATCTGCCGGTGCCCAGCCGGTCTGCCGCGTTCCTCTGATCCCGATCCCCGTTTTCGGGGCCGGTGCGATCCGTTCTTTATTATGTCTGGACTGTAAGCCGACCGCGCGCATGCTTGCAAGGAGCAAGGCGCGCGCGGTCGCAGATTTTAGCGGTATTCGTCAGGCGCGGCGGCGGATGATCAGGTTCCTGATCTCCGTCATGTCCTCCATCGCGAACTTGACGCCTTCACGGCCGATGCCGCTGTCCTTCACGCCGCCATAGGGCATGTTGTCCACGCGGTAGCTGGGTACGTCGTTGATGACCACGCCGCCCACGTCCAGCTTGTCCCAGGCATCGAGCGACTTGAAGATGTCGCGCGTGAAGATGCCGGCATGGATGCCGAACTTGGAGTCGTTGACCTCATCCAGCGCATCGTTGAAGTCGGTGAACTTCGACAGGATGGCCAGGGGACCGAAGGCTTCCTCGCGGTAGGCCTTGGCGTCGCGGCCGACATTTTCCAGCAGCGTGGCTTCCAGCATCGCGCCTTCGCGATTGCCGCCGCACAGTAGCGTCGCGCCGCTGCCGATGGCTTCCTGAATCCAGCCGTCGAGGCGGCGCGCCTCGCTCTCGGAGATCATCGGGCCGATGAAGGTCTTGGGGTCCTTAGGGTCGCCGGAGACCAGGCCCGCGGTGCGCTTGACCAGCATGTCGCGGAACTCGTCGTAGATATCCGCATGGATGATGATGCGCTGCACGCCGATGCACGACTGGCCCGACTGGTAGAAGGCACCGAAGATGATGCGCTCCATCGCGTCGTTGAGGTCGGCATCCTTGTCGACGATGACCGCCGCATTGCCGCCCAGTTCCAGCACGACCTTCTTCTTCCCGCAGCGGGCCTTGAGATCCCAGCCGACATCGGGCGAGCCGGTGAAGGACAGCAGCTTGAGCCGGTCGTCGGTGGTGAACAGGTCCGCACCCTCGCGGTGCGCGGGCAGGATGGAGAATGCGCCTTCGGGCAGATCCGTCTCGGCCAGGATCTCGCCGATGATGATCGCGCCCAGCGGGGTGCGGCTGGCGGGCTTCATCACAAAGGGGCAGCCGACCGCGAGGGCGGGCGCGATCTTGTGCGCCGCCAGGTTCAGTGGGAAGTTGAAGGGGGAGATGAAGGAGCAGGGACCGATCGGCACCCGCTTCCATATGCTCTGATAGCCTTTGGCGCGCGGCGCGATGTCGATGGGCAGGACTTCGCCGCCCAGCCGCACGGACTCCTCGGCCGCGATGCGGAACGTGTCGATCAGGCGGCTGACCTCGCCCTCCGAATCCTTGATCGGCTTGCCCGCCTCCACGCACAGCGCATAGGCCAGTTCGTCGAACCGCTCGCGGAAGCGCTTGACGCAATGGTCGAGCACCGCCTGGCGCTCATAGGCGGCCATGCGCGCCATCGGCTCCGCCGCGCGCACCGCGCCTGCAATGCCGGCGTCGATGGTCGCCGCGTCGGCCTGCGCCACGCGAAAGGCGACCTCTCCGGTGAACTTGTCGGTGACAGCAAGGTCCGTATTGGGCTGCTGCGCCTTGTTGTTGAGGTAGAGGGGGTAAACGTCCTTGAGCTTGGTCATCTTCATACTCCCCCCTCCCCCGCGAGGGGAGGGGTCGGGAAAGGGTTGCACCTGACGTCGGATCAGAGCTTGGCGCTAAGCTCCCTGAGGTCGTGGTTCAATATGCGATCATTGTCGCCATAGTCCACCGGACAGTCGATGAGGTGGACGCCCGGCGTGGAGAGCGTATGCTTGAGCAGGTCGGGGAGGCCCGCTGCGCTTTCCACGCGATAGCCGAGCGCGCCGTAAGCCTCGGCATATTTGACGAAATCGGGATTGCCATAGCTCAGGCCCCAATCCTGGAAACCCATGTTCGCCTGCTTCCAGCGGATCATGCCATAGCTGTTGTCGTTGAGGATCAACACGGTGATGTTGAGGCCGAGGCGAACCGCGGTCTCCATCTCCTGGCTGTTCATCATGAAGCCGCCATCGCCGCAGATCGCCATCACCTTGCGGTCGGGATAGACCATCGCCGACGCCATTGCCGACGGCAGGCCCGCACCCATCGTGGCGAGCGCATTATCGAGCAGCACCGTGTTTTGCTGACGCGCGGGATAGCTGCGCGCGAACCACAGTTTGTAGACGCCATTGTCGAGGCAGATGATGCCATCGGCGGGCATCGCCTCCCGCACCTTGCGCACCACATAGGGCGGGAAGATGGGGAATCGGTCGTCGCCGTCGAGGCTCGCCGTATGCTCGACCTCCGCCTGATGGAATGCCAGCACGGGCGCGAAATCCCATTTGGCAGCGGGGACGATGTCCTCCTTCATCTGCCAGATGGCGTTGGCGATGTCGCCGATCACCTCGATCTGGGGAAAGTAGACCGGGTCCACCTCCGCCGAGCGGCTGGAAATGTGGATCACCTCGGCCCCGCCCTGCTTCATGAAGAAGGGCGGCTTTTCGATCACGTCATGGCCGACATTGATGATGAGGTCGGCATGTTCGATGGCGCGGTGCACGAAATCGCCGGAGGAGAGCGCGGTGCAGCCCACATATTTGGGGTGCAGTTCGTCGATCACGCCCTTGCCGAGCTGCGTCGTGGCGAACGGGATGCCGGTCTTCTCCACGAACTGGAGCAGCATGCGGCCGGTCATCTTGCGGTTGGCGCCCGCACCGATGACGAGGATCGGGCATTTCGCCGTCTCCAGCTTGCGCACGGCGGCGCGCACGGCCTTGGTCTCGGCGGACGGGCGGCGCGCGATGCTTGCCTTGATCGGCAGGCTGTCCGTCTTCTCGTCGGCGATATCCTCGGGCAGTTCGAGATGGGTCGCGCCGGGCTTTTCCTCCTCGGCAAGACGGAAGGCTTCGCGGATGCGGCTCGGGATATTGTCGGCGCTGGCGAGCTGGTGCGTGTACTTGGTGATCGGGCGCATCATGTCGACGACGTCGAGGATCTGGAAGCGGCCCTGCTTGGACTTCTTGATCGGCTTCTGGCCGGTGATCATCAGCATCGGCATGCCGCCAAGCTGCGCATAGGCCGCCGCCGTCACGAAGTTGGTCGCACCCGGCCCGAGCGTCGACAGGCACACGCCCGCCTTGCCGGTGTGGCGGCCATAGGTTGCCGCCATGAAGCCAGCGCCCTGTTCATGCCGAGTCAGCACCAGTTTGATCGAAGATGTGCGCAACGATTCGAGAAGGTCGAGATTCTCTTCGCCCGGAACACCGAACATATATTCGACGCCTTCTTCTTCCAGGCATTTGATGAACAGGTCTGATGCCTTCATGATCTCGGCCCCCCTCTTTGATTTTTGGACGCGCGGCAATGCCGTGCGGACGGCTGAACTATATCCGCCCGCGCCGCAGCACAAGGCTCGTCTCGCGCCCGCAGCGCATCATGCTGCCGGGTCGGGCAGTGCGAAGGTTTCGACCAGCAGGTCGAGCTGTGCGTTGCACTTGCGCGCGATCAGCGCGGAGGCAGTGCCCTCCAGCCCTTCCGCGCCGGTCGGCAGCACGGTGAAGTGCAGCGTGACGGGCTTGGGCAGGCCCGCGCCGGACAAGGCATAGGTCGCGCCTTCCGCCACTGGCAGGTCCGTGGGCCAAGGTGCGAGGGACTGACCCTGCTCGAAGGTCACGCTGCCCTTGCCATCCTTGCCCGCAATGGCGAGAGTCAGCGCTTCGGTGGAGGAGGGGCGCCACAGCTTTATATTGGCCGGGTCGGCGATGCAGGTCGCTGTCTCGCGACGGATGTCGACATACCACAGGTTCGGGCTGCGCGGTGCAGCGACGGCGGTGTCGCCGCGCACGGCCCCGGTGCGCGCGCGCGAGGTGGTGCGCGTACCGATGAAGCTGGCAAGGGAGGGCGGCGCGGAGCCGGATGCGCTGGCGGTGGTGCCGAACACGCCGGGACCGCGCAGCGTCCGCGTACCGCGCCCGTCGAGCAACGTCAGGACATCGCCCTGCTTGAGCGTGACCGATCCGCCGTCGGGCAGCTTGCGGCCCGGCGCGAAGGTGCCCGCAGACGGACCGGAGGCACGCACGACCAGCGTTTCGGCCTCGGCCGCTGGGCTGAGGACGAGCGCAGCGCCGAAGGTGGCGGAACCGAAGGCGAGGGCGGCGATCAGCCGGGACAGGTTAACCGAGAACATATGCTTCTCCCGCTTGGCTATTATCCAGCCGATATACCAGATTGGCGAGGGCGGCGTCATCGGGATGGCGTGCTGCAATGTCCCTGATGGTGTCGACCGCGCCTTGATGATCCGTCTCTAGCCGGTCTAACGCCATGGTTAAGTGATGCTTGTCACTCGCCGGAAAATCGGGGCAGGGCTGATAGATGTCGACGGGCGTGGAGCGTCCGCGCAGCACGATCCTGCCCATCGGCCGCCACCAGTCGAGGTCGGAGCGCTCCACCGCGTCACGGCTCGCCACGACATTGCCGTCCAGCGCCTTGTTCGCCGATTCGAGGCGCGCGGCGGTGTTCATACTGTCGCCCAGAGCGGTATATTGGATGCGCCCCTCGCCCCCGAAATTGCCGACGATGGCGTCGCCATAATGCAGGCCCACGCGGGTCTTGCCGATGGGCGGCAGGGCGGGATCGACGGACTGGCGGAAATCCTCGCCCGCCTGCCACATCGCATAGGCGGCCAGCGCCGCGCGGCGTCCGTCGTCGGGGCGGGAGACCGGCGCGCCCCAGAAGGCGACGACCGCGTCGCCGACGAATTTGTCGATGGTGCCGCCATGGCGCAGCACCACATCGCTCAGCGTGTCAAGATAGCGGTTGAGAAGGCTGGCCACCACCTCCGGCTCGATGGCGTGGCTGAGCTTGGTAAAGCCCTCCAGATCGGTGAACACGACGAAGATCGGCCGCCGCTCGCCATGAAGGGCCAGGCGATCCGGTTCGGCGAGTATCTCGTTGGCGATGTCGGCGGGCAGATATTTGCCGAGCGCCGACTGGGCGAAGCGGCGCTGCTGCGACCCCACAGCGCGCGCCGCCGTCTCTATGGCGACGAAGCCGATGGCCCAACCCACGGCCCAGCCCAATGCAGGCAGATGCTGCGTATCGACGCCGTTGGCCTGCAGCATGAAAGGCAGAGCGCCGACCAGCCCGACCTGCGCCGCGATTAGCGCCGCCAGCCACCACCAGCGTACCGTGAGCAGTGCCGACAGTGCGCCGACCGTCACCGCGAGCAAGGCGACGACCCACAGGAACGACTCGGTGACATGGCGCAGCAACCGCCCGTCCAGCACCTGCGCCAGCATGTGCGCGTGCACCTCCAGCCCGATCATCAGCTTGCCGGTCATGGGGGTCAGCGGCGTCTCGAACTGGTCGATATCGACGATGTCGCCGCCGATCAGCACATGGCGCCCTCGTATCTGCTCGGCGAAGGCGGGGGCGACATCGGGATTGGCGAACAGGTCGATCTGGAACGACGGGAAGACCGCCCGTTCCTCCGCCGGCCCGCCGGGTTGCGGCAGGCGGTAGGCGATGCTGCCGCGATAATAGTCGAAGTCCGGCGACGGGTTCATCGCCAGCACCAGCATCTCCGGCAGGCCGGGTGGATGCGATGGCCAGCTTCGCGCGACATTGTCCGCGTCCGCCTCCAGCCGGATGCTGGCGGGATGGACGTTGCTGCCCTTCAACTGGGCGAGGAAGGCGTTCAGATATTGCTGCTGTTCGTAGATCAACTGCTCACGGTTGGAGCGGGTATCGGCGAAGGCGATGAAGGTGGGCGTCTTCATTGCGCGGAAGGCGGCGATCAGCTCGGCATCCTCATCCTGCGGCTGGTCGATCAATATATCGATGCCGATGGATTTCGCGCCCATAGCGTCGAGGGCGGTGAGCGCACGGGCCAGGATGGCGCGGTCGAGGGGGGATCGCTTACGCGTGTCGATCAGCGTCTGGTCGTTATAGACGACCATCGCGATCCGTTTGTCTTCATCGACATGAGGCGCGAACAGCGACAGGCGCAAATCGTAGAAGGAGCGCTCGGCATCGCCCAGCAGCGGGACGTGCCAGCTATAGCGGCCGACGAGGATCGCGGCGGCGAGCAGCAAGGTGGTGAGCGCGAGCCGGACATGCCCCGTCTCGCCCAGAATGCGCCGCAGCCGCTTCCATGTGCGCGCGGCGGTCGAACGGCGGGGATTGCCCGGCCTGTTCTGCCCCGCAGCCGTCGCCATGATGCCTCGTCCCCCGTGTTTCTGTCCGGGGAGTGTCTACCGAGCGGGGCGCAGTTGCAATGGGGAAATCCTCCCCCGGACGGGGTGGGGGAGAGTTGCAAAACAGCCCTTTTTATCGTCATTCCCGCGAAGGCGGGAATCCAGAGCCACGCAAAACTGAGCTTGCGACCCTGGATTCCCGCCTTCGCGGGAATGACTCATAAATTATGCAACGGTCCGCGTTGCAGAGGAGGATTTGGCTGAATCACGCAGCCTTGGCGCGATCCTTCAGTTCCTCATTCAGCATTTCGGCCAGCAGGAACGACATTTCCAGCGACTGAGCGGCGTTGAGGCGCGGGTCGCAGTGGGTGTGGTAACGGTCGCCGAGACCCTCGTCCGTGACGGCGATGGCGCCGCCGGTGCACTCGGTGACGTTCTGGCCGGTCATCTCCGCATGGATGCCGCCCGCAAAGCTGCCCTCGGCGCGGTGGACGGCGAAGAAGCCGCGCACTTCGGCGAGGATGCGGTCGAACGGCCGGGTCTTGTAGCCGCTGGCCGCCTTGATGACATTGCCGTGCATCGGGTCGCACGACCACACCACCGGATGGCCCTCGCGCTGGACCGCGCGGACCAGCTTGGGCAGGCCCGCCTCGATCTTGTCATAGCCATAGCGGGTGATGAGCGTCATCCGTCCGGCCTCCCGCGACGGGTTCAGCGTGTCGAGCATGCGCAGCAGCGCGTCCGGCTCCAGGCTGGGGCCGCACTTGATGCCGATGGGGTTTTCGATCCCGCGCAGATATTCGACATGCGCCGAACCCTCGAACCGGGTGCGGTCGCCGATCCACAGCATGTGCGCGCTGGTCGAATACCAGTTGCCGGTCGTCGAATCCTTGCGGGTCAGCGCCTGCTCATAGGGGAGCAGCAGCGCCTCGTGGCTCGTATAGAAGCTGGTGCCCTGCAGCTGCGGCACGACGTCGGCATTGATGCCGCAGGCCCGCATGAAGGCCAGCGCCTCGTCGATGCGGTTCGCCATCTCCTCGAACTTCGTCGACCAGGGCGAGCGGCCCATGAAATCGAGCGTCCACTGGTGCACGCGCTCCAGCGTTGCATAGCCGCCGGTGGAGAAGGCACGCAGCAGGTTGAGCGTGGACGATGCCTGATGATAGGCGCGCAGCATGCGTTGTGGGTCCGGCTCGCGACCTTCCGCCGTGAAGGCGATGTCGTTGATGATGTCGCCGCGGTAGCTGGGCAGCTCGACGCCGCCGATGGTCTCGGTCCCGGCAGAGCGCGGCTTGGCGAACTGGCCCGCCATGCGGCCCAGCTTCACCACCGGCAGCTTGCTGGCATAGGTCAGCACGACGGCCATCTGGAGGATGACGCGGAAGGTGTCGCGGATATTGTCGGCGTGGAACTCGGCAAAGCTTTCCGCGCAGTCGCCGCCCTGGAGGAGAAAAGCCTCCCCGCGGCTGACGCGCGCCAGCTCCGCCTTCAGGTTGCGGGCCTCGCCCGCGAACACGAGCGGGGGCTGACGCCCCAGTTCCTGTTCCGCCGCCGCCAGTGCGTCCGCATCCCGGTAGTCGGGCATCTGCCGACCTTCCTGCGCGCGCCAGCTTGTGGGCGACCAATTTGCCGCCATGACCGTAACTCCTCCAAAATAAAGACTGCGCCCTATGCGCGCGCGACGCCGCCAAGGCAAGCCGCCGCGTGGTCGATGCCGGGCCTATATAATAGCTATGGGCGCCGCCTGAAACCTCATCGGCGAAATGGATCGTCGCGGGGGGCGCGCAACGCGAAGCGCGACGCAGCCTGCGGCGCGTTGCCGCCTTGGCTGTCAGCGTCTATCTCCGCGGGATGACCTTCCTGACCGCGCTCGACCTCTCTTTGCCCATCATACAGGCCCCGATGGCGGGCACGTCGACGCCAGCCCTTGCGGCGGCGGTGAGCGAGGCGGGCGGGCTAGGGTCCGTCGCGGTAGGGGCGACGAATGCCGAGGGTGCGGCGGCGATGATCGCGGAGCTTCGTGGCCTTACCGACCGGCCGTTCAACGTGAACCTGTTCTGCCATGCGCCCGCCGTTCCCGATGCTCCGGTGCAAATGGCGTGGATCGCGGCGCTGCGACCGATCTTCGCGGACTATGGCGCGGTGCCGCCACGCGCGCTGGGTTCGCCCTATCGCAGCTTCCTGACCGACGATGCGATGCTGGCGCTTTTGCTCCAGGAGCGGCCGCGCGTCGTCAGCTTCCATTTCGGGCTGCCTTCGGGTGAGCGGATCGCGGCGTTGAAGGGCGCTGGCTGCCTGTTGCTGGCGACAGCGACCAGCCTTGCCGAAGCATCGGCCGCGCGCGCCGCCGGGATCGACGCGGTGGTGGCACAGGGTTGGGAGGCGGGCGGCCACCGCGGGATGTTCGACCCTGCCGCGCCCGACATGCGGCTGGGCACGATGGCGCTCACCCGGTTGCTGGTCAGGCAAGCGGGCCTGCCGGTGATCGCGGCGGGCGGGATCATGGACGGGGCGAGCATCGCGGCTGCCCTGTCGCTGGGTGCGGTCGCGGCGCAAATGGGCACGGCCTTCATCGCCTGCCCCGAAAGCGCGGCGGACCAGCCCTATCGCGATGCGCTCGCCGGTGCGGCGGCCTGGGAAACGAGAATGACCGACGCGATTTCGGGCCGTCCGGCTCGGTGCCTCGCGAATCTGTTTACCGCTTGGGGAGAGATCAATGCGCGGCGGCCTCGCCCGGCCTATCCTATCGCTTATGATGTCGGGAAGGCGCTGAACGCAGCAGCGAAGGCGGCGGGCGAGCATGGTTTTGGCGCGCAATGGGCAGGGCAGGGCGCGCCGCTCGCGCGGGCTATGCCGGCTGCGGCGTTGATGGCGGTGTTGGCGGAGGAGTTGGGGGCGGCGCGGCGTTGATCTTGCCGCCGTGTTCCTGCGAAAGCAGGGACCCAGGGTGGGGGAATGCCTGACTACCCTGGGTTCCTGCCTTCGCAGGAACACGATTAGCGAGTTAGCGAATCGATCGCCCCGAAACCCGACGCTCCCAGCATCCGTATCAATCCCAAATGTCGCCGCCCGACCCCACCCAGCGCCATCACCGGCACCCTGGCACCCCGAGCCAGTGCCGCAAACCGAACTACCCCCAACGGCCGCGCACCCGGATGCGAGCGGGTGGCAAACAGGGGCGAGACGAACGCCAGCGCCGCCCGTCCCCGCTCCGCTGCCCGCAATTCGCGCCGGTCATGCGCCGACGCGCTCCACGGCAGCCGCCGCGACGGCGCGCCATGCACGCCGTCCGCGCGCCAGCGCAGTGCCAGCCGCTCGTCCCCCGCCAGCATCAGCCACAGCCCGCGCCGCCGCGCGATTCGCCGGACCTCTCCGAACAGCGCGCGCCGTTCCTCATCCCCTAGCCGATAATGGCGGAACACGACCCCGCTGCCACGCGGCAGGCGCGCCACCGCGCGCAGCAGGCGCTCGTGGGGTACACGCTCGTCGGTCATCAGCCATAGCGTGGGCAGTTGGCGGCGCGGCATGCCCCGCCTATAGCAGCGCACATGACGACCGACAGCCCCGCCGCATCGCGCCTCCTCGACATCACCGACCGCATCGACACCTATGCGCGCGCCAGCGGGCGGTCGGGCAGGGACGTGACCCTGATCGCCATTTCCAAGACGCAGCCGCCCGAAGCGATCATACCCCTGATCGCCGCCGGGCAGCGCGTGTTCGGCGAAAATCGCGTGCAGGAGGCGGAGGGCAAATGGCCCGCCTTGCGCGAACGGCATGAGGGGATCGTCCTCCACATGGTCGGCCAGCTCCAGTCCAACAAGGCGGAGGAGGCAGTGGCGCTGTTCGACGCCATCCACGCGCTCGACCGGTCGTCGCTGGTCCCGGCGCTGGCCAAGGCGATGGACCGGACGGGGCGACGGCCCGACTGCTTCATCCAGGTCAATATCGGCGACGAGCCGCAAAAGGGTGGCTGCGCGGTTGCTGACCTGCCCGCCCTACTCGCCGAGGCCCGTGCCGCCGCGCTGCCGGTCGAGGGCCTGATGTGCGTGCCTCCGGCCGATGTGGAGGCTGCCCCCTATTTTGCGCTGCTTGCAAAGCTGGCCCGCGACAATGGCCTGCCGCTGCTCAGCATGGGCATGTCGAGCGATTTCGAGACGGCGGTGATGCTGGGCGCGACTCATGTGCGGGTGGGGACGGCGTTGTTCGGGGCGCGGGGATAGGGCGCTCACTCGCGTCCGATCGTCGGAGGTATCAGGCAGGAGCGGGCTTTTCTGCTCCCCTCCCGCAAGCGGGAGGGGCTGGGGGTGGGCCTGCGCAACGGCCGAGAGCAACAGCGACCTTGCGGCCGCTTGCCCACCCCTAACCCCTCCCGCAGGAGGCGGGAGGGAGAGGAGGTCCGCCACCCACTGACTTCACCCAATCGGAAAGCGCAGAACCCTGTCCCGCACCGGCACGAGCGCGCAGGCTGCCCGTCCCGCCAGCGCCCTGATCGCCGGGGCGTGAGCATGCAGCCCGCCTGCCAGCGCGCCGAAGGCGGGGAGGATCATGCGGCTTTCGCCCTGAACGAAGCATCGCCGCGATACCGATTTGCCGCGACCGCCGACGCGCCATTTGGGGTGGTAGTGGCCGGACAGTTCGGGCCGCGCGTCGGCGGGGTCGGCGCGGTGGCGCAGCAGGATGCCGTCGATGAGCGCTTCCTCCATCACCGCGCCGCCGACCGCGCCCGCGCTGTCTGCGTCATGATTGCCGGTGATCCATGTCCAGGCGATTCGGGCCGTCAGTCCACGCAGCCGCGCCGCGACGTCCGCGGGCAGTCGCCTCGGCCCCTCCTCGTCATGAAAGCTGTCGCCCAGCATCCATAGTTCGCGCGCGCCGTGGCGCTCGATCAGCAACTCCAGCCGGTCGAGCGTGGCGAGGCTGTCATAGGGCGGCAGCATCTGGCCGCCGCGCGCATACCAGCTCGCCTTTTCCAGATGCAGGTCGGCCAGTATCAGCGCGCCGCGATCCGGCCAGAACAAGGCGCCCTCGCCCAGTGCCGCAAAAATATGTCCGCCGAAGCTCACCCTGCCCATGTTCTCCTTATGGTCCCGTTTTCCGGCTCTTTCAAGCGGCCCCGCGCCGGGATAAGGCGGGGCATGAGCGACATTTCCTCCTTTCGCATCGCGGCCTTCTATTGCTTCGTGCCGATGCCCGACCTGCTGGCGGAGCAGGCGCGGCTCAAGGCGCTGTGCATGGACGGCGGCATCAGGGGCACGATCATCCTCGCGCCGGAAGGCTATAACGGCACCGTCGCCGGGCCGGACGAGGCCGTCGCGGATCTGGTCGCGGCGCTGCTGGACCTGGCGGGCGAGGCGGTGGCCGAGATCAAATATGCGCTAAGCCCCGATCTGCCGTTCCGCACGATGCGGGTCCGCATCAAGCGGGAGATTGTGACCATGGGGCGGCCCAATCTTCCTCTGGCGGACGGGCGGGGCGCCTATGTCGATCCGGCGGACTGGAATGCGCTGATCGTCGATCCTGCCACGATGCTGGTCGATACGCGCAACCATTATGAGGTTGGCATTGGCAGCTTTGCCGGAGCCATCGATCCGGGGACGCAGGGGTTCACCGAGTTTCCCGGCTGGCTGGAACGCTTTGCCGAGGCGCTGAGCGAGGAGGAGCGGCGGGAGCGGCCGCTCGCGATGTTCTGCACGGGCGGCATTCGCTGCGAGAAGTCCACTGCGCTGGCGCGGTCGCTGGGTTTTGGCAATGTGTTCCATCTGAAAGGCGGCATTCTGGCCTATCTGGAGCAGGTGGAGGAGGCCGAGAGCCGGTGGGAGGGCGATTGCTTCGTCTTCGACCAGCGGGTGGCGGTAACGCACGGCCTAGCGCCGGGCGGGCATGTGCTGTGCAAGGCGTGCGGCATGCCGGTGGCGGAGGCGGACGCTGAGCAGCACCGGGCGACGTGCCGACAATAGGCCCCGTCGGCGCGGCACCGACAATAGGCATCGCGACCGTATCAATCGGTGCTGGCCGACGGGGCTTGCAGATTGTAATCGCACGCTTTCGATTCACCATGAATGGCGGCGCGCCTCAGCATGACAGAAGCCGGTCTCAGGGCCATATTCCTCGCCAACCGGGACCGCCTGCTGCGGTTCCTGGCAGCGCAGGGTGCTGGCGACGAGGCGGAGGATTTGTTGCAGGAATTGTGGTTCAAGGTCGCGGGCGCGGCCGGTCAACCGATTGGCCAGCCCGTCTCCTACCTATTTCGCGCCGCCAATAACCTGATGCTCGACCGCTATCGCTCGCGCAGGCAGGCGCAGAAGCGGGATACGGACTGGAGCGAGGTGGAGACGTCCGCGACCGGTGCCTCAGATGCGCCCTCTGGCGAACGGGCGTTGATCGCGCGGCAGCAGCTCGATCTTGTGCAGGCCGAACTGGAGGCGCTGGGGCCGCGCGCGGCGGCGATCTTCCGCAGGCACCGGGTCGACGGCGTGGCGCAGCGCGATCTGGCGGCGGAGTTCGGGGTGAGCCTCAGCACCGTGGAAAGCGATCTGCGCCGGGCTTACCGTGCGATGATCGATCTTCGGAGGCGCTTCGATGAGGGTTGAGCCGGATGACTCCGTCCTGAGGTCAGGGATATGACAGTGCCGCAGGACAGAGCGATGATAGAGACAGCCGCGCTTGATTGGATCGTCCGTCAGCGCGACCCGGATTTCGACGATTGGGACGGCTTCACCGCATGGCTGGAGGCGGACCCGGCGCATGCCGAGATATATCAGGCCATGGCGGCGGCCGATGCCGATATGGATGCACTGGTCGAGCAGGCCGAGCCGCTTGCTTTGCCGGTGCCTGCCAATGATGTGGGGCGTCCGTCGCGTCGCTGGGCGATGGGCGCGGTGGCCGCTGCATTGGTGGGCGTCATCAGCATCGGTATCTTTTATCCGCGCGCCGACCCTTGGAGTGTCGAGACCAGGCCCGGCGAGCGCCGCCAGATCGCGCTGGCCGATGGCAGCCGAATCATCCTGAACGGCGATACGCGCGTGACGCTCGACCGACGCGACCCGCGCATCGCAACGCTGGAGCGGGGCGAGGCGATGTTTGTCGTCCATCATGACGAGAGCGACCCGTTCGAGGTGATGGCAGGCGAGGCGCGGCTGGTCGATGTCGGCACCGCCTTCAACGTGCGGCGCGACGGTGCGGCGTTGGACGTGGCGGTGAGCGAGGGCGCCGTCCTCTACAATCCCGATGCGGAAGCCGCGCGGATCGATGCCGGTACGCGGCTGCGCGTCATTGCCGGTGCGGATCGCTATGAGTTCGTGCCGATCGACGCCCGCGATGTGGGCGGCTGGCGTGAGGGGCGGCTGGTCTATGATGGGCAGGCGCTATCGGTCGTGGCGGCCGATCTGGCGCGCTATTATGGCGTGCGCGTCGCGGCGGATGCGGCGGTGCGCGGGCGGCCGTTTCGCGGCGTGCTGACCCTGCCCCGGCGTGAGGCGATGGCCAGTCTTGCTCCCGTGCTCGGCGTCGCGATCTCGCCGCGCGGCGACGGATGGGTTCTGTCCTCGCCGCAATGAGGGCAGCCTGGTTCCTGATGCCCGCCGCGCTCTATGCGGCCGGGGCGCATGCGGGCGAGCGCGCACCCGTGGACCTGCCCGCCGGGCGACTGGGCGAATCGGTCGCGTTGCTTGGGCGGCAGGCGGGAGTCAGCGTCAGTGTCGCTAGCGATAGGCTGTGGAAGCGGACGGTGCCGTCGGTGCGCGGGCGGATGGACGCAGCGGAGGCGCTGCGCCGCATGCTGGCGTCCACCGGGGCGGTCGCGGTGCGGCTCGGGCCGACGGCCTGGCGGATCGAGGACGCCGCACCCAGGCCCCGCCCGCGTGGCCCGACACGCCCCGCCCCGGTCGAGGAGATCGCCGAGACGGCGCCCATCGTCGTGACCGCCAGCAAGCGCGACACGCGGCTGGGCGATTTTGCGGGCAGCGTTCATATGATCGACGGCACCGAACTGGGCTTTGGCGGGGAGCGGGGGACGGAGGGGTTGCTCTCGCGCATCGCGACTTTGTCCTCGACGCATCTGGGGTCGGGCCGCAACAAGCTGTTCATTCGCGGCATCGCCGATTCCAGCTTCACGGGGCCGACCCAGGCCACTGTGGGGCAATATTTGGGCGACCTGCGCCTGACCTACAATGCGCCCGACCCGGACCTGCGGCTGTACGACATGCGCGGGGTGGAAATATTGGAGGGGCCGCAGGGGACGCTCTATGGCGCGGGCTCGCTGGGCGGGGTCATCCGGCTGATCCCCAATGCACCCAACCTGTCGGACCTGTCCGGGGCGCTGTCGGGGGGCGTCTCCGCGACCTGGCATGGCGATCCGGGCGCGGATGTGGGCGGGGTGGTCAATGTGCCGCTGGTACGCGACCGGCTGGGGCTGCGCGTGGTCGGCTATGGCATTGGCGAGGGCGGCTATATCGATGACAGCCTTCGTGGGCGAAAGGACATCAACCGCTCGACCGTCGCTGGTGGGCGCGCCACGCTGCGGCTGGCGGCGGGCAATGGCTGGACGGTCGATCTGGGCGGCATCGTCCAGAATAATGATGGCCGCGACAATCAATATGCCGACCCCAGCCTGCCGCCGCTGACACGGCGATCCCGCGTCGATGGCGGCTTCGACGCGCGCTACCGGCTGGGCAGCGTGGTGGTGGAGAAGCGCTGGGACGACCTGACCTTCCTGTCGTCCACCGCCTATGTCACGCAGCGGCTGGGCGAGCGCTACGACGCATCGCTGCCGGACGACGCCGCACCGACGCTGTTCCGCCAGACCAACCGCAGCCGCCTGTTCGCGACGGAGAACCGGCTGTCGCAGGCGGAGAAGGGCGGCTTCGGCTGGGTGGTCGGGGCGAGCTATATCTACAGTCGCACGACGCTTGGCCGGTCGCTGGGCGAACCGGATCGTCCCGTGCCGCTGACCGGCGTTTCCAACGCGGTGGAGGAGGTGACCGTCTATGGCGAAGCGAGCCTTCGCCTGCTCCGCCTTCTGAAACTGACCGGTGGTGCGCGCTATTCGCATAGCCGCCTGCTGGGCAGCGGCGAGGATGTGCTGCCGTCCTTCGCCACGCTGGGCGCGGCGATAACCAGCGGGCGCAGCGAGGATCGGCTGTTGCCCTCCGTCGCACTGTCCGCGGAGTTGCTGCCTGGGACGACCGTCTACACACGCTATCAGCAGGGCTTTCGTCCCGGCGGTCTCGCCATAGAGGGGCTGTTCGTACGGCGTTTCCGCAACGATCGGGTGATGACGATGGAGAGCGGCGTGCGGCACATGCCGGCGGGGGCCGCCTTCTCATTGACCGCCAGCTTCGCCTATACCGAGTGGAAGGACATACAGGCGGACTTCCTCGACACGGCGGGCCTGCCCACGACCGAGAATATCGGCGACGGGCGCATCTGGTCGGTCAGTGCATCGACCCGGTGGCGCGCCCTGCGGGGACTGACACTCGACGCATCGGTGGCGTTCAACGACAGCCGGGTGACGCAGGCGTCACCCGAACTGGCGCGGGCATTGGCGGTGGGGCTAGCGGATGGCTTTCCGGTGGCCGTGCGCGAGCCAGGAGCGCCGCTTGCCGGTGAGAGTATCGGCCGCATCCCCAATGTCGCGGCGGTCACGGCGCGGGCGGGCGTGGACTATCGCACGCTGCTGGGCGACGGCGTCACCGAATTGCGCCTCAATGGCTGGGCGCTTTATGTCAGCTCGTCGCGCCTCGGCATCGGGCCGGTGCTGGGCGAGCGGCAGGGCGATTATATCGACACCGCGATTACGGCGCGCCTTGGCACCGACGATTTCGGCGTGACGCTGGGCATCACCAACATCGCCGACGCGCGCGGCAACCGCTTTGCGCTGGGCACGCCCTATGGCGAGGGCGCGGGGCGGCAGGTGACGCCGCTGCGCCCGCGCACGGTGCGGATCGGGATCAACCGCGCCTTCTGACCCGGCGTCAGGCCCGGACCCGCGCCGAGTGCTGGTTGCGGCCGAGCATCTGCTCGACCATGGCCAGCAAGCCATCGAGATGGACGGCGCGAAGGTCGTTGCCCTCCACGATCGCCGTCTCGATCCGCTTGCGGACGATGGCGATGGACGCCTGTCCATAGCGGGAGACGAGTATGCCTGCCTCGCTCATGACCCGGTGCCTCAGCCCTTTTCGAGCACGTACACGGCGCGCTCGATCCAGCTGTCGATGGCGTCGAGCGCCTTGGGTGTCAGTTCCACATAGATGCGCCGCGAATCGTTCGGGCATGGACGGCGATCCACCAGGCCCGTGGAAACGAGCTGGCCGAGGTGGCGCAGCGCGGTGGTCGGCGGACAGGCGGCCGCGACGCAGGCGCTGGAGATCGACACCGGCTTGCCCAGGCGCCTGTTCTCATACAGGTCGAGCAAGATGTCCCAGCACGGATCGGCGAACAGCGAGGGGAAGAACTGGTCGCGCGCGCGCCGCATCCGGTAGACCATGCGTGGCACCAGATCCCGCTGGGAATGCTGCGCATCGCCCCCCGGTATCGCCACGCCGTCCAGCGCCGCCAGATGGGGAGTGCTCTCGCCCCGTGTGGGGCGTGCGCGCCGGGCGGGCAGGCTATTGGAGGCCATGCCGCTGCTGCCTTGCAGGTCGGCGCTCATGCCCGCCCACCAGCGTCGGCGCGCCGATGCGCCGATCCTTCGCTATGCCTGCGACCATCGTCACCAGCATTGGTATTGCCCATACGGACTCCAGTCCCCAGTAGATTTTCGAGCTCGCCCTCGGATCGAGAATGGGCCCGAAATGTGTCAGAACGGTCAGCAGTTGGAAGCCCGCCGACCAGATCGGCCAGTAATGCCGCGACCGCAGCGCGATCACGTACAAGGCCACGAGATATAGTCCGTCGGCCGCCATCAGGATGAAGTTCGACCGGTAGAGGTCGAGCCGCACGAAGATCGAGGCGACGGTCATGGCGGTCGCGATCAGGAACATCGTGAATGCCCAGCGCGCGGTCGCGCCGCCATATTTGAGCGCGAACGCCCAGCAGGCCAGGACCAGGAACCAGTAGAGCGGTATGATGGGATTTATCATCTTGTGTGCATACCGCTCTGTGGTTCGACTGTCGTTGGCCGTGCGAGGATCAGTTCGCCTGCGTCGCCGGCATGCGGTCTAGCTGCATGCTCGCGGAGGCCGTCGGGGCATCCGTACCCATGAGCCAGGGGCAACCCAGGTCCGTCTCGGCGATGTTGCTCTTCTGATGGATGATCTGAAGATGGCCGATGGCGGAGATCAGCGTGGCGCGACCCTCCACAAGCTGGCCGAAGGATTCGACGAGCTTCTTGTAGAGGCGCTGCGACTGGCCGGCGGGTACGCCCGCGCCCTTGATCCCCTCGATGGCATTGGTGGCGAGGCGCATGCCGCTGATGAAGGCTGCGTCGAAATCCTCGATGGCTGTCCGCGAATCGGCGGCAACAACGTGAGCGGCACCTTCGGTCAATTTGAACATAGCTTTCCCCTTCGCGGAATCACCCATCCCGCGCTCAATTCGTTGCGATTCAGCCGAACGTTCTGAAGAAACCCAGAACGAACAACACCAGCGCCGACAGGGCAACTATGCCGATGAGAGCCACCCGAAGGATTTCGAGCGTGATCTGATCCCACCGTAGCGCATGTTCCGAACCGCCCAGAGGGACGCCCCGGAACAGGGCGCTGAGAAATTTTGCGACTGCCGTGATGACCGACCGGCCGTTGCTGGTGAACCGAGAAAGAGCGGATTTCTGCGGCTCCCGGAAGCTCAAACTTCTCAATTGAGATTGCGATTGAGATTTTTGAGCCTGAATCTCCTGATATCGGGTGGCGGCGGAGATGCGGTCGCGCACGCCCAGGGTCCGGGCCGCGCGCTGGAGGGTGGTATCGATGGAACCCGGCGCCATGCCGGTGACGCCCGCCAGCGCCTTGGACGACGTTACGCCGCTGGAGATCAGCTCCAGAAGTTGCCTTTGGCGTTCGGTCAGTTCCTCAGGGGTCACAGGGGGCCTTTAGATGATTCTTCCATTTTGGAGAATCATCGTTTTTTGCCACGGGTTTCAACTGTCATCGCGGAAAAAACACGCGGAGGCGTCCGCGGCGGGCATCGTCTCGGCAGACGGGGAGCCAAGGCGTCGTCCGGCGCGGAGTTTGGAGCGGGTGATTCGCGGTGTTTGCGGAACGAAAACGGCGGCCCGGTCACCCGGGCCGCCGCCTTGCGATTCGATTTCAAACGGAAGGTCAGGTGCCGAAGCGGTACTTCAGGCGCACGCCGTACATGCGGGGCTGGTTGAGCACCGCGGCATCCCAGCCGAAGGATGCACCCGTCGTGTAGGTGATGAACTTTTCCTTCATGATGTTCGTGCCGAACAGGGCCAGGTCGATGGGGCCGCCCGCGACATTGTTCCAGTTCAGGTTGACGTTCAGATTGTCCTGCGAGGGCAGAACGCGGGCATAGGACAGCGGGCCGCCGGTGAAGGCGGGCTGCGCCAGCAGAGAGCTGGCATTGCCGATCGAACTGTCCTGATGGGTGAACGTGCCGGACACGCTGACGCTGCCGACCGTCTCGGGCAGGGGCAGGGTATAGGTGCCCGTGATCGAAAACTTGTTCTTCGGCGTGAAGCTGAGCGGCCCGTTGACGATCGCGTTCGGCGCAAGCTGCGCAAAGCCGCGCGGGATCGGGATGTTGGCGATGTCCGCGGTCTTCAGCTTCGTATCGAGATAGGCATAGCTGCCGTCGATGCGAAGGCCGGTGAACGGGGTGATCGATGCGTCGACCTCGACACCCTTGATCGTGGAGCTGCCCGCATTGCCGATGCCCTGCGCCGGTGACGGATATTCGGTCGCCGGAATGCCATTGCATGCCGGGAAGGCCGGGAGGGCCGCGGGCGGGATGTTGCCGCAGCTGACGGTGTTGATCGCGATCTGCTGGTTGCTGAAGTCGTTATAGAAGCCAGCGATGTTGAAGGTGCCGCGAACGAAGCTGTCGAAGCTGGCCTTCAGGCCGACTTCATAGACGTCGACCTTTTCAGGACCCCAGGTCTCCAGGCCGAAGCTGGACACGTTTACGCCGCCTTGACGATAGCCGCGCGAATATTTGCCGTACAGCAGGACGTCTTCGACCGGCTTCCAGTCGAGACCGACCAGCCAGGTCGGCTTGGCAGAGGCCACGCGGCGGCGGAAGTCGCAGCGCGAATTGTCGGCCGTGACCTGCGCCGACGTGCCGCCCTGTACGGTCGGGATCGGCTGCGAGCAGTTGATCGACGGGTTGTTCGGGGTGGGGAAGGTGATCTTCAGCACCTGACCAAGGCCCGAGACGATGTCCGACGTGTAGCGGATGCCGCCCGTCAGGCTGAGCGTATCGGTGAACTTGAAGGTCGCCTGGCCGTAGACGCCCAGGTTGCGGAAGCGATACTTGCTGCGCGATTCCTGGATGAAGCCGCGGCCGCCGCCCAGGATATCCGTGCACTGGAAGGCGTAGATATTGGTGCAGGCGAGGCTGTTGGCGGAATAGGTGTCCTGGAAGCCGCTCAGCGGTTCCGACAGCTCGAGATAGGCGCCGAACTGGTAGCTCAGGCGGTCATTGGGGGTACGGCCCTGAAGCTGAACTTCCTCGGTGAAGGTCGACTGCTGGATATTGTTGGAGCCGGGTGCCACGTTCACGTTGACCGCATTATAGGGTAGCGCGGTGCCGTTCTGGTAGCCGTTCTCGCCATAGATCTGGCCGGTCTGCGCCTGACGGAATTCCGCATAGCTCGCGATATTCTTGAGCGTCAGCGTGTCGCTGGCCTGCCAGGTCGTGGTGTTGATGATCGACCACTGCTTGATGCGCTGATGCGCGAAGGGGTTGCCGTTGGAGACGTCATAATAGTCGCCGCTGGTCGCCTCGATCTGCGCGATGCGCAGCGCAGGGAAAGGATCGCGGGCGCGGTTATCGCGGTTGAAGATCTTGGGATAGGAGCCGTTGGTGCTGGAAATGCCATAGGAAACGATGGTGTAGTTTTCCAGATTGGGCGCAAGGTCAGCGACCGCGCTGAAACGCACGGCGGTATAGTCGACATCGTTGAAGTCGCGCGGGCCGATGCCGGAGACATTGTTCAGATAGCCGTCGCGCGTGTTGCGGTCGATGCCGACGCGGATGCGCAAGCTCTCCATCACGGGGACGTTGACGACCGCCTGGATGCGCTTCTGGTCATAATTGCCATAGGTGCCCTCGACGAAGCCCTCGAAGCGGCCGGTCGGCTTTTGCGGCACGAGCAGTACGGCGCCGCCCGTCGTGTTGCGGCCGAACAGCGTGCCCTGCGGACCCTTCAGAACCTGCACGTTGGACAGGTCGAAGAAGCTGCCGACGCCCGAACCGTTGCCGCCGCTGGTGCCACCCTGCGCGCGCGGCGCGGTGACGTCTGCGAAATAGACGGCGACCGACGGGCTGGTCTGGCCTTCCTGGGTGAAGCCACGCAGCGAGAAGGACGCGCTTTCCTGGCCGAAGCGGGTATTGGCCGCCAGCGACGGGGTGTAGGTCGACATGTCGACCGCGCTCAGCACGTTGCGGTTGGTCAGCTGCTGCTGGTTGAAGACCGTGATCGAGATCGGAACGTCCTGAAGGCGTTCCTCGACGCGGCGGGCGGTGACGACGATGGTCTCATCGACGCCCTGGGCGGCAGCGGGGGTCGCGACCATCGCCAGAGCCGCGAGGCTGGCACCGGACAATATAGAATAAGGGTAATATTTGGGCATCGAAGCATTCCTCTCCCTGTATTCATGCGCACCGCTTTGCGGGGCACAAATTTCCTTTTTGGCCATCCTTCCCCACTTAAAGGGAAGTCCGGCAACGCCCGGCTTTTATTCCGGTGCGATAGTAGTGGCTCATATTTTGGAAATATTTCGGACGGTCATCAAGGCAAAAATGAACCGGCTTTGTTTTTTGTGACGACGCCTCATCGCCGGGACGTTCGGGTGCACTGGTGCCTTCGCAGTTGCGTCAGATCGTTAGGGTGCAACAGTCCCCTCCGCGCTGGCCCGGAAGGCAGAGCGGTTGGCCGGAAAACGGGAGTTTTGGGTGAAGGGTGCGGGCGCGGACGCACTGTGCGAGACGGTGCTGCGCCCGTCTTTCTGCTGCGCGACGATGGCGGTCGTCGTGGCGGGAAAGCCACAGTGATCCAATAGTCCGATGGGGGTGTTAAATATCGCCGGGGCGACGCATGCTGCACGGCTCCGCAGAGTCGCGCGGGTGCACAGGCAATCCGTTGTCGTCCGACCGAAGCCGGTGGGGCGGCCCGGTCTCCCGCGCCGCCCGTCACATGTCGTCGGTCAGAAGCCGAGGTCGAGGATTGGCCCGTCGAAATTGCCCGCGAGCATGGTCATCGCCTTGGACAGCTTGTGCGGCTCCACCCCGGCCAGATAGCCGTCGATGATCCGCTGATAGTTGCTGATGAGACCCTCGATATCCTTCGACAGGCGCATGAATTCGAAACCTTCCGCATGCATGCCGATCTGCTGGAGCGGAATGTTGGAATAATCCTGGCGCGGGATCGGCGGGAAGTCCTGGCTGTCATAAGGCAGGTAGATCGGGTCCATCACCACCGGCGGCTCCTGTCCTTCGGGGAAGTGGGTGATCGACCACAGCTCGAACACGCAGCTTTCCGGCCCCAGCGGACGGATGCGATACGCCGCCATGCTGGAGAGGAAGGGCAGCAGGAAGTAATTGGGGAAGATGAACTCCACCGCCTTCACCGGCGTCTCGACCGCGATCTTGTTGAGATCGGGTGCAGGTTCACCGCGGGCGCGGCCCGCCTCCGTCACCGCATAATTGACCATGCCGAACCAGTGCATGATCGCCTGCATGGGGTCTTCGGGCAGTTCGACGTCGATCAGGGTCTGGGCGACCGCCACATCCTTGGCATGGCACATGCCGGCCATGCCTTCGCTCAGCAGCCCCATATGCTCGACCTGAGCCTCGATATTCTGCTTCATGGTCAGGTTCGGGTTGATCGGCAGGCCGATACCGCCAGTGTCCATGCCGTACATGCTGTTGTACAGGATCGGCACCGCCTTCTGAAGCTGCGGGTGGGTGCGCATGACGTGATAGCCTTCCATGAAGGCTTCCATCGCGATCTTCCAGTTTGCCGGCAGGATCGTGGCATAGCACCATTCGGCGCGCATCTTGTCCGCATGATAGGCGTCGAGGCCGAGCGCGAGGGGACCCAGGCTTTCACGCAGGCCGGGCGCGTCCTTGTCGAAATTGATGAAGACGCAGCCCATTTCCTGCTCGGTCCGCACCTCGGTCAGGGCCAGATCGGCCTGGTCGAGCTGCTGCTCCGAGAACATGTGCTTGCCATAGACGAAGGTGTTCTTGCCCTCCGTGTTCCAGCGCCAGCCGTGGAACGGGCAGATGAAACCCTCCCGCTTGCAATTGCCGTGGGTGCCCTGCGCGATGGGCACGCCGCGGTGACGGCAGGCATTGTCGAACGCCTTGATGCCGTCCTTGGTCCGCACGACGATGACGGACTTGCCGAGATTCTTGTACTCGATCCAGTCGCCGATCTCCGGCACCTGCTCGACCCGGCACGCCATCTGCCAGACATGGGGCCACAGCCGCTCTACCTCGAGGTCGTAGAACTCCTGGTCGTAATAACGCCGCGCCGGAATGCGTTCCGGGTCGGTAATCTGGAAAGGCGCCGGTTTCGGCGCTCGTGCGATGTCAGCAACCACCTGTCTCTCCTGTCGCAGCTATTGTCTCTGTCTGTACAATGCTGGCCGTGTTTAGCAATGTCCCGCCGCTTGACCGAACGCAAGGATCGCGCTGCCGATACGCCAGTCGGTGACGCCCCGGCGGGGTGCGCAGGTCAGGTTTCGGCGGGTTCCGGGGCGGGTGCGGGCGGCGGCAGCGACTTGATCGCGCGGTGGCCGATGATCGCGGCGGCGACCAGCACGAGGCTGGCCACGGCGAAGCTGACGCCGGGCAGACTGTCCGCCGAGACGCCGTAGAGCCAGCCGAAGAAGAGCGGCGAGGCGATGCCGGCGATGGCACCGACGCTGTTGTTCGCGCCCTGCAACTGGCCCTGCTCCCGTTCGGACACGCGCGCGGTCATCAGCGACTGGAGCGTCGGTATGGCGAGCGCGAAGAAGGCGTTAGGGATCAGCGCGGCGGCGAACAGCCATGCCGTCGGGGCAAGACCCATGGCGAACAGGCCGACCGCACCCATGGCGAGACCGATGACCATCGTCCGCAAGTCGCCGATCCGCGCGACCACCTTGCCCACCGCCCAGCCCTGCATCGCCATGTCGAGCACGCCCGCACAGGCCAGCAGCATGCCGACCTCGAACGGGCCAAGGCCGTAGCGGTGGCCAGCGTATAGCACATAGATGACCGAGAAGATGTGGTGCGCGAAATAGAGCAGGAAGACGACGACCGCGAGGCCGCTCAATTCCGCATGGCTGCGCAGCAGGCGCAGCGCGCCAAGCGGATTGGCGCGCGACCATGAGAAGGCCATGCGCTTATCCCTGGGCAGCGATTCGGGCAGGATGATGAGGCCGTAGAGGAAGGCGAGGCCCGACAGCGCGGCCGCCACCCAGAAGGGCGTGCGCGGACCCCAGTTCGACAGGATGCCGCCCAGCGCCGGTCCCGCGACGAAACCCGCCGCCCATGCCGCGCCGACGATGCCGAATGCCTTGGACCTGTCCTCCGGCTCGGTAATGTCAGCCATATAGGCATAGACCGCGGTGAAGCTGGAGGAGGTGACACCGCCCAGCATCCGGCCCACCGCCAGCCACCACAGGCTGGGCGCCAGCGCCATGAGCAGCCAGTCGGCCGACAGCCCGATGGTGGAGACAAGGATCACCGGCCGCCGCCCGAAACGGTCCGACAATGCGCCGATCACGGGCGAACACAGGAACTGCATCGTCGCCCAGAGCGCCACCAGCACGCCGTTCCACAGGCCCGCCGAGCTGACCGACGGGGAAAATTCCTCGACCAGCGCGGGCAGCACCGGGATGACGAGACCCATCGCCATGACGTCGAGCAGCGCCGTCACGAAGATGAAGGCCACGGCCGGGCGAAAGCGGGTGAAGCGAATCATGCCGGTCGCTCATAGCGCGGCGTTGCGGCTTGGCCATGCGCGGGCGACGAACCGACGATGCTATTTCCGGGACGATCCCGGCCTCGTGACCGTAAAGGTCAAGACAATGGGAGAGCCCGTCGCCATGGAATTGCGAGAGGTTGCCCTTTTTTGCAAAGCTATCCAAAGGCAGCACGACAAGACAAAGATCGAAAAGGAGTGAGGCGCGTGGCCGACAGCATATTGGACGTATCCGATCTTGAGCGCTGGATGGGCAAGCCCATCGATTCGTCGCCGCTGCGCGAGCCGCTGCGCAATAACGACATCCGTCGCTGGGTGCAGGCGATGCACTATCCCAACCTGCTGCACTATGACCCGGCCTATGCCGCCGAGAGCCGCTGGGGCAAGCTGGTCGCGCCGCAGAGCTTCCCGATCGTGATGGACGATGGCCATGGCACGTCGCCGAGCTGCGCGGGCAAGATCCCCAATTCGCACCTGCTGTTCGGCGGTGACGAATGGTGGTTCTATGGTCCGCGCGTATTCGACGGCGACACCATCGCCAATGAGCGCATCCCGTTCGACTATAAGGTCAAGGATACCAAGTTCGGTCCGACCTGTTTCGAGCGCGGCGACAATTTCTATCGCAACCAGAATGGTGAACTGATCGCCAAGCAGCGTTCGACCGCTCTGCGGTACAATGCCCATGCCGGCGGCGCGACGACCGATCCCAATGAAGCGAACGAGATCGAGTGGACCGACGAGGAATATAATGCCGTCGAGGACCGCAAGTTCGAGTGGATCAAGATGCTCCACGATCTGGGCCACAAGGAGCGTTGGTGGGACGACGTCGCTGTCGGCGACAAGCTGCCCGAGCGGGTCATCGGCATCCACACCGTGGCGAGCATGGCGACCGAATGGCGCTCGTTCCTGTTCACCGTTTGGGGCACGCTGGACCGCCGCGAGCTGAACCTGGAAGATCTGGGCTTCACCAAGGAGATGGCCGGGCATGAGAATGACCCGATCATGGAGCGCATCAACCCCGAGCTGACCGATGGCGCCTATATCGGTGCGTCGCGCGGTCACCTGTTCCCGCGCTGGGCCAAGACCATCGGCATGCCGCGCGCCTATGGCTATGGCGCGTCGATGGGCGCGTGGATCGTCGACTATTTCAGCGGCTGGGCGGGCGAGTGGGGCATGGTGCGCCATTCCAACTGCGCCTATCGCGGCCCGGCGCTGTCGGGTGAGATCACGGTGATGAACTCCAACATCATCGACAAGTTCGTCGATGACGAAGGTCGTCACATCGTCCAGTGCGATTTCAAGATGACCAACCAGTTCGGCAAGACGCAGGCCACCGCGACGGCGGAGATCGAGCTGCCGAAGAAGCCGGACTGAGAGTTTCGGCTTTTGTGATGAGGAAGAGGCCGGGCGGGAGTCCGGCCTTTTTTCTTTGGGGAGTGGGACGCATCGCCCCCCTCCC
>JBEVNC010000122.1:0-20873 GCA_040508315.1 Sphingobium sp.
CGGGAATGACTTATTATCTTCGAGATGGAGGGGGGGCTGCCAGCCACTACACCAACAAAAAAGGGGCCGAAACCGGCCCCTTACATCAACCCTCGTAGTCGGAGCCGATATTGTGGTTTCGCGGCGGGGTTGCGGCCGTGAGGCGGAGCGCCTCGGCCGAGCGGGCCAGCGATCCAATTTCGTCCGGCGTGTCGTCGTCGTCGATCTGGACCTTCTGCATCGCGCCGATGAGGTCGGCCTTCAGCTCCTCCGGAATCACCGTCTCCTCGGCGATTTCGCGCAGGGCGACGACGGGGTTCTTGTCGCGGTCGCGATCGATGGTCAGTTCGGCGCCGCCCGAGATGGCGCGGGCACGCTGAGCGGCCAGCAACACCAGGTCGAACCTGTTGGTGACCTTGTCGATGCAATCCTCGACGGTTACGCGCGCCATAAGCTGATCCTGACCAGATGTGGGGATAGAAAGCCCGGCCTGCTAGCAGCGAGACGGGCATGAGTCAACGTGGGAGACCATTTGCCAGCGGGCAAGGCCTGCGGGGAACATCGTCTTTAGCGGACGGTTGGACGGACCGGAAGGGGGCACAGTGCCAGGCGAAAGTGATGCAGAGATCGACGGCAACCGGCTGCGCCTCATAGAGGAGGGGCCGGAACGGCTCGTCACGCTCCTCCAACTGATCGACAATGCCCGGTCGAGCCTGTGCCTCTATTATTATATCTTCGCCGGTGACGATTCCGGCCATCAGGTTCGGGACGCGCTGGTGGCCGCGCGCGGGCGCGGCGTCGCGGTGACGCTGATGATCGATGCCTTCGGGTCGGCCAGGACGCCCGATGCCTTCTTTCAGCCGCTGATCGATGCGGGTGGGCGGTTCGGGCGGTTCGGGGCCCGCCGCTCGACCCGCTACCTGATTCGCAACCACCAGAAGATGGCGATTGCCGATGGCGAGCGGGTGGTGATCGGCGGGTTCAATGTCGAGGATGGCTATTTCGCATGCGACGCCGACGAGGATCGCTGGTGCGACCTTGCCCTGCTGGCAGAGGGACCGGTGGCGCAGCGCTTGCAGAAATGGTTCGACCTGCTCGCCGGCTGGGTACTGGAAAGCGAGCAGCGGTTCCGCAAGCTGCGTCGGCTGG
Organism: Sphingobium sp.; assembly: GCA_040508315.1. GTDB lineage: Bacteria > Pseudomonadota > Alphaproteobacteria > Sphingomonadales > Sphingomonadaceae > Sphingobium. The sequence goes on from JBEVNC010000122.1 coordinate 1,129, forward strand.
TGCATCATTGGCACGACCGGGACGGGGCGCTGCAATGGTTGATCGGCGGGCCGACGGCGCGGCTCAACCGCTGGGCGCGCTGCGTGAAGGCCGATTTGCAGACGGCGAACCGGCTGGACATGGTCGCCGCCTATTTCTCGCCGGGGCGGGGCATGTTGCGGCGGATGATGCGGGTGGCAAGGCGCGGCGAGGCGCGGCTGATCGTGCCGCTGCGGTCCGACAACACGATGACCATCGGCGCGGCCCGGTTCCTCTATCGCATATTGTTGAAGCGCGGCGTCCGGATCTACGAATACGAACCCTGCAAACTGCACACCAAGCTGATCGTGATGGACGACATCGTCTATGTGGGATCGGCCAATTTCGACAAGCGCAGCCTGTTCCTGAACGTCGAACTGATGCTGCGGATCAAGGATGCGCCGTTCGCCGATTCCGTGCGCGCTATGATCGAACGTCGGGAGGCGGACAGCCGCCAGATCGACCGGACGGTCTATAAGGCGATGGCAGGGCCGGTCGCGCGTCTGCGCTGGTTCATCAGCTATATGCTGGTGGGGGTGATGGACTTTACAGTGACGCGGCGACTGAATTTCCGCAGCGAGCCGCGGTAAGCGCCCTAAACGCCCTTCCACGCCCGCATTAGCCGGGCAGGGGGAATGCAGAGCCACGCGCGCTCGACATCTATCCGCTGAAAATGCGCTGCCAGCATCGGCAGGACGAACAGCGAATATTGATAGACCAGGAATGCACCGCCGGGCAGCAGCGCCCGCTCGGTCGCGGCGACGATGGCCTCGCCCACGCCTGCGGGCAGGGTCGAGAAAGGCAGGCCCGACAGGATATAGTCCGCCCCATCTTCCTCCTGCGCAGCCAGGATCGCCTCTACATCCTCCGCCGACCCCTGCACCGTGACGAGGCGGCGGTCGTTGAAGCTATCGCGCAGATGGTCGATGAAGGCCGGGTTGGGGTCGATGGCGATGAGCTTCAGGTCGGGGCGGCCGCGCGCCAGGATGCTGCGCGTGAAGACGCCCGTGCCCGGCCCATATTCGACGAAGGTGCGGCAGCGGCTCCAGTCCACCGGGGCGAGCAGCGCATCGATCGCCGCCTGCGACGTCGGGATGATCGACCCGACGGACTTAGGCGAGGCCAGGAACTGCCGGAAGAACAGCATGGCGGGGAAGGTGCCGGGCCGGGTCTTCGGCTTGTTCTGGGAAGGGTGGGTGGTCATGTCGCGCTTTTGCCCGCGGCCTTTTCGCCCAGATCGAGGCCGTGGCGCATCAGCATCGGCACATTGGCCGCCGCAAAGAGCATGGAGACGATGGTGATCCCCCACACCTTGATGGAGAGCCATGTGTCGAACGTGAGCGAGGCGCGCATCGCCTCGTTCGCGATGGCCATGACCGCAAAGAAGAAGCCCCAGTTGCGCGAGAGGATCAGCCATCCGGTCTCGCTCAGCCCTTGATAGGCATGGCCTAGCACATAGCGGAGCAGCGGCTTGCCGCGCAGCCAGCCGCCCAGCAACATGACGGCGAAGAAGCTATAGATGATGGTCGGCTTGATCTGGATGAACCGCTCGTCGTGGAAATAGATGGTGAGCGAGCCGAAAAACAGCACGAGGATCGCTGAAAGCCAGAGCATGGGCGAGACCTTGCCCAGCTTCCACTTCGAGACGATCACGGCCACCGTGATCGCGGCCATGAACGCCGCCGTGCCCACGATCATGCCGACGAACTTGAAGGTCAGGAAGAACACCAGCAGTGGCCCGAAATCGAGCGCCAGCGGCAACCAGCTTTCCTTTTTGGGCGTGACCGCGATGGGCGCACCATCGACTGGCGTCGTCATCGCGTCCTCGCGGCCATTATCGGGCATAAGCGACACCTGCGATGGCGCGGGCCAGTTCGGCGGGGTCGAACGGGCGGAAGTCCTCGATGGTCTCGCCCACGCCGATGGCATGGATAGGCAGGCCGAAATTGTCCGCCGCCGCGACCAGCATGCCGCCGCGCGCGGTGCCGTCCAGCTTGGTCATGACGAGGCCCGTCACGTGCGCCATTTCGCGGAAAATCTCTATCTGGTTCAAGGCATTCTGTCCCGTGGTGGCATCCAGCACCAGCACAACGTCGTGGGGCGCCGCCGGGTTCAGGCGGCCGAGGACGCGGCGGATCTTCGCCAGTTCGTCCATCAGTTCGCGCTTGTTCTGGAGACGGCCCGCCGTGTCCACGATCAGGACGTCGGTGCCGACTGCCGTCGCCTGCTTCACAGCCTCGAAGACTATGCCAGCCGCGTCGCCGCCCTCCTTGCCGGAGATGAGGGGGACGCCGACACGGTCCGCCCACACCTGCAACTGGCCGATGGCGGCCGCGCGGAACGTGTCGCCCGCCGCCAGCATGACGGCATAATCCTGCTCCTGCAGCAGATGCGCCAGCTTCGCGATGGTGGTGGTCTTGCCCGACCCGTTGACGCCGATCACCAGGATGACGTGGGGGCGGGGAAAGGCGTCGATCTCCAGCGGCTTGGCCACTGGTTTCAGCACCTTTTCGATCTCCTCCGCGATGATCTCGCGCAGATAATCCTCGGTCAGTTCGCGGTTGAAACGTCCTTCCGCCAGCCGGTCGCGGATGCGCGCAGCCATGCGGGGGCCGAGGTCGGTGAGGATCAGAGCCTCCTCGATCTCGTCCAAAGTCTGCTCGTCGAGCGCGGCCTTGTTGAACAGGCCGGTGATGTTCTCGCCGAGGCGGTCGGAGGTGCGGCGAAAGCCGCCGAACAGCTTGTCTCGCCAGCTTGGGGGCGTCGTGGGGTCAGCCATGGGCGTCCTCTTGCGCGATCAGCCCGTCCTTCTCAAGCCCGAGCACGGTTGCTGTCACGATTTTGCCGGGCATGGCCGGGGCGGTGAGGCGGACGGGGGCAAAGTCGGCGGCATGGCCGTGCGTGCCGCTGCGCTCGACCAGCACCGCAACATGGCGGCCGGTCTGGGCGGCCAGCCATCCGTCGCGTTGTTCAGCGCACGCAGCGCGCAGGCGCTGGGCACGCTCCTTGACGATGACGGGCGACACCTGTGGCATGCGTGCGGCGGGTGTGCCTTCGCGCGGGGAATAGGGAAAGATATGGCCGTGGACGATGCGGCAGTCGGCGACGAGCGCGAGGCTTTGCTCGAACATCGCATCGTCTTCGGTCGGGAAACCCGCGATGATGTCCGCCCCGATGGCGATGTCCGGGCGGCGTTCGTGCAGGCGCTGGACCAGTTCGACGGCCTGCGCGCGGTCGTGGCGGCGCTTCATGCGCTTGAGGATCATGTCGTCGCCCGCCTGTAGCGACAGGTGGACATGCGGCATCACGCGCGCCTCGCCAGTCAGGAGGTCGAACAGGCGATCGTCTATCTCCACCCCGTCGAGGGAGGAGAGGCGCAGGCGCTGAAGGCCCGGCACGCCCTTCAGTATGCGCTCGACCAGCAGGCCCAGCGTCGGCTGGCCGGGGAGGTCGGCGCCATAGCTGGTGACGTCGACGCCGGTCAGCACGACTTCCGCCACGCCGCCATCGACCAGCCGCGCGACCTGATCCACCACCGCGCCCGCGGGGACGGATCGGCTGTCGCCCCGGCCATAGGGGATGATGCAGAAGGTGCAGCGATGGTCGCAGCCATTTTGCACGACGACGAAGCCGCGCGTGCGATCCGAATAGGCGCTCGCCATGTGCGGCGCCACGTCGCGCACGGTCATGATGTCGGCGACCAGCGGTTCGGTGGTGGGGGCGAGCAGGGCGGGGGCGTGCAGCTTCTCCGCATTGCCCAGCACCCGGTCCACTTCCGGCATGGCGGTGAACATGGCGGGATCGGTCTGCGCGGCGCATCCGGTAACGATCAGGCGGGCGTCGGGGCGGCGGCGGTGGGCTCGGCGGATCGCCTGCCGTGTCTGGCGCACCGCCTCTGCCGTCACCGCGCAGCTGTTGACGATGATGAGGTCGTCCGCCCCGGCCGCCAGTTCCGCCATGGCCGCGCTTTCGGCGATATTGAGGCGGCAGCCCAGCGTGATGATCTCCGGCGCGGTCAAGCCAGCCTGTCCAGATCGACGGTGCCGTCGAACACATGGGTCGCGGGGCCCGTCATGCGGATGGTCTCGCCCGGCCGCCAGTCGATCACCAGGTCGCCGCCCGGCAGCGCGACCGTAACCGGCCCGCTGCACAGCTTGCGCCGGATCGCCGCGACCGCCGTCGCGCAGGCCCCAGTGCCGCAAGCCCGGGTCAGCCCGGCGCCGCGTTCCCACACGATCAGGCGGATCGCATGATCGCTGTTCACCTGCGCGAAGTTCACGTTCACGCGGGCGGGGAATAAAGGGTCGGTCTCGATCAACGGGCCGAGCCGGGCGGTGTCCACCGCATCCAGATCGTCCACGAAGAAGATGACATGCGGGTTGCCGACATTGACGGCGGCGGGCGGGGGCAGGTCCTCCCAGCTCGCCGACATGGTCAGCGTATCCATGGCATAGGCGAGCGGGATGGCGTCCCAATCGAAGCGGGGTGCGCCCATGTCGACGCTCGCACCTTCCCCGGAGCGCCGCGCGTCGAGCAGGCCCGCCTTCGTTTCCACCGTCACGTCACGGCCGACGAACAGGGGCACGCAGCGGGTCGCGTTGCCGCATGCCTCGACCTCGCTGCCGTCGCTGTTGAAGATACGCATGGCAACGTCCGCGCGGTCCGATGCGCCGATCAGGATAAGCTGGTCGCAGCCGATCCCTGTCGAGCGGTCGGCGAGCGCGCGCGCCAGCCCGTCCGTCATCGCGAGGGGGGCTTCCCGCTCGTCGATGACGACGAAATCATTGCCGAGGCCGTGCATCTTGGAGAAGGCGCGCTGCATGGGCCGCCATGTAGGAGCCGCGAGACGATAAGTCGAGCGTCGTAGGAAATCGCCATATCCGACTCGATAGGCTCTCTGCGGCGCCCCCGTCTCTGGTACATTGCCCGATCCCGACAGGAGAACCGCCGATGAAGTCGATGCAATTCTCTCTCGCGCCGGACAAGCTCTGGCAGGCGATCAATCCATGGACGTTCAACCTTCAGGGCACGAAGTTCGGCTTCATCAATATCGACCTCGGCGCGACGCCGCGGCCGGACATCGAGCAGACCGTGCTGGACGAGGTAGGCAGTTACGGGCGGCAGATCGGCCGGATCGGCGATGCGCTGGAGGTGCTGATGAAGCATGTGAAGCGCGACGAGATGGACCGCAGGGAACTGGACGCGCTGGACATATTGCAGGGGCAGTTGGCGGCGGTGCGGCGGATCAAGGCGCGGGGGTAGGGCCGCGCGCTCGTCATCTCACTGCTTTCGCCACCGAAAAGCGAGACTGTTGCATAATTCACAAGTCATTCCCGCGCAGGCGGGAATCCAGGGTCGAGAGCGCAGTTTTGCGTGCCTCTGGATTCCAGCCTTTGCGGGGATGACGATTATGTGGGCTTTTTCGTAACGATCTCGAAAAGCGGGACCCCGGATCAAGTCCGGGGTGACGTAGAAGGTGAAATTGTCGGCGGGTGCACGCCGCGCTACACCCTCCCCATGTCGCGCCTCGCCACCACCGCCATCGTCTGCGCGACCCGTCATCACGGCGAGCATGGCGTTGTCGCGCGGCTGCTGACGCCCGGCGACGGGCTGATGGCGGGCTATGTGCAGGGCGGGCGGTCGACGCGGTTGCGGCCTGTCCTCATCCCCGGCAATATCGTGGCGGCCGAGTTCCGTGCGCGCACCAATGCGCAGCTTGCTGGCCTGACCGTGGAACTGGCGCATAGCCGCGGGCCGCTCTTGTCCGAGCCATTGCCCGCCGCCGCCATCGACTGGGCGTGCGCGCTCACCGCCGCGACGCTGCCGGACGAGCATCCCTATCCGGCTCTGCACAGCGCGCTGTCCGCCGTTCTCGACGCGGTGGAAGCGGCGCCCGCTGCGCGCGGGTGGGCGGTGGCGCTGATCCATTATGAGCGGCTGCTGCTGGCGGAGTTGGGGTTCGGGCTGGACCTCACCGTTTGCGCGGCCACGGGGGAGGCGGGCGACCTGGCTTATGTCAGTCCGGCCACGGGGCGGGCGGTCAGCCGCTTCGGTGCGGTGGGCTATGAGCCGCGCCTGCTGCGCTTGCCGCCGTTCCTCACCCATGGCGGCGAGGCGCGGTGGGAGGAGATATTCGACGGCCTGACGCTCACCGGTCATTTCCTGAAGCGCGATCTGTTGTCCGACCGGCGGGTGGACGTGCTGGCGGCGCGCGAACGGCTGGTCGAGCGGCTCCGGCGCGCTGTCGGCTAGGGCAATGGTTGCGCAACAAACCCGCTGCCCCTAGAGGGCCGTGATCGGATATCTGGGGAATGGAAGCGAAGACGATGCTGGTTGCTGTGCTTGCCGGAGACGGAATCGGTCCTGAGATCATGGCGGAGGCGCGCCGCGTCCTCGATGTGCTGGCCATTCCGGGCCTGACCTTCGAGGAAGCGCCGGTTGGCGGGGCGGCGTACAAGGCTGCCGGTCATCCGCTGCCGCCCGCGACGCTGGACCTGGCCAGGCGCGCAGACGCGATCCTGTTCGGCGCGGTGGGCGATCCCGATTGCGACGCGCTGGAGCGGCATCTGCGGCCGGAGCAGGCGATCCTTGGCCTGCGCAAGGAACTGACGCTGTTCTCCAACCTGCGCCCTGCCAAGGTGTTCAGCGAACTGACCGCGGAATCCACGCTGCGTCAGGATATTGCGGCTGCCATCGACATCCTCATCGTGCGCGAACTGAACGGCGACGTCTATTTCGGCGAGAAGGGCATGCGCACGACCCCCGGCGGCCTGCGTCAGGGCTATGACATCATGTCCTATGACGAGGCGGAGGTTCGCCGCATCGCGCATAGCGGTTTCCAGGCGGCACGGGCTCGGCGTGGCAAGCTGTGTTCGGTGGACAAGGCCAATGTGCTGGAAACCTCGCAGCTGTGGCGCGACGTGGTGATCGAGGTCGCGGCGGACTATCCCGACGTGGCGCTGTCCCACATGTATGTGGACAATGCGGCGATGCAGCTGGTCAAGAATCCGGGCCAGTTCGACGTCATCGTGACGGGAAATCTGTTCGGCGACATTCTCTCCGATCTCGCCAGCATGTGCGTGGGGTCCATCGGCTTGCTGGCGTCCGCCTCGCTCGACGCGGCGAACAAGGGACTGTACGAACCGATCCACGGCTCTGCGCCGGACATTGCGGGGCAGGGCAAGGCCAATCCGTTGGCGATGATCCTGTCGGCGGCGATGATGCTGCGCTTCTCGCTCGGCCTGGGCGCGGAGGCGGATCGGATCGAGGCGGCAGTGGCGAAGGCTCTGGCCGACGGTGCGCGCAGCGGCGATCTGGGTGGGCGAATGTCCACGCGGGAGATGGGCGACGCGGTTTTGGCCGTATTGTGATTAGACCCTCTCCCCTTCAGGGGAGAGGGGGCGAGACTTGGGTTTGCGAAGCAGGCCCTAGTCGCAGCAGAGAGGGGGATAGCTTGGCACCCCCTCTCCAACTCCGGCTAGCCAGCAAGCTGGCAAGCCTCCGTATCCTCTCCCCTGAAGGGGCGAGGAAAAGGGGAATATCATGAAAAAGACCACCGGAACCGACCGTTCGATCACCCGCAACTGGCGCCCCGCGACGCAGGCCGTGCGCGGCGGCACCTGGCGATCCGAGCATGGCGAGACGTCCGAGGCGTTGTTCCTCACCTCCGGCTATTGCTACGACGACGCCCAGACGGTCGCCGCACGCTTTCAGGGCGATGAGGAGGGCATGACCTATTCGCGTCTCCAGAACCCCACCGTAGCGATGCTGGAGGAGCGGATCGCGCTGATGGAGGGGGCCGAGGCGTGCCGTGCGCAGGCGACCGGCATGGCTGCGATGACCACGGCGCTGCTCGCTCAACTCAAGACCGGCGATCATGTCGTGGCGGCCAAGGCGGCCTTTGGTTCGTGCCGCTGGCTGGTCGACAACCTCCTGCCCAAATTCGGCATCGAGACGACGACCATCCATGCCAGCGACAATGAGGCATGGGAAAAGGCGATCCGCCCGAATACCAAGGTGTTCTTCTTCGAGACGCCCGCCAATCCTACGATGGATCTGGTGGACCTGACCTATGTCTGCGGCCTTGCGCGGGCCAGTGGCATCATCACGATCGTCGATAATGCCTTCTGCACCTCCGCTCTGCAGCGGCCGCTGGATTTCGGCGCGGACGTCATCGCCTATTCGGCGACCAAGCTGATGGACGGGCAGGGGCGCGTGCTGGCGGGCGCGGTGTGCGGGACCGACCAGTGGATCAACGACGTGCTGCTGCCCTTCCAGCGCAACACCGGCCCCAATCTGGCGCCGTTCAACGCCTGGGTTGTGCTCAAGGGGTTGGAGACACTGAACCTGCGCGCGATGAAGCAGTCCGAAAATGCGCTGAAGGTCGGCAAGTTCGTGGAAGGCCGCGTTCCGCGTATCCTGCATCCCGGCCTGCCCAGCCATCCGCAATATGACCTTGCGCAAAAGCAGATGAAGGCGTGCGGCCCGATCTTCTCCTTCCTGCTCGACGGTGGGCGCGATCAGGCAATGTCGCTCCTCAACGCGCTGGAACTGGCCGATATTTCCAACAATATCGGTGACAGCCGCACGCTGCTGACCCATCCCGCGTCCACCACCCATCATGGCGTCGGGCCGGAGACGCGCGCCGACATGGGTGTTGAGGAGGGCATGATCCGCATCAACGTCGGCCTCGAAGACCCGGACGACATCATCGCCGATCTGGATCAGGCATTGACCGCGGTCGGGCTTTAAGGGACGTTCCGGACCGGCGGGGCATTGACGCACCCGCCGGAACGCGACAGAGCCGATCCATGAAAGCCTTGTTCCCCCATGCCGCAACGACGGCGGACGTCACGGTCCGCGTGTCGGTCGCGTTCCTGTCCGACCAGTCGGAGCCGGAGCGCGGGCGCTGGTTCTGGGCCTATCATATCCGCATCGAAAATGGCCGCGGCGCGCCTGTGCAACTGCTGACCCGCCGGTGGCACATCACCGATGGGCGCGGCGCGATGCAAGTGGTGGAGGGCGAGGGCGTAGTCGGCGCACAGCCGGTGATCCAGCCGGGCCAGTCCTATGATTATGTGTCCGGCTGCCCGCTCGCGACGCCGAGTGGATCGATGGAGGGCAGTTTTCAGATGCTGGCGAGCGATAGCAGCCTGTTCGACGTGGCGATCCCTCGCTTTGGATTGACGGCGCCGGCAGTCTCGGGATGAAGCGCACCCATTTGCCGCTCAACGGCCTTCGCGTGTTCGACGCGGCGGCGCGGCACCTCTCCTTCACCAGAGCCGCCGACGAACTGGCCGTGACACCTGCCGCCGTGGGGCAGCAGATCCGCGCGCTGGAGGACATGCTGGGCGTCGTGCTGTTCCGCCGCACGCCCAAGGGGCTGGAACTGACGCCGGAGGCCGAGGCTGGCCTGCCTGCACTGCGCTCCGGCTTTCTGGAGTTCGAGGAATCGGTGCGAGCGATGCAGGTCGGGCAGTCGTCCCAGCACCTCACCATCGCCGCGCCGCGTGACTTCATCCAGAAATGGCTGAGCGTACGCCTCGCTGCCTATATGGCCGCCAATCCCGACCTGTCGGTGGTGCTGATCGCGGCGGAGGACGTGCCGGACTTTACCGAATCCAATCTCGACCTCGCCATCGCGCTGACCGACGGGCCGGGCGGGCATGAAGGTGTTGCGCTGGCCGAGCCGCGCTTTGTCCGGGTGTCCGCGCCGGGGTCTGCCCGCGATACGGCGATCCTGTGGCCCGGCTCCCCGGACGAGGGCAGCAATGGCGCGATCCGCGTGCCTGACGCCGGCCTTGCCATCGAAGCGGCGGCGGCAGGTCTGGGCACGGCGCAGGTGCCGGCGCTGCTCGCCGATGCAGATGTTGCGGCAGGCCATGTCGTGGCGGTGGATGCACCGTACAGGGCGATGCCGGGCTATTGGCTCGTCGCGCCGCTGCCGCAATGGCGGCAGAAGAAGGTGCGATCGCTGGTGGAATTGCTGCTTCCGGCCGGTTGACGGCTCAGGCTTCGCCCGCGAACACCACGCGGTTCCGCCCGGTCTGCTTGGCGCTATAGAGCGCTTCGTCGGCGCTCGCGATCAACGTCTCCAGCGTGGTATAGCCATCGACCCCGATGGCAACGCCCAGGCTGGCACGCACGTCGATCACGACGCCGCCCGCGACGACAGGCGTGTCCGCGATGATCGTGCACAGGCGCTTCGTCACTGCGCGCAGTTCCTCGCGGTCGTCGGAGGGCAGCAGCGCCACGAACTCCTCGCCGCCCAGCCGGGCGAACAGGTCGTCGGCGCGCAATGCCTCGCGGCAGCGCCGCGCAATTTCCTTCAGCACCACGTCGCCCGCCGGGTGGCCATAGGTGTCGTTGATCGCCTTGAAATGATCGACGTCGATCATCGCGACTGCCACGGATTGCCCGCTTTCGGCCCGGCGCGCGATGATCGCCTGCGCGCGCTCCTCGAAACTGCGGCGGTTGGGGACGCCGGTCAGCGGGTCGGTCGCGGCCAGCGCGCTGAGGTCCGCGGCGCGGCGCAGTTCCGCCGTTACATCGTTGAACAGCCAGATGCGCCCCCGCTCGCCTTCGCCGCGAATGGGATGGGTGTCGACCTCGAACTGCCGGTCGCCAAAGTCCCAGATGATCGTCGCGGCATAGTCCACATTGGCGACGAGGCTGCGATAGGCGGCGTCCAGTTCGTCGGCGTTGACGCATTGGCGGCGCACTGCGCGCATCGGCTCGGCCAGCGCAGAGGGCGTGTTGGGGCCGCTGGCAAGGCCGAATATCTCGGCCGCGCGGCCGTTGACCAGCGCCGACTGGCCGTCGCCGTCGATGACGACGATGCCGGCAGGAACGCTCTCTACCAGATCGCTGAACTGCGCCTGCAGCGCGTGCTGGCGAAGCGCCCGGTAGCGGCAGTCGAGCAAGGCGGCCAGCGTGCCGGACAAGGACGGCAACTGCCGCTCTGGCAGGGCGGTCACGTCGGCATCCTCCTCTGCCCATAGGAGCAGCAGACCGCTATTGGGCGCATGCTCCACTGGCGCGTTGAGATACAGGACATGCGATGCCGGGCCGCCCAGCGTCGCGACAAAGAGAGAGGGAATGCGAAACCCCTTCGCCGCCATGGGGACGCCGTGCCACCCATGGTCCAATATGCGGCTGTTGCGCAGGTCGAAGGACAGGTCGATGGCAGAGGGCGACGCGGCGACCGGCTCCGCCCGGCCATCGATGCCGACCTCCGCCGCGACGACGATGCCCGCGCCGGTCATCCCCTGCACCAGATGGCAGAACGTCCCTGTCCCGTCGCGAAAATCGTCGATCACGCCGCAAAGGCGCCAAGGCGGCGCTCCAGCATTGCCTGGATCTGCGGAACCGCCGTCATGTGGGGCAGGTGCCCGGTGGCGTCGATGATTTCCAGCGTAGAGCGCGGGATCGCATCATGCAGCCACTCGCCCACTGCGACGGGCACAGCCATATCTTGTGCAGTCTGAACGATATGCGTCGGCGTCTTCAGCTTGGGCAACAGGGCGCGCATGTCGGATTCGAAGATGGTGCGTGACGTTGCGAGCGCGATGTCGGGACGCATGGCGAACAGAGTGCGGGAAAACTCCTCGATTGCCGCATTATCCTCCACGCCCACCACCATCGGCGCGAATCCCGCCACCCAGGCCTGAAAATTGGCGGCCATGCTGTCGAACAATCCGTCGAGATCGGCGCGCTCGAACCCGCCATGATAGTCGCCATCGTTGAGGTAGCGGGGGGAGCCGCCGATCATCACAATCTCGCGGAACCAGTCGGGCCGGGTGCAGGCCGCCGCCGCGCCGATCATGCAACTCATTGAATGTCCGATATAGATGCAGTCTTCTATGCCCAGTTCCTCGAGGACGGTCAGCAAGTCGTCGGCATAGCCATACATGGAGCTATGGCGTCTGAAATCATAGCTTTGCGCGCCATTCTGGCCGCAGCCAGGCAAGTCGAAAGACGTCACCCGGAAATGCGCATCCAACCAGGGGCGGAGCGCCGACCATGCGTCCTGATCCGTGCCGAAGCCATGGGACAACACCACATTGATGCGGCCATCGCCTGACTGACGCCCGCTCAGATCATCGAAACATCGCACCGGCATAGACCCATAATCCCCTTGATTCGCTATATGATGCGCGCGGGCGGCTGGCAAATGCGTGGTTGGGTCGATCAGTCTGACCGTGAAAAGCCGGTTGCGCCATCACCACCTCCAACACCATATGCGCGCCATCACGGAAGGATCAGCGATGAGCGAGTTTGACTTCGACCTGTTTGTCATCGGCGCGGGATCGGGCGGCGTGCGTGCGGCGCGTGTATCGGCCTCGCACGGCGCGCGCGTTGCGGTGGCGGAGGAATATCGGGTCGGTGGCACCTGCGTCATCAGGGGCTGCGTGCCCAAGAAGCTGCTCGTCTACGGCGCGCATTTTGCGGAGGATATCCACGACGCCCGGCGGTTTGGCTGGGACGTCCCTGAATCCACCTTCAACTGGGATCGCCTGCGCGACAGCGTGCTGGCGGAGGTGGACCGGCTGAACGGCCTCTATACGGAGACGCTGGACAAGAACAGCGTCACCATCTTCCACGAACGTGCGACCATCGAGGGGCCGAACACGGTGCGGCTGGCCAGCGGCAAGCTGGTGACCGCGGGCAAGATCCTGATCGCGGTGGGCGCATGGCCGGTGATCCCGGACATAGAGGGCGCTGAGCATGGCATCACGTCGAACGAGGTCTTCCATCTCGATGCGCTGCCACGCCGTATCCTGATCGCCGGCGGTGGTTATATCGCCAATGAGTTCGCTGGCATCTTTCACGAATTCGGCAGCCATGTGACCATCGTCAACCGCTCCGACGCGATCCTGCGTGGCTATGACGAGCAGTTGCGCGACCGCCTGCTCCAAATCTCCATGAGCAAGGGCATCGTCTTCCGCTTCAATGCACCGTTCGAGCGGATCGAGAAGCTGGAGGACGGAACGCTTCGCGCACATCTGAAGGGTGCGGGCGATCCCATTGATTGCGATGCGATTTTGTTTGCGACGGGGCGCAGTCCCAAGGTGGATGATCTCGGCCTCGACAATGCGGGCGTCGAACTGACGGAGAAGGGCGCGATCCGCGTGGACGAGCAAAACCGCACGACCTGCGAGAGCATCTATGCGGTGGGCGACGTAACCGACCGCATCCAGTTGACGCCCGTCGCCATTCGCGAAGGACAGGCGTTCGCCGACACCGTGTTTGGCGGCAACCCGCACAGCGTAGACTATAGCTGCGTGCCGAGTGCCGTCTTCTCGCAGCCACCGCTTGCGTCGGTCGGTATGACCGAGGCGGAGGCGCGCAATACGCTGGGCACCATCAGAGTCTATTCGTCGGACTTCCGGGCGATGAAGAACGTCCTGGCGGGCCGCAACGAGCGCAGCCTGTACAAGCTGGTCTGTCATGGGGAGACGGGTAAGATCGTGGGCATCCACATGATCGGCCCGGATGCGCCAGAAATCCTGCAGGCCGCGGCGATTGCCGTGAAGGCGGGGCTGACGAAGGCCGATTTCGACGCGACCGTGGCCCTGCATCCCAGCATGGCCGAGGAACTGGTGCTGATGCGGTGATCGTTCGGACGGTTTGATGGATCCACATGCCGTCGTCGCGGCGCGGACGTCACTCCACCGCATATGGCACCACATGCCGCCGATCCGGGTCCACCCTGATCGGCCGGTCGATCGGCGGGAACGCCCGCTGGTCGCAGCCGGGGCGGGGGCACAGGCGGCAGGCGATGCCGATGGGTGTCGCGGCCGCCTCGTCATATAGGCGCAGGCCGTCCGCATAGATGAAGTTGGCCGCATGCTCGATCTCGCAGCCCAGCGCCACCGCATAGCGGCGCGGGGCGCGGGCGTAGCTGCCCGACGGCTTCACGAGGCCGCGCGCCATGGAGACATAGCGTACCCCGTCCGGCGTCTCGCCCAGTTGCACCTGCACCCGGTCGGGAATCGCGACCGCCTCATGCACGATCCAGAGCGGGCAGGCACCGCCGAAGCGCGCGAATTGCAGGCGGGTGGCGCTGTGCCGCTTGGTGATATTGCCCGCCATATCGACCCGGCAGAAGAAGAAGGGGATGCCCCGCGCGCCCGGCCGTTGCAGGGTGGAGAGGCGGTGGCAGGCCTGCTCGAAACTGACGCCAAAACCGCGCGCCAGCGGGTCGATATCGTGCCGCAGCGCCCGCGCGGCCTCGCGGAACCGGCGATAGGGCATCAGGAGCGCGCCCGCGCCGTAATTGGCAAGGCCGATATGCAGCAGCGAGTCGGTCCCGGCATCGCCGGTCTGCGCACTCGCGACCAGTTCGGCCAGCATGTCGCCCGCCTCCAGCCGCATGATCTGCACCGCAAGCTGAAAGGCGCGGGTTGGCGGTGGCTGCGCGGCGTTGATCCGCACGATGTTCATCTGGCTGTCGAAGCTGCGCTGCATGCCGCCGGTCGTTTCCACGAGTTCGACCGTACAGCCGTGGCGCTCGCGCAGCGCCGCGATCAGCCGCGCCTCCGCATCGCTGCCACCCAGCCCGATCTCCTCGGCAAGGTCCTCCGCCCGGCAATCGAGCGCATGGATATAATTGCCCGCTTCGTGAAACCAGTCGCGCACCAGTTCCCAGGGCATGCGCGCTGCGGGGGCGGCGTCGCTGCCCAGCGCCTCCTCCATCATCGCGATCCGGTCCTGCGCCTGCCGCCATGCATGGTGGAGGTCCACATAGCGCGCGCCGAAATCGGGATATTGCAGCAGCAGGCGCTCGGTCCGTTCCGGGTCGGCAGGGGGCGACCCGACCGCCGGGCTGGCCATCGCCCAGTTGAAGGCGCCCAGCAGCTGTTCCTCCTGCCGCTCGTCGAAACTGGACCAGTCGAGCGGGAAGGCGCGGGCGAGGGCAGCCTTCACCTTCGCGGTCAGTGGCCTGTCGTCATTTTCCACCTGCGAGAGATAGCTGACCGAAATGCCCAGCAGTCGCGCCATTCCGGCCTGATCCAGCCGCTGGTCGAGCCGCAACTGACGGACCTTTGGTCCAACGAAAAGACGCACGCCGCGAGCCATGTCCCCTGTTAGTTTGCAAAGCTGCAATTCGCAATTCCGCAAATTCACATTTGCACTGGACGGCAAAGGCTGAGACAGCGCCTCATCCCTGAGGATATCAGAACAGGAAATCAATCCGCATGTCCAAGCTCGCCATTCTCGAAAAGCTGGAAGCCAAGCGTGACGCGGCCCGCATGGGCGGCGGCCAGCGGCGCATCGACAATCAGCATGGCAAGGGCCGCCTTACGGCGCGCGAACGCCTCGAAGTTCTGCTCGACGAGGGCAGCTTCGAGGAGGTGGACATGTATGTCGAGCATAACTGCGTCGACTTCGGCATGAACGAGAGCCACATTCCGGGCGACGGCGTCGTGACGGGTTCGGGCACGATCAACGGCCGTCTGGTGTTCGTTTTCTCGCAGGATTTCACCGTCTTTGGCGGCGCGGTGTCGGAACGGCACGCGATGAAGATCTGCAAGGTCATGGACATGGCGATGAAGGTCGGTGCACCGTTCATCGGCCTGAACGACTCCGGCGGCGCGCGTATTCAGGAAGGTGTCGCCTCCCTCGCGGGCTATGCCGAGATCTTTCAGCGCAACGTGATGGCATCGGGCGTGATCCCGCAGATCAGCGTCATCATGGGCCCCTGTGCAGGCGGCGCGGTCTATTCGCCCGCCATGACCGACTTCATCTTCATGGTGAAGGATAGCAGCTTCATGTTCGTGACCGGCCCGGACGTGGTCAAGACGGTGACGAACGAGATCGTGACGCAGGAGGAACTGGGCGGCGCGGTGACGCACACGACCAAGTCCGGCGTCGCCGACATCGCGTTTGAGAACGATCTCGAGGCGCTGCTGTCCGTGCGCGATTTCGTGGACTTCCTGCCTGCGTCCAACCGCGAGCCGGTGCCGACGCGCCCGACCGTGGACGCATGGGACCGTATCGAGGACAGTCTCGACTTCGTGATCCCCGCCAACGCCAACCAGCCCTATGACATGCACGAAGTCATCAAGAAGGTGCTGGACGAGGGCGATTTCTTCGAGGTTCAGCCAGCGCATGCGCCCAACATCCTCGTCGGCTTCGGCCGGGTCGAGGGGCGCACCGTGGGCGTGGTCGCCAACCAGCCGCTGGCGTTGGCCGGCGTGCTCGACATCAACTCGTCCAAGAAGGCTGCGCGGTTCGTGCGCTTCTGCGATGCGTTCGACATTCCGATCATCACCTTCGTCGACGTGCCGGGCTTCCTGCCGGGCGTGGGCCAGGAGCATAGCGGCATCATCAAGCATGGCGCGAAACTGCTGTTCGCCTATGCCGAAGCCACGGTGCCCAAGATCACGATCATCACGCGCAAGGCCTATGGCGGCGCCTATGACGTGATGTCGTCCAAGCATCTGCGCGGCGATCTGAACTTCGCGTGGCCGACCGCGGAGATCGCGGTGATGGGCGCCAAGGGCGCGGTAGAGATCATCTTCCGCGGCAAGACGCCGGAAGAAATTGCTGAAAAGACGAAGGAATATGAGGACCGCTTTGCCAATCCGTTCGTGGCGGCGAGCAAGGGCTTCATCGACGAGGTGATCCAGCCCCATTCGACCCGCAAGCGCATCGCGCTGGGCCTGCGCAAGCTGCGCAACAAGAGCCTCGAGAATCCGTGGAAGAAGCACGATAACATTCCGCTCTAAGGCTATTATCCGTCATTCCGGTGAAGGCGGGACCGCCATGGCGGGGATGACGGAAAAGGGAAGTAGACTATGAAACTCGGCCGTCTGAACCATATCGGCGTAGCAACGCCCGACCTCGACGCCTCCATCGCTTTCTACCGGGACGTGATGGGCGCGACGGACATTACCGAGCCGTTCGTGCTGGAAAGCCAGCAGGTGCGCGTATGCTTCGTCAACACGCCGGGCGAACATGGCACGGCGGGCACGCAGATCGAACTGCTCCAGCCCACCGTGCCGGACAGTGCGGTCGGCAAGTGGATCGCCAGGAACCCGCTCGGGGGCCAGCATCATATCTGCTATGAGGTGCCCGACATTCTCGATGCCAAGGCCTGGTTCGAGGGGCAGGGCAAGAAAGTGCTGGGCGAACCGCGCGTGGGCGCGCACGGCACGCTGATCTTCTTCGTTCACCCCAAGGATATGGGCGGGCAGCTGACGGAGATCATGGAAACGCCGAAAGAGGCGCACTAAGATACTGAAGCCCTCGCCCCTTCAGGGGAGAGGGTTGGGAGAGGGGCGAGCGAGGCCTACCCCTCTCCAACTCCGGCTAGCCAGCAAGCTGGCAAGCCTCCGTATCCTCTCCCTGAAGGGGCGAGGGATTAGGGATTGAAGAAATGGCAGAACTCGACGACTGGAAAAACGCCGCCGCGAAGGAAGTGAAGGGTCGCGACCTGACCTGGCAGACGCCGGAAGGCATCGCCGTCAAGCCGCTCTACACGGCCGAGGATGTGACCGTGGACCCGGGCCTGCCCGGCTTCGCGCCGTTCACGCGCGGCGTTCGCGCATCCATGTATGCGGGCCGCCCCTGGACGATCCGGCAATATGCGGGCTTCTCCACCGCCGAGGAATCCAACGCCTTCTACAAGCGTAACCTGGCGGCGGGCCAGAAGGGCCTTTCGGTCGCCTTCGACCTCGCCACGCACCGCGGCTATGACAGCGACCATCCGCGCGTCACCGGCGATGTCGGCAAGGCGGGCGTCGCCATCGACACGCTCGAGGACATGAAGATCCTGTTCGACGGCATTCCGCTCGACAAGATGTCGGTGTCGATGACCATGAACGGCGCGGTCATCCCGATCCTGGCCTTCTTCATCGTCGCTGGCGAGGAACAGGGCGTCGATCGCAAGCTGCTCGACGGGACGGTCCAGAACGACATTCTCAAGGAGTTCATGGTCCGCAACACCTACATCTACCCGCCCGAGCCGAGCATGCGGATCATTTCCGACATTTTCGGCTACACCTCGCGGGAGATGCCCAAATTCAACAGCATCTCCATCTCCGGCTATCATATGCAGGAGGCTGGCGCGACGCAGGTGCAGGAGCTCGCCTTCACCATCGCCGACGGCATGGAATATGTGAAATATGGCGTGGCGTCGGGCCTCGACATCGACAAGTTTGCCGGTCGCCTCAGCTTCTTCTTCGCCATCGGCATGAACTTCTTCATGGAAGTCGCCAAGCTGCGCGCGGCGCGCGTGCTGTGGCACCGGGCGATGACGACGCTGGGCGCAAAGGACGAGCGGTCCAAGATGCTGCGCACCCACTGCCAGACGTCGGGCGTGTCGCTGACTGAGCAGGACCCCTATAACAACGTCATCCGCACCACGATCGAGGCGATGGCGTCGATGCTGGGTGGCACCCAGTCGCTCCACACCAACGCGCTGGACGAGGCGATCGCGCTGCCGACCGACTTCTCGGCCCGCATCGCGCGCAACACGCAGATCATCATCCAGGAAGAGACCGGGATGACGAAGGTCGTCGATCCGCTCGGCGGCTCCTATTATATCGAGGCGCTGACGCAGGAACTGGTCGACAAGGCGCAGGAGATCATCGACCGCGTGCAGGCCGAAGGCGGCATGGCGAAGGCCGTGGCGGCGGGCTGGCCCAAGGCGATGATCGAGACGGCGGCGGCCGCACGGCAAGCCCGCGTCGACCGCGCCGACGACGTGATCGTGGGCGTGAACAAATATCGCCTCGCGACCGAGGACTTCCTCGAAACCCTCGAGGTCGACAATGCCAAGGTGCGCGAAGGCCAGATCGCGCGCATCAACAAGACCAAGGCAGAGCGTGACAGCGCCAAGTGCGAGGCGGCGTTGCAGGCCCTGCGCGACGGCGCGGCGGCGCCTGCCAGCCTCGAGAACAACCTGCTCGCCCTCGCGGTCGACTGCGCCCGCGCCCGTGCGACGCTGGGCGAAATCTCATCGGCGATGGAGGAGAGCTTCGCGCGCTACGGCACGCAGCCGACGCCGGTGAAGGGCGTCTACAGCGCGCCCTATGAAGGCGATGCACGCTGGCAGCAGGTGCTGGACGGCGTGGCCGCGGTCGAGCGTCGTCTGGGCCGCAAGCCCAAGATCATGATCGCCAAGATGGGCCAGGATGGCCATGATCGCGGCGCCAACGTCATCGCCTCGGCATTTGGCGACATGGGCTTCGACATCGTGTCGGGCCCGCTGTTCCAGACGCCGGATGAGACTGTCGTCGTCGCGCTGGAAAGCGGTGTGGACGTGGTGGGCGCATCGTCGCTCGCGGCGGGCCACAAGACCCTGATCCCCGAACTGATCAACAAGCTTCGCGAGGCGGGCCGCAACGATATCAAGGTGATCGCTGGCGGCGTCATCCCGCCGCAGGATTACGACTATCTGCGCGATGCGGGCGTCCAAGGCATTTACGGCCCCGGCTCGAACGTCGTTGAATGCGCGGCGGACGTGCTGCGCCTGCTGGGCCATAACATGCCGCCGGCGGGCGATGCGCTGGAAGCGGCGGAATAGCCGGTTGCCCAACCAGGCCTCCTTCCTCTCGATCGCGGTGCTGATGTTCCTGACGGGCATCGGCATTCCGCTGATGGCGACCTTGAACGCTGGCCTGGGGCGGCAGATCGCCAGCCCCTATGCCGCGACGGTCATTCTGTTCGGCGTCGGATTCTTGATGGCCGGGGCGGTCATGCTGGTGACGGGAGGCTTC
>JBEVNC010000131.1:0-6173 GCA_040508315.1 Sphingobium sp.
ACGGTTCCGTGCGTGAAGTCGCGCCCGGCACCACTGCGGGCGAGATCGCGGCGGCCATCGGTCCGGGTCTCGCCAAGGCCGCCATCGCCGCGCGCGTGGATGGCGAGCTTTACGACATCATGCGCCCCATCGACCATGATGCGTCCCTCGCTCTCGTGACCGCTCGGGACGAGGCCGATGCGCTCGTCCTCGCGCGGCACGATTATGCGCATATCCTGGCGGAGGCGGTGCAGCAGCTGTTCCCCGGCACGCAGATCACCTTCGGCCCGTCCACGGACGATGGATTCTATTATGACTTCGCGCCCAAGGACCGCGCCTTCACCGAAGAAGACCTGCCCGCCATCGAAGCGCAGATGCGCAAGATCATCGCCGCCAACAAGCCGCTGAAGCGCGAGGTCATCGACCGCGACGAGCTCATCGCCAAATGGTCGGCGGCGGGCGAGACGTTCAAGGCGGAATGGGCCGCCGAACTGCCGCAGGGCGAGGAACTGACCGTCTATCATTCGGGCGAGGACTGGTACGACATGTGCCGCGGCCCGCATCTGGCCTCCACGGGCAAGCTCGATCCCAATGCGTTCAAGCTGACGCGGGTGTCGGGCGCCTATTGGCGCGGCGATCAGAAGAACGCGATGCTCAGCCGCATCTACGGCACCGGCTGGCTGAGCAAGAAGCAGCTCGACGCCCATCTCACGCGGCTGGAGGAAGCGGCCAAGCGCGACCATCGCAAGATCGGGCAGGAGATGGACTTGTTCCATCTGCAACCCGAAGCGCAAGGCTCGGTCTTCTGGCACCCCAAGGGCTATGTCATTTGGCGCGCCCTCGAGGCCTATATGCGCCGCCGCCTCGATGCGGCGGGCTATGAGGAGGTCAAGACGCCGCAGCTGATGGACGCGCGCCAATGGGAGCAGTCGGGCCACTGGGGCAAATATCGCGAGAATATGTTCGTCGTCCCCGACGAAGTGCCCAATGTCGAGGATGAAGGCCCCGTCCTGTCGGGCGAAGCGGACATGATGGCGCTCAAGCCCATGAACTGCCCCGCCCATATCCTCATCTTCAAGCAGGGCATCAAAAGCTATCGCGACCTGCCGATGAAGCTGGCCGAATTCGGCTGCTGCCACCGCAACGAGGCGCACGGCGCGCTCCACGGCATCATGCGCGTGCGCCAGTTCACGCAGGACGACGCCCATATCTTCATCCGCGCCGACCAGCTGGTCAGCGAAGTGCGCGAGTTCTGCGACCTGCTCGATGTGATCTACCGGGATCTGGGCTTCGAGAGCTATTCGATCAAGCTGGCGCTGCGTCCCGAAAAGCGGTTCGGCAGCGAGGAAATGTGGGACTGGTCCGAACAGTCCCTGCGCGATGCGGTGGCGGCAGGCGGCCGGGCAACGCCGGAATATGGCTGGGAGGAGCTTCCCGGCGAAGGCGCCTTCTACGCGCCCAAGCTGGAATTCCACCTGACCGACGCCATCGGGCGGACGTGGCAGTGCGGCACGATCCAGACCGACACGGTCCTGCCGGAGCGGCTCGATGCGTCCTATGTGGGCGAGGATGGCGCGCGCCACCGCCCGATCATGCTTCACCGCGCCATATTGGGCACGTTCGAGCGGTTCATCGGTATCCTGATCGAGCATCATGCAGGCAAGTTCCCGCTATGGCTCGCGCCCGTGCAGGCGGTGGTCGCGACCATCGTCAACGACGCGGACAGTTATGCGGGCGAAGTCGCCGCCAAGCTCTCGGCGGCGGGCATCCGCGTCGAGACGGACCTGCGCAACGAGAAGATCAACTACAAGGTGCGTGAGCATAGTCTGGCCAAGGTTCCCAACCTGGTCGTCGTCGGCAAGCGGGAAGCCGAGGAAGGCACCGTCGCGCTGCGCCGCCTGGGCTCCGACCAGCATCAGAAGGTGATGTCGGTCGATGAACTGGTCGCGATGTTGAAGACGGAGGCACTTGCGCCAGACCTCGCGCCGGTCGCCGCCTGATCGCGACCGGACGCGACTTGCACGACAGCATGCACAGGGGGGCTTGCACTGCGGCGCCAACGCTTCCATATCGGCGACGACGGCGCCCCTGTTTTTGGCGCCCCTTTATCGATTCTCGAATTTCGGGGGTCGCGACGCGCCAATAGTTTCAACGAAGACAGGAGAAGCCACCATACGACCCCCAATGATGCGCCGGCCCTTGGCGCCTCCGCCGTCGAGCGGTCCGCGTTACAATGAGTTCATCACCGTGCCGAAGGTACGCGTGATCGACGAGCAAGGCGAAAATCTGGGCATCCTCTACACGCGAGAGGCGATTGAGCAGGCAGCCGAGGTCGGTCTCGATCTCGTTGAAGTGTCGCCCAACGCCGACCCGCCCGTGTGCAAATATCTGGACATCGGCAAGTTCAAGTACGAGGCGCAGAAGAAGGCCAATCTCGCACGCAAGACCCAACGGACGCAGGAGATCAAGGAGATCAAGATGCGTCCGAACATCGACGATCATGATTATGATACGAAGATGAAGAAGGTCCACGACTTCATCGGCGAGGGCGACAAGGTGAAGATCACCTTGCGTTTCCGCGGCCGCGAAATGTCCCACCAGCAACTCGGCATGCAGCTTCTCCAGCGCGTCGCCGAGAATGTGCAGGAAATCGCCAAAGTGGAGGCCTATCCCCGCATGGAAGGCCGCCAGATGCTGATGGTGCTGTCTCCCAAGTGATCCGCTAAAAATCCTCCCCTGCAAGGGGAGGGGGACCGTTGCCGAAGGCAATGGTGGAGGGGTGTCCGCCCTATCGAAAGCATGGACACGCCTCCGTCATCCCTATTGCTGCCGCTTGCCCTGCAAGGGGATAGTTGCGAAATGGCCTTGCCAATCGTCATTCCCGCAAAGGCGGGAATCCAGAGCCACGCAAAACTGCGTTTCCGACTCTGGAATCCCGCCTTCGCAGGAATGACCTGTGAGTCTTGCAACGAGCTCCGCACGGCAGGGATGATTATCGACGCCGCCCCCTTTGCGTCACCCTGAACTCGTTTCAGGGTCCATTTCGCCTCATGCGCTTGGCTTTCAAAGGCGCCATGGATGCTGAAACAAGTTCAGCATGACGAGGTGAAGCGAACCTATTCGACATAGGACGGCGCTGCCTGACAGGGCAGACATCAGGTACCCCCCCCTCCAAACCCCCTAGGCACGCACGCCAAAACCCCTCATCATCGCCGTCCAATCCACAAAGGACAGGATAGAGGATGCAGGCTGGACAGGGCATTTCCGGATCGAGCGAATGGCGGGCGCACTGGACCGTCGTGATGCCGTGCATTGCGGGGATCATGCTGTGCGCCGCGCATGGCTATTCACTGGGCGTGATGATCGGCCCGCTGGAGCGCGAATTCGGCTGGACCCGCGCGGAGATATCGACCGGGCCGCTGTTGATTTCCCTGATCGCGCTGGTCGGCGCACCGCTGGTCGGCGGGGCAGTCGACCGCTACGGCCCGCGCCGCATCGCGCTGTTCGGCATCCTGTTCTTCTGCGGCATGCTGGCGTCCCTGTCGCTGGCGACCAGCAACATCTTCCTGTGGTGGGCCTTGTGGGCAGTGCTGGGCAGCGCGGGCATGTTCGTCATTCCTACCGTCTGGACAGCCGCGATCACCAGCCTGTTCGTCGCCGCGCGCGGCACGGCGCTGGCGATCTCGCTGACCGGCACCAGCCTGTGCGCGGCGATCACCCCGCCGCTCACCGATTATCTGGTCGAAACGCAAGGGTGGCGCGGCGCCTATGTCGGGCTGGCGGCCATCTATGCGGTCATCGTCTTCCCGCTCGCGTGGATATTCTTCCGCAGCACCGCCGATGCCAAGGGCCGCGCACAGGCAGGGGAGGCAGCCGCTCCGCCCCCGGCCGGCTATTCGGTGAAGGAGGGCATGACGTCCCCCGCCTTCATCAAGCTGGCCGCCGCGATCATCGTCTTTTCCATCGCGTTGAGCGCTCTCACCACCAATGCCGTGCCGATCCTGATCGCGCAGGGCTTGACCACGGGGCAGGCCGCCTCGGTCGCGGGCGTCATCGGCCTCGGCTCGCTGGCCGGGCGGATCGGCGGCGGCTTCCTCCTCGACCGTTTCAACGCGAGCCGGGTGGCGGCGGCGAGCGTCCTTGCACCCGTGGCGGCCGTGCTGATCCTGATCGCCGCGCCCGGATCGACGGGCATGGCCATCGTCGCGGCACTGATCCTGGGCCTGTCGGTCGGTGCGGAGGTGGACGCCTGCGCCTATCTCGCCGCCCGCCATTTCGGCCTGCGCAGCTTCGGCGCGCTGTTCGGCGCGATCAACGGCCTGATGCTGTTCTCCAACGGCCTCGCCCCGATGATCGCCAACTTCGTCTACGACATGACCCACAGCTACCACATCTTCCTGTGGGCGACCCTGCCATTATGTGCAGCGGCGGCGGCGCTGTTTCTGGCGATGGGACCTTATCCGGAGGCGGAGGAGGAGGATGTGCCCGGCGGAGTGGCTGTCACGGTACATTGAGGGGAATTGTTGCTTAAGGGTGGATTCCCGCCCCTCCATTTTCGTCACCCCAGTATCGATCCGAGGCCCTGCTTCTTACGACGGTAAAGTGGAGCAAAGGCAGCGGCACCCGGATCACGTCCGGGGCACGTCGAAACTTTACGTGAATGGGTGGAAACGGACGTCTTCCCTCGCGCGCTTGCGGATAGGGTAGTGGTGGGCAAGCAACAGTAACGTCGCTGTCGCTCCTTACACTCAATGCCTATCCTGCCCTTGATCACAGACACGCGTTCCATCATCAATCTCCGTTCGCCCTGAGCGAAGTCGAAGGGATCTGCTGAGCGGAGGCGAAGCACTTCGGCCTCGCTCCGCTCGGCAGAGGACTTCGACTTCGCTCAGCCTGAACGGAGTTCTTAAGCCTGCTTCTGATTAGTAGTGGTCAATCACTGTTCACCCTGCCCTGATCGCCTCCCAAACGGCCGCACCACCCCGCCGACCCACAGCCCCACCCATATCAACACCGGCTGCAACGCCAGCCGCGGTCCATGATACCACCAGCCCAGATGCACGCCGCCAATCGCGATGTCGTTCAGCGCATGGTTGATGTTCGCAGGCCATACGCACAGCGCGTAAAGCGCCAGCCCGATCCCCGCCGCCGGGCGCGGCCAGCGCAGCAGTGCGGGCGGGACCAGCAGGCCCAGCGCGCCCGCCATCTCGCACCAGCCCGTCACCCACACGACCATCGCGGCATCCGGCACCCAGCCCGGCGTGATCGCGACGAAGCCGGCGGGTGCGGTCACATGCTTGTATCCCGCGAAAGCATAGCCCAGCGCCACCAACCAGCGCACCACCGTCCGCCCCCTGCCCGACACCCTGCTCGTCCCGTCGCTACGCCGCGCTCCATCCATCGCCCTGTCCTCGCTTCTGCGCCCTGCTGGCCTAGAGCATCTCGTCTACGCTTTCGCGCCCCCGTCGATCCATGATAAGAGCGCCGCTCGCACGACAAAGGCCCTATGATGAACGACCTTACCCATACGCCCGAAATGTTGATCGGCCTGATGGCGGCACGCGCCCGCACGGCGGCGGGGCTGCTCGCCGACGCCAGTGACGAGGCGAAAGCTGCCGCCCTGCGCGCCGCCGCGGCATCGCTGCGCGCGTCCGTCCCGGCCATCCTGCGCGCCAATGCCGCCGATATGGAGCGGGGCGCGGCCAACGGCCTGACCGGCGCGATGCTCGACCGGCTGAAGCTCGACGCGGGCCGGATCGAGGCGGTCGCCGCCGCCGTGGAGCAGGTCGCCGACCTCCCCGACTGCGTGGGCCAGACCATCGACGAGGTGCGCCGTCCCAATGGCCTGATGCTCAGCCGCGTGCGCGTACCGCTGGGCGTGGTCGGCATCATCTATGAAAGCCGTCCCAATGTGACCGCCGACGCGGCGTCGCTGTGCCTGCGTTCGGGCAATGCGGTGATCCTGCGCGGCGGGTCGGAGGCGCTGGAGAGCAACCGCGCCATCCACGCCGCCATGGCGGAGGGCATTGCCTCGACCGGCCTGCCCGCCGACGCGGTCCAGCTCGTCCCCTCGGCCGACCGCGCGCTGGTCGGCGCGATGCTGCGCGCGGCGGGCCTGATCGATATCATCGTGCCGCGCGGCGGCAAGAGCCTGGTCGCGCGCGTGCAGGAGGAGGCGCGGGTGCCCGTGCTCG
>JBEVNC010000134.1:0-17797 GCA_040508315.1 Sphingobium sp.
CATAACCGATCGAAAATGGAGAGATGTATGGCAACGGTTGTGAAAGCACGCGCCGACGACGCGAAAAGCTATTGGCTGGACGAAGGTCGCGGCGCCAAGGGCGGTTTTATCCGCGAAGTCGATTTCGAGGCCAATTCGCGCGGGCTCGATCCCTTGTTCGAGGGGATCAAGATCGTCGACTGCGACACCCATTTCACCGAGCCTGCCGACCTGTGGACGGCCAATGCCCCTGCCGGCATGAAGGACAAGATGCCGCATGTCCGCCGCATCGACGGCGCAGACCAATGGTATGTCGGCGACAAGCATTTCGGCTCCATCGGCGGCAATGTCATCGCGAAGGACAAGAACAAGCTGCTCGGCAAGCTGGCCTTCGACAATTATGACGAGATCGATCCCGGCTCCTACGACCTGACGTCGCGCCTGCAGGCGATGGACGCGATGGGCGTGTGGGCGCAGATATGCTTCCAGAATGGCGGCGTCACGCAGGCGGGATCGCTGGTCGCGCTGAACGACGAGCCGCTGGCGATGGCGATCACGCAGATATACAACAATGCCTGTGCGGATCGCATGAAGGCGTCGGGCGGCCGCATCTACGGCATGGGCACGCTGCCTTATTGGGACAAGAACCTCTCGATCAAGGAAATGCGCCGCATGATCGACATCGGCGTCAAGGGCGTCGTGCTGCCCGACCGGCCGGAGCGCCTGTCGGAAGGCTATGTCGGCACCGATGGCAAGGTCTCGCATTTCTGGGAGGAGATCTTCGAGATGTGCGACGCCACCGGCACGCCGCTCAATTTCCATCTCAACGCCTCGCTCGACGCCAATTCGGCGATCTGGGACAATCTGGGCTTTGACCAGCGCCTGCCGATCCACGCGCTGCTCCACCATATCGGTTGCGCGGCGACCATGTCGAACTTCATGGTGTCGGGTATCCTCGACCGCTATCCCAACCTCAAGATCGGCCTGATCGAGAGCGGCGCGGGCTGGGTACCGTTCTGGCTGGAGGCGATGGAGCATCAGCTGAGCGAGTTCCGTACGGCGGAGAATCGCGGCCTGAAGATGTCGCCGAAGGAATATTTCAAACAGCATTTCTGGGTCAGCTTCTGGTTCGAGACCGTGGCCCCCACCAAGCTGCTGGACGAGATCGGCGTCGACAAGCTGATGTTCGAGACGGACTATCCGCACCCGACCTCGCTCTATCCGGGCGTGCAGGACAAGCTGGTCAGCATTTTGGGCGACCAGCCCTATGCGACCCGCAAGCAGGTGCTGGAGACCAATGCGGTGAACCTGTACAATCTGCAGTTCTGATATTGTCGAATTGGTGAATGAGGCGGCGGGGCGATTGCTCCGCCGTTTTCTTTGGCGGGCTGGCAGGTCGCGACCGAACGGTCAGGGCGGCGTCTCGACCAGTTCCACGATTTCAAAGGCGTGACTGGACCAGCCCCGCATTCTGGCCGCCTCTTCGGTCGCGACGCGCTTTTTCCTGGCCTCCGCCAGCGATTTGGAGTGGCCCCAGAAGACCTCGGTCTTGCCGTTTTCCAGCACGGCGACGATCCGCCAATAATGGGTGAAGGGATCCGCCGTCGGGCCAATCGTCTTTACATAGCCATCGGATAGTGTCGCCGTCAGATACCGCTTCTTCCTTGCCATGGGTTGCTCATGCTCGATCTCTTCGGCACCGGCATGATCCGGTCCGATCGACGCCGTATCGGCGATCGAATGACAATATTCCATAGCGGGCTTTCGCTGGCACACACGACGCCATCCCGCGCGGACACCCCGCAGCCACATCTGTCCACAACCTTGTGGGCTCCGAGCGGCTCTCCCCTTGCTCCCGGCGGCGATTGCGTTAAGGATCGCAGCATTCACAATGGGGAGCGGCGGCCCGGCCGGGCCTGACCGCCAGAAGCGTAAGAAGCGGGATCAGGGATGAAGGCCACCATCGAACGCGCGACTCTGTTAAAGAGCCTCGGCCATGTGCAGTCGGTGGTGGAGCGGCGCAACACCATCCCGATTCTTTCCAACGTGCTGATCGAGGGCGCGGCCGACGGTTCCATCCGGCTGACCGCGACCGATCTCGACCTGCAGATCGTGGAGAGCGTCCAGGCCAAGGTGGATCGCCCCGGCGCCATCACCATCCCGGCGCACACCTTCTTCGACATCGTGCGCAAGCTGCCGGAAGGCAGCCAGGTGCTGCTCGACGCGGCGGATGGCAAGATGCTGGTGCAGGCGGGCAGGGCGCGCTTCAACCTCCAGACCTTGCCGCGCGACGACTTCCCGATGATTGCGGAGGGCGCGCTGCCGACGACGTTCGAGCTGCCCGCGACGACGCTGATGCAGATCATCGACAAGACGCGCTTCGCCATCTCCACCGAGGAGACGCGCTATTATCTGAACGGTATCTTCCTGCATGTGTCGGAGGAGCCGGAGCCGACGCTCAAGGCGGCGGCGACGGACGGCCACCGACTCGCGCGCGTGACCGTGCCCCGGCCGGACGGCGCGGAGGGCATGCCCGACATCATCGTGCCGCGTAAGTGCATCGGCGAACTGCGCAAGCTGCTGGATGAGGTGGACGGCAGCGTCCAAGTCGACCTGTCGCCGACCAAGATTCGCTTTGGCCTGGGCACTGCGGTGCTGACCAGCAAGCTGATCGACGGCACGTTCCCCGATTACAGCCGCGTCATTCCGACCGCCAATGACAAGCTGCTGAAAATCGACCCGCGCGCTTTCGAAGACGGCGTAGACCGCGTCGCGACCATCGCCACCGACAAGACCCGTGCGGTCAAGATGGCGCTGGAGCGGGACAAGGTCACGCTGTCCGTCACCAGCCCGGAAAATGGCACTGCGGCCGAGGAAGTGTCGGGCGATTATAATGCCGACAGCTTCGAGATCGGGTTCAACGCGCGCTATCTGCTGGATATTCTCGGGCAGATCGAGGGCGATACGGTGGACCTGCATCTGGCCGATGCGGCGGCTCCGACCTTGATCCGGGAGAATGACAAGTCGCCGGCACTATATGTGCTGATGCCGATGCGGGTGTGATGCGTTAGGCGCGTCCGTTCGGGGGACTTTCGTATAGTTCATAAGTCATTCCCGCGAAGGCGGGAATCCAGAGTTGAAAGCGCAGTTCTGCATGGCTCTGGATTCCCGCCTGCGCGGGCATGACTTAGTGAATTATACAGCGATCTTCCAAGGCCGCCCCTAATCCCGCATCGCGGCCAGCATCTCCTCCACGGCCACGAATTTCTCGCGCGGCGCACCGTCCCGGGCGCGGCCGACTTCCAGGCTGTCGATCTTCTGCCAGTCGCGGAAGGTCACGATCTCGACGCCGCGTTTTCCCAGCAGCGAGTCGAGCCCGTCGCGGCCCGCCTTGCCGGTTCCGACCGGAATGTCGGCTGCAATCTTTTCCGCGATCATGAACCCGTCCGGCTTGTTGGCACCCACCGTGCCGGTCGGCCCACGCCTTGCCCAGCCCACGCAATAGAGGCCGCGCGCGATAAGGCCCTCGTCATTGGCGAAACGTCCCAGTTTCTCGTCATAAGGCACATCGGCAATGGGCGGCGTGCGATAGCCGATGCAGGTGACGATCACATCGGCGGGGATCGCATAGCGCTCCCCCGTGCCGATGCAGCGCTGCTCCGCATCCAGAGTGGTGCGCTCGACGATCAGCCGTTCGACGCGTCCGTTGCCTTCGATGGCGACCGGCATGGCGAAGAAGTCGAAATCGACGGTGAGCGGCTTGTCGCCGGCGCCGGCCGCCGCATAGTCGCGCAGCAGGCCGACCGCCTTGCGATGATTGGGATCGAGCACCGCGTCCGATTCGATGGGAGGCAGGTCGTTGGGGGAGACGAGCGGGGCCGCCCGGCTCAATTTGCCGAGTTCGCCCAGTTCCTTGGCCGTCATCGCGATCTGGTGCGGTCCGCGTCGGCCGACGAGGGTGATGTGCGATGGGCGGGCATCGCCGAGATGGGCGAGCGCGTGGCCGACGATATCCGTCCCGGCAAATTCCTCCGGCGTCTTGGCGAGGATGCGCGCCACGTCCAGCGCGACATTGCCATTGCCGATGATGACCACCCTCTTGCCATCCACATCGGGGGCGAGACCGGCAAATTCGGGATGGCCGTTATACCAGCCGACGAATGCCGTACTGCCGATCACGCCGGGAAGGTCGGACCCTCTGATCCCAAGCGGGGCATCGCGCGGCGCGCCGGTCGCCAGCACGACGGCGTCATAGAGGGTCTGGAGTTCGGGGATGGAGACGTTGCGGCCGACCGCGACATTGCCGCAGAATCGCACGGTGTCGCTCAGCGCTATCGCCTCATACCGATGGGTGACGGCCTTGATCGTCTGATGATCGGGCGCCACGCCGCTGCGTATCAGGCCGAAGGGGACAGGGAGCCGGTCGATGATATCGACGCGGACATCGCCGCCAAACTGCTTCTGGCATGCCTCGGCGGTATAATATCCCGCCGGGCCCGAGCCGATGATGGCGATCTGGTGCATGGTGCCTTTCCTCTCGCGTCATGTTTGACGGAGAAGGTGAACCTGTGACCAAAGCCATGCAAGCACCAAAAAGGGCGGATCCGATGGATCCACCCTCATTCCGGCACCGCTTATACGCGGATCAGGCGGCGACAGCCTGCTTCTTGACGATCTCGCGCTTGATGCGGCGAACGCGCAGCGACAGCTTTTCGTCGGACGTCTTGAGCAGCCAGTTGTCCAGGCCACCGACATGCTCGACCGAACGCAGGCCATGCGTCGAAACGCGCAGCTTCACGCCAGTCTCCAGCACCTCGGACAGAAGCGTGACGTTCTGGAGGTTGGGCAGGAATACCCGCTTGGTCTTGTTGTTGGCATGGGACACATTGTGGCCGACCTGGCGTGTCTTGCCGGTGAGTTCGCAGATGCGCGACATGATTCGATGTACCCTGTATTTGTGCTGAAGCTCGGGAAGCGGCGCGGATACGCGTAATGCTCCCTTTCGTCAACCCGAAGCACTAAGGGAAGCGTATCGGTAACGAAACTTTCAGCATGGCCGGACGTTGGCAGGCTATCATTTAGGAGAGCGTAATGGGCCGCGTGTTAGCAAGCATCATTGTACTGGTCGCCGTCGTGTTCGGCGTCGCCTGGGCGTTCGGTCTGGTCAACCTGGAGCAGACGCGCGACGCGCAACTGCCTACCGTATCGGTGGAGGGCGGCAAGCTGCCCAAGTTCGACGCCGACGTCGCAAAGGTCAATGTCGGCACCAAGACCGAGAAGGTCGACGTGCCTCAGGTCAACGTCGGTACGCAGGAGCGCACGGTGGAAGTGCCGTCGGTCGAGGTCAGCAAGCCCGACAAGTAATAGACGCAAGCTTTCGCCATGCGCTAAGCCGGGCGCATGGCTTCCCCTTTTCCGCTACCCGCGCCGATGCGCCGCGCGCTCGACCTGGCGCGGGACGCCGCTGAGGCTGGCGAGGTGCCCATCGGCGCCGTCGTGACCCTGGGCGGCCGGATCGTAGGCGAGGGGCAGAACCGCAACCGCCGCGACAATGATCCCACCGCCCATGCAGAGATCGTCGCGATCCGTGCGGCGGCGAAGGCGGCGGACGACTTCCGGCTTGTCGGCCATATCCTCTGGGTCACGCTGGAACCGTGTGCGATGTGCGCAGGTGCAATCGCCCATGCCCGGATCGAGGCAGTGCATTATGCCGCGCCCGATCCAAAGGGCGGAGGGGTGGAGCATGGCGCGCGCGTCTTCTCCCATCCGCAATGCCACCACCGGCCGGACGTCTATCCCGGAATGGGGGAGGGGGAAGCGTCGGCACTGCTGCGCGACTTCTTCGCGGGCCGTCGATCCTCCATGCCATAGTCGATCCGGTAGACCAAATAGGGTATCGTCAAGGCGCTGCGCAGCGTCACAGGTTCCAGCCATGCGGGAACGGTCCCGCGCATCATGTCGGCGTAGAAGCCCTTGGGGCTGCGCCGCTGATAGATGGTTCCCTCAGGGAAGCCGGGGCATAACAGCAGATAGGTCGCGCCGTGTGCCGCCGCGATGGCGCGAAACTGGTCGGCGGGACGGTCCATCGCATGATGGATATCGAGGATCGCCTTGGCATTGCGGTGATATGGGCCCGCGATCACGCTATGATGGGTCATTGCGATGATGCGCGGGCCAAGGTCGACCATGGTGAAGATGGTCGCAGGCTTGAGCTGGTCGAGGACCTGCAGCGCTGGCTGGGTTCGGCAAAGCGCGTTGGCGGTCGGCTTCTTCTTCACTTTGGGCTTCGCGTCGGCCGCTGCCTTGTCCGCCCGCTCCTTGGCGTTCATCAACAGGGGGGCCACCACGCGGGGGTAGAGCGGGTAGGCGCAGAAGACGAGCGCCATCGGCACGACCGCCAACAGCGCCGCGGCGCGCTGCGGCCAGGGACCGCGGATGATGACGGCAGCGATTGCCCACGCCGCCCATGCGATAGGCGGGATGGCGAGAAGCTGCGCCGCCGGAGCCGCACGGATTTGCCAGAACAGCAGCGCGCTGGAGAATAGGATCATCAGCAGCACCATCGCCCAGCCCCACAGCCGGGCACGGTCGCGGCGATGCGCCCAGCAGGCGATGAGCGCGCTCAGGCCGCCGGCAACCGGCAGGGCGACGAGCGGCATCCAGATATTGCGTGCCTGCGCGGTGATCGGCTTGGCCTCGCGGATATAGACGAGCCAGCTCTTCTCCAGTTCGGGCGGGATCTGATAGGCGCCGGTCAGGCATTGCGGCCATATGCCATAGGCGAGGGCGAGCAGGGCCGCGCCGCCGATCAATCCCGCACCCAGTCGCAACGGCCAGCGGGTCAATGGCAGCCGGGTAAGCGCCAGCAGGATCGCGCCCGCGACCACGAGCAGCGTCGTCCACACCGGCGAAAGCGCGTCGCAAACGGGCTGGCGATTGGCTTCGCTGGCGAAGATGACGAAGCTGAGCGCCGTCGTGCCCGCCAGCGCCACGGCATAGGCGGTGGTGCGCGGCCCGGCATCCTCCTCGAACACCCAGCGCATGGCGACCAGCGCGCCGGCGATGGCCAGATAGACCATCATCTCCATGCCGATGGCGACGGACAGCGCACTGGCCACCCCGGCGACGATGCCGCCGCGTACGGGGCGATGATCGACTATGCCCGCGAGCGCGATGGCGGTCAGTGCCAGCTGCCAGCCATGATGATCGACCCGCATCGGCATATATTGGGCGATGCCCATCGCGGCGGACAGCGGCAGCAGCGCCGCGACCGCCCAGCCGAAACCGCCGACCGTCAGCCGCCGCGCGGTAAAGGCGAGGGCCATCATCAGCGGCAGCAGCGGCAGCAGAGGCGCGATGCCGAGCGCAAGCTGTTCCGACCTTGCGACGCCCACGAAGGGCTTCAGACCCAGCATCAGTCCGGCGATGGGCAGGTCGACGAGGCGGCTCCAGTGGATGTTCGCGCCGCGCGGCGGGTCCATGCGATGTTGCCGCAGATCGTACCAGCCCTGACCGTTCAGCCAGTCGCGCACCTGAAGGTAGCGCATATTGTCGTCGGTATCGCCGAGCGACATCCAGTGCATCTGCGGCCCGTGGCGCGACAGATATACAGCGGAGATGATGGCCCAGGCGATGAAGACCAAAGTCTTCCACTCGCGCTCGGCCAACGCGCTGAGCAGGAGGATGGTGCGGGTCAGTCGGGCGGGCGGGGCCATGGTCATGATAGACCCTGTACCATGGGCGCGGGCAGGGCTATCAGCCGCTTTCCCCACGGACGAGCCAAGCATGACATGCGTGCCATTTCCACCTTTTCGCCGGGCGTCGCGATGCGCCGCCGACATTGCGCGCAGATGCTCTAGTCCCATGCCCGAAAACCGCAACGGGGAAGATGGGGTGGCGGCGCCATGCTGATGGGGCAGATCATACGCTATGGCATCGTCGGCGGGGCCGTCACGGGATTGCAGGTCGCCGTTTACTGGCTGCTGAGCGCGATGGCGGGGGTGGAGCCGCAGCTTGCCAATGTCGCTGGCTATCTGTGCGCGGTGGTGACAGGCTATTTCGCCCATGGTGCGATCACGTTTCGCGGCCATGGCGCAGGGCAGGGCGGCAGCGGGCGCATGGTCCGCTTTGCTGCCGTGTCGTTGCTCAGCCTCGCGCTCAATGCGCTGTGGGTGTGGATCGGGGTGACATGGCTGCACGGTCCGTTGTGGGGACCGATCCTGCCGATGGGTCTGGTCACACCGGGGGTTGTGTTCGTCCTCAACCGGCAATGGGTTTACCACTGAAAATTCATATCCGAAGCCGCGCAGACCGCGCTTCCCGTTAGCCCTTAACATGCATTATGACTGACCCATGTTCCGGTGCGGGGGCGCGGGTGCATGGCGATGTGCGACGTCTGGGGGGCGAGATAATCCGGTGCGGGGGATGGGGTTTTGGACGGGGCCATTATCGCTCCGTCTTGCGATTGCGGTCACGGCGGTGGTCATATGCGCGGCGCTCCAGCCGCTGTTCGGCGGGCCGGCCGAGTATTTTCCTTTCAGTCTAGCGGTTTTGCTGGCCGTCATCTGGGCGGGACCGGCGGCGGCTGCCTTCACCACAATGCTGGCGTTGGCATGGTGCCTCCACGACCGGCTGATCGGTAACGCGCCAATGCGCGCCGCGGATTACCTGGAGGCAAGCACCTTTCTCATCATGTCGGCCATCGTCATCCTGCTCGCGGATGCCATCGGCCGATCGCGAAAGGTCGCGGTGGAGAGCGCCGCGCGGGCGGTATCCCTTGCCGAGGAACTTAACCTGCTGATCGACGGCGTGCCGCGCCATGCCATCTATATGGTCGATCCGTCGGGCAATGTGACCATCTGGAACAGCGGTGCCGAGCGGCTGAAGGGCTGGGCGGAGGCGGAGGTGCTGGGCAGGTCGATGACGCTGTTCTACCCGCACCATGCCATTGCCGCCGGAAAGCCTGCCGCCGACCTTGCCGCCGCCGCGCGCGAGGGGCGGCTGGAGGAGGAGGACTGGCGGCAGCGCAAGGACGGCTCCGAATTTCTGGCCGCCGTCACCATCACCGCGCTGCGCGACGACAAGGGTGCGCTACGCGGGTTCGCCAAGATCGTCGCCGATATCACCGATCGGCGCGCGGCAGAGGACCTGATCCGTTCGCGCGAGAGCCACCTGCGCTCCATCCTGTCCACGGTGCCCGACGCGATGGTGGTGATCGACGAGGCGGGCGTGATCGTCTCGTTCAGCGCGGCGGCGGAGAAGCTGCTCGGCTATACGGAGGCGGAGGTGGTGGGGCAGAATGTGGCCCTGCTGATGCCCGCTTCCGACCGGGAACGGCACGATAGCTATATCGAGCGATACCGGCAAACGGGTGAAAAGCGCATCATCGGCATCGGCCGCGTGGTGTTCGCGCAGCGCAAGGACGGCACGACCTTTCCGGTGGAACTGTCCATCGGCGAGACCAGCGAAGGGGCGCAGCGGCTGTTCACCGGCTTCATGCGCGACCTGACCGAACGCCTCCAGACCGAGGCGAAGCTGGAGGCGCTCCAGTCCGGGCTCATCCATGTTTCACGGCTCAGTGCCATGGGGACCATGGCCTCCACCCTGGCGCACGAACTGAACCAGCCGATCACCGCCATCGCCAATTATGCCGAGGCGATCCGCGACCAGCTCTCGGACCCGGACCCGCATGAGCTGCCGATGATCCGCGAAGCGCTGGACGACACTGCGCGCGAG
Organism: Sphingobium sp.; assembly: GCA_040508315.1. GTDB lineage: Bacteria > Pseudomonadota > Alphaproteobacteria > Sphingomonadales > Sphingomonadaceae > Sphingobium. Next base: position 9,715 of record JBEVNC010000134.1, read on the forward strand.
GCGCTGCGGGCCGGGCATATCGTCCGTCGGCTGCGCGCGTTCGTGGCGCGCGGCGAGGTGGAGAAGACGGTGGAGCCGCTGCCGCAGCTCATCAACGAGACGGCCGTGCTGGCGTTCATGGGCACGCGCGAGCAGGGGATAGAAACGCGCATCCAACTCGATCCCTATGCCTCGCCCGTGCTGGTCGACCGGATCCAGATTCAGCAGGTGCTCATCAACCTGATCCGCAACGCGGCGGAGGCGATGGCGGGGATGGCGCCGGACCGTGGCGACCGGCGGCTTACCATTTCCAGCCATGCCGACCGTCCCGGCTTCGTGCGCGTGACGGTGGCGGACACGGGGCCGGGGGTGTCGGCGCATATCGCGGAGCAACTGTTCACCGCCTTCATCAGCACCAAGGCGGACGGCATGGGGCTGGGCCTGTCCATCTGCCGGACCATCGTCGAGGCGAATGGCGGGCGGATCTGGATGGAGACGGGGCCGCGGGGTTCGCAATTTCATTTCACGCTGATGCGTGCGGAGATGGGGTATGACTGACATGAGGTTGGTCCATGTCGTAGATGACGAGGAGGCGGTGCGACGGTCGGTCGGTTATATGCTCAAGACGTCGCGATACCGGGTCGAAAGCTGGCCGTCGGGCTCCGCGTTCCTGCGTGATGCGCGCAATGCGGATCGCGGCTGCATCCTCCTGGACATCCGCATGCCGGAGATGGACGGACTGGCCGTGCAGGACGCGCTGGGCGAGCGCGGCGTGACCATGCCGGTGGTGATCATGACCGGCCATGGCGACGTGACCTCCGCGGTGCGCGCGATGAAGGCGGGAGCAATCGACTTCCTCGAAAAACCCTTCGAAAAGAAGGGTCTGCTCGCCGCCATGGAGGCCGCCTTCGCCTGTATCCGGGCGGAGGATGGCGCGGCCGCACGGGGCGCGCATGCGGAGCAGATCCTCGCGGCACTGACCGGACGCGAACGCGATGTGCTGGACGGGCTGGCGAGGGGCCTGCCCAACAAGAGCATCGCCGTCGACCTCGGCATTTCGGCGCGGACGGTCGAGGTGCATCGTGCCAACCTGATGACCAAGATCGGCGTGCGGAGCCTCTCCGATGCCCTGCGCATCGCCTTTGCGGCGGGCATGGGCGTATGACATCCTGCCCGTAGCGCTCTGCAGGAACTGCCGCCCTTCGTCCGATCGCCTTCGCCGGTGCGGTCGCGGCCTGGCTACGGGTCACTGATTGCCGAACGGGCTGACCGTCCCGCGCGATGGCATGCGCCCCCATTCCGCACTTTGTTGCGCATTGCGAAAGGCGCATTTGCGTGCGGCGATCTATTTGCTATCGGCGGATGGTGCAGACTCCCCCCGCCACGCCCTCACTCGACAATAGGCGATTCAACCGGATCGTCCTCGCGCTGCTTGGCGGCGGATTTCTGGCATTGCTGATTGCCGGGGGCGCCACGGTGGTCCTGCTGCTCCGTAATGAAGAACAGTCTGGCTGGGTGCGGCATACATATGAGGTGGAGCGCCATGTCGCGGCGATCCAGCTATCGCTCGCCCGGATGCGCGCATCGCCCGGCCGTGACGGGTTCCAGCAGGGGCAGGAACAGCTGAGGAACGAGGTGGCCGAGGTCGGGAAGCTGACCGTCGACAATCCCGTGCAGCAGCAGAATGTCGCGGAACTGACCCGGCGCGCGGTCGCGCTCGAAAATCTATATGACGCGGGAACGCCGGACGATGCCGCGGTCGGCGGTGCGGAAACGGCGTTGCGCGAACTGGCGCTCAAGATGCTCCGGATCGAGCGGGCTTTGCTCACGCAACGGACCGGCGTGGAGGAGCAGGGGGCCTATACGCTTTACGGCGTTCTCGGCATGTCGGGTGTGCTGCTGCTCCTGCTGGGTGCGGGGTCGATGCTCATCATCCGGCGCTACACTAACTCGCTGACAGACGTGCATGCGCAGCTCAGGGTGTTGAACGAAGGGCTGGAGGATGCCGTTGCCGTCCGCACCGTGGACCTGCAACGGGCCAATGACGAGATACAGCGATTCGCCTACATCGTGAGCCACGATCTGCGCTCGCCCCTCGTCAACGTCATGGGCTTCACCGCCGAACTGGAGGCGTCATCGACACCGCTTCTGGCCCTGATCGCGGACGTCGAGGCGCAGTCGCCGGGGCTCGCGACGGAGGCGGCCAAGGTCGCGATCCGGGAGGATATTCCCGAGGCGATCGGTTTCATTCGTTCATCGACCCAGAAGATGGACCGGCTCATCAACGCCATCCTGCGCCTCTCCCGCGAGGGGCGGCGGACCATTTCGCTGGAGCGGCTGGAACTCAACGGACTGGCCCACGGTATCGTCGACAATATGCGGCATCGCATCGACGAACTGGGCGTGGAGATCGTCATAGATCCCGACATGCCGGTGATCGTCAGCGACCGTCTCGCCGTGGAGCAGATCCTCGGCAATCTGGTCGAGAACGCGGTCAAATATCTCAAGCCCGGTCGTCCGGGCCTGATCGAGATCAGCGGCAAGACGCGGTTCGGCCGGGCCATGATCGACGTGACGGACAATGGCCGCGGCATCGATCAGCGCGACCATGACCGGGTGTTCGACCTGTTCCGCCGTTCCGGCGAGCAGGACCAGCCGGGCGAGGGTATCGGGCTTGCCCATGTGCGCGCGCTCGCCTACCGGCTGGGCGGCACGATCCACCTGCGGTCCGAACTGGGAACGGGATCGACATTCACCATCATCCTCCCGGCCGCATTTTCGGGAGACAAGGGGACTTCGCAATGACGGTCGGTTTAGCGGTCAACATCGTGATGATCGAGGATGACGAAGGTCATGCGCGGTTGATCGAGAAGAATATCCGGCGTGCGGGTATCTCCAACCCCATCCATCATTTCCTCGACGGCACCAGCGCGCTGCGTTTCCTGTACGAGCATCCCGATGGCCCGGCGCATTCCAGCCCGTCGCTGATCCTCCTCGACCTCAACCTGCCGGATATGAGCGGGACGGACATCCTTGCCCGGATCAAGACCGAAGGGCCGCTCAAGCGCACGCCCATCGTCGTGTTGACCACGACCGATGACAAGGTGGAGATCCAGCGCTGCTACGATCTGGGCTGCAACGTCTACATCACCAAGCCCGTCAATTATGAGAGTTTCGCCGACGCCATCAGGCAGCTTGGGCTGTTCCTTTCGGTAATTCAGGTGCCCGGCGGCGACGAGCATCAGTGATTTCGCGCGCTTACCGCATACTCTATATCGACGATGACGAGGGGTTGCGGCATCTGGTCAGTCGCGCGCTGACGCGTCGCGGCTATGCCGTCACGACTGCCGCCGACGGGGCCGAGGGCCTGGCATTGTGCGGCAGCGAACCGTTCGACCTGGTGGCCGTCGACCATTTCATGCCTGGCATGGATGGCCTGGAAACGCTGGCGCAACTGCAATTGTTCGAAAAGCCGCCGCCGGTCATCTATGTGACAGGCTCCGACGAGACGCGGCTGGCCGTTGCGGCGCTGAAGGCCGGTGCCATCGATTATGTGGTCAAGACGGTCAACGAGGATTTTTACGACCTTCTTGCCCAGTCGATCGAGCAGACGCTGGAGGCGGTCAGCCTGCGCGCTGCGCGCGATGCGGCCGAGACGCAGCTTCGCGAGACGAACGCCCGGCTTCAGGCCATGTTGCAGGAGGTGAACCACCGCGTCGCCAACAGCCTGCAACTGGTATCCTCCTTCGTCCACCTCCAGTCGCGCCTGCTCACCGACGAGGCGGCGAAGGCGGCCCTGGCCGACACTCAGCGGCGCATCGCGGCGGTGGCCCAAGTGCACAAGCATCTCTACACCTCCTCCAATATCGCCGAAGTCGACATGGGCGACTATCTGGGTGCGCTGCTGTCGGAACTGTCGGGCACATGGTCCACGCCGGCCGCGCCGCGCGATATTGCCGTCACGGCGGATGCCTTGCGCATCCCCACCGACCGTGCGGTGACGCTAGGCATCATCGTGACCGAACTCGTGACCAATGCGTGCAAATATGCCTATGCCGGGGACGCGGCGGGCGGTGTGCGCGTCATCCTGCAACAGGATGGGCCGCGCAGCCTGAGCCTGATCGTCGAGGATGACGGCTGCGGCATGCAGGCGGACCAACCGGCCAGAGGCACGGGCATTGGCGGCAAGTTGATCCAGGCGATGTCGGCGTCACTGCGCGCGACGCTGCGCTATGACGAGACGGTACGGGGGGTACGCGCGGTTCTCAACGCCGAGTTCTGACCGGCCCTATTTGCTCGGCAACGCGTCGCGAATGCGCGACTTCATCGCCTCAATCGTAAACGGCTTGGTTAGGATCGCCATTCCAGGCTCGAGCAGGCCGTGGTTCAGGATCGCATTCTCGGCATAACCGGTGATGAACAATATCTGGAGGGTAGGCCGTATCTCGCGACCCGCATCGGCCATCTGACGGCCGTTCATACCGCCCGGCAGACCGACATCGGTGATGAGCAGATCGATATGCACGTCCGACTGCAGGATGCGCAGGCCAGCGGCGCTGTCATGGGCCTCGAGCACCGTATAGCCAAGGTCGTTGAGAACCTCCGTCACGAGCAGCCGCACGGTCGGTTCGTCGTCCACGAGCAATATTGTCTCGCCCGCACCGCACCGCATATCCACGGGCGCTCGCCGGATGTCATTGGCAACGGGTGCCGCGCCGCCATGATGGCGAGGCAGGAAGATATGGACGTTCGTGCCGACGCCGACCTCTGAGTAAATGCGCACCTGACCGCCGGACTGCTGCGCGAAGCCGTAGATCATGCTCAGTCCCAGGCCGGTGCCCTGACCTAGCGGCTTGGTAGTGAAGAAGGGCTCGAACGCCTTGGCGATCACGTCGGGCGCCATGCCGGTGCCGGTATCGCTGACGCACAGGGCAAGATATTGCCCCTCGGCTATGCCGTGATGAAGGGCGGCCTCGCGGTCGAGCCTCTTGTTGGCCGTCTCGATGGTGATGCTGCCGCCATCCGGCATTGCATCGCGGGCGTTAATACACAGGTTGAGAAGCGCATTTTCGAGCTGCGACTGATCGACCAGCGCCGTCCACAGATTCTGCCCCGCGACGGTTTCCACCGCAATGGCGGGGCCTACCGTGCGCTGGATAAGTTCGCTCATCCCGCTGACCAGCGCATTGACGTCCGTCGGCACCGGCGCCAGCGTCTGACGGCGGGAGAAGGCGAGCAACCGGTGAGTCAGGGCCGCTGCGCGGCGGGTCGCGCTCTTCGCCGCGACCATATATTTTTCGACATCGTTCGGGCGCCCCTGGGTGAGCCGTACGTCCATCAGTTCCAGCGCGCCCGAAATCCCGGCCAGCAGATTGTTGAAATCATGGGCAAGGCCGCCCGTGAGTTGACCAACCGCCTCCATCTTCTGCGACTGGCGCAGCGCGTCTTCCGCCCGGATCAGTTCCGCTGACCGCTCGGCCACACGCTGTTCAAGCTCATTGGTCAGCGCACGCAGGTCGGCAAGGGCACGGTCGCGCTCCTGTTCCAGCATCCGGCGCGAATCGACGTCGATGAGGACGCCAGGAAAGCTGAGCGGCGTGCCATCGGGGGCATGGTCGACCCGGCCGTTCGCCTCGATCCAGTAATGTTGGCCGTCGCTGCGGCGCACGCGATATTGATGGGCATAGTTGCCGCCTTGCCGGATGATGTTGGCGATGGCCTCCGTCAGTCCGGGCTTGTCGTCGGGATGGACGTTCGCCACGATCTGCTCGTAGGTGAGGCCATGTCGGCCGAGCACCGGGTCGATGCCGAAATTGCGGGCGAAAGGCTCGTCCACCGTGAAGCGATCTTCCTGCAGATCCCAGAACCAGGTGCCGATGATCGCCCCGGCCTCCAGCGCAAGCTGCACGCGCGCGGCGTTGGCGCGAGCGACGGCTTCGCTGGCCCGGATCTTCTCCTCCGCCGCCACGCGGTCGGTAATGTCGTAACTGACGCCTGGGAAGCGGACGCAATTGCCATCCTCGTCGTAAAGGCAGCTGCCCTGCGCGGAGACCCAGCGCGTGCTGCCGTCGGGACGAAGCAGCCGGTATTCCGAATGAAATGGCGTACCGTGGCGGATAGCTGTGTCGATTTCCGCCTTGATGCGCGGCAGATCCTCCGAACTCACACAGGCGAAGAATTCCGCAATGGGCGCGCCGACCGCCGCGCGCTCCGGATCGACGCCGTAGAGGGTCGCGAAATGATGGTCGGCCTTTACGGTGTCATGGACGACGTCCCAGTCCCATATGCCGATGCTGTTTCCGGCTGAGAGAGCCAATTGAAGGCGTTCGTCGGCCGCGTCCCGCTCGCGCTCCATAAGAATGCGGGCGGTGGTCTCGCTGGTCACGCACAGCATGCCAGCAATCTGCCCGTCATCATCGAAAGCCGGGGAGTAGGAGAATGTCCAATAGCTCTCCTCCGGCATTCCGTCCCGCGCCAGGTCGAGCCGCATGTCGGTTACCTTGGGCGCGCCGCCTGCCAGCGCTTCATCGACCAATGGAGAGATCTCGTCCCAGATGCTGGACCATAATTCCCTGAAAGGCGTGCCCATGGCACTGTCCGCGCGGTAGCCGAGCATGGGCCGATAGGCGTCGTTGTAGAAGGACAGCAGATCGGGTCCCCAGGCCAGGAACATCGGGCTGGGGCAGGCAAACATGGTCTTGAGCAACACGCGCAGGGAAGCAGGCCAGCGCTCCACCGGTCCGAGCGATGTCGCCTCCCAATCCACGGCCGCGATATCCGACGACACCGTGCTTCCGGCAGGGGCGAGGGAAAAGGGATGCGGCATGATTGTGGCTACTGGTGAAAAAAGGCGTCGCCAGACCATCCGGCATGCGTGATGAGGGAGATACGCCGGGACACTGGCGGAGTTCCCCAGCCCCCGATGGATCGGCCGCGTATCAGCGGATGCGTTCTATCGCCTGCGCGAGTGCCACATAAAGCTTGCCCAAGTCGGAGGAGAGCAGCGCGATGGCCAGGCTATGCCCGCGGCGTCCCTCCAGCACTTCGGCCAGCATCGTCTCGAAATCCTCGACATAGCGGGTCACATGCTCGCGGAACTGGCTGTCCTCGTCATAGCGGGCGAGGACTTGCTTGACGTCGCCGCCGCTGAGCAGGCGAACCGCGCGCCGCGCGAACAGGCTCTTGTCGCCGGAGAGGTAGGACGCCCATTCCCGCTCGCCAATGTCCTGGTTGAACCACTTGGTCACGTCGATGGCATTGTCGTTCAGGGTCGCGATGATCTGGGCGGAGCGCTCGACGATATGGTCGCGGCCGCGCTGGTCTTCTGTCTGGCGGGCCTCCGCCATCCGCTGTTCGAGGTCGGTGGCGGTGTCGGTGATCGCCATCATCTCGCGCATCAGATGGTCCGTTGCGCGGTGGGCCGACTTGACGGCATTGTCGGCGATCTCCGCGATCTGGGCGATCTGGGCGTTGACCCTGTCGCGGATCGCGGCGTCCAGGGCATCTCCGCCGGCCTGTGACAGCGCCTCCGCCGCGCGCGCGACGATGCCGTTGATCGCCTCCTCCGCATGGCGGGTCGCGCTTTCCGCTTCCGCGCGGACGGTCTGGATCGCGGAGACCATGCGCGGTGCGCCGCCCTCGACCAGATCGCTCATCAAAGCGGCGCTTTCGTCCAGCGCGGTACGCATGCGGGCGATTTCGGCAGTCTGCCGGGCGAGTGTGGAATCGCTTGCGCTGATGCTGGTTTCCACGGCCTGCGTCTGGGCGACGAGTGTTTCGCTGGCCTGTTCCATATGGCGCGCCGCCGCATCGGCGGTTCCGGCCATGCCCTCCACCAGCGCGACGGTTTCCGTCAGCTTGGTTTCCGTCACGGCCAGGCGGGTGTCGAACCGGCCGAGAGCCGCGGGCAGGCTCTCGTCGATCTCGCGAATGTTGGAGTCGAGCGCCAGCAGCAGCGTTTCTGTCCGCTCGATCAGATGGGCCGCACCGGTATTGCTGTTCTGGAGCGCGTCACCGACCCGTTCGGCCTGCGCGCCCAAAGTCGCGAGATGCGCGCAGATGCGACCCTGACCGCCGTCATTGTCCGCCTCAATGGCGGCCAGCT
>JBEVNC010000146.1:0-16628 GCA_040508315.1 Sphingobium sp.
CGGCTGCCCTTCATGCCGACGCAGGCGCCGACCGGATCGATGGAGGAATCGCGGCTGATAACGCCGATCTTGGCGCGGCTACCCGGATCGCGGGCAGCTGCCTTGATCTCGATGATGCCGTCGTAGATTTCGGGCACTTCCTGCGCGAACAGCTTCTTCATGAACTCGGGGTGCGCGCGGCTCAGGAAGATCTGAGGACCGCGGTTTTCACGACGGACGTTCAGGATGATCGCGCGGACGCGGTCGTTGACGCGGACGACTTCGCGCGGGATCTGCTGGTCGCGGCGGATGACGCCTTCGGCCCGGCCCAGATTGACGACGATGTGGCCGAACTCGACAGACTTGACGACGCCGGTGATGATCTCGCTGACCCGGTCCTTGAACTCGTCATACTGACGCTCACGCTCGGCATCGCGGACCTTCTGGAAGATCACCTGCTTGGCTGACTGGGCGTCGATGCGGCCCAGGTCGATGGCGGGCAGCGGATCGACGATGAAGTCGCCGACCACGGCGCCCTTCTGCAGCTTGTTCGCCGCCTTGACGTCGACCTGCTTGAAATAGTCCTCGACCACCTCGACCACTTCGACGACGCGCCACAGGCGAAGATCGCCGGTGTCGGGGTCCAGCTTGGCGCGGATGTCGTTCTCGGCGCCGTAGCGGGCACGCGCCGCGCGCTGGATCGCATCCTCCATCGCCTCGATGACGATGGCCTTGTCGATCATCTTTTCCGACGCGACATTGCTGGCGATGGCGAGCAGTTCTGCGCGGTTGGCGGAAATGGCGTTGGCCATGGTCGTCCTCTATTCTTCCGTCTGGATGTGGTCGGCGCCCTCTGACGAGAGCGGTACTGTAGCAGAAATCAGCCGGTCGGTCAGCAACAGCTTGGCGCTGGCGATATCGGCATAGGCAATGGCGACACGGCCCGCCTTGGGATCGTCGAGCAGCACCAGGTCGCCGTCGACGCCGCCAATGTCGGCCTTGTAGAGCTTGCGTCCCTTCTCGTCCGGTTCGACCAGGTGCACGCGCGCCTCATGACCGACCCAGTCGGCATAATCGCGCAGGCGGGTCAGCGGACGGTCGATGCCGGGCGAGCTGACCTCCAGCCGGTAAGCCTCGTCGATGGGATCGCGGCCAGCAGCCTCCAGCGTGTCGATCAGGTCGGACACGCGGCGCGACAGGGCAGCGCAATCGTCGATGGTGAGCTGCCGCGTCGCCGGACGCTCCGCCATGATCTGGAGCGTACGGTCGCCTTCGCCGCCGAACCACGCCACGCGCACCAGATCGAAGCCGAGCGCTTGCGCTTCAGGCTCGAAGAGTTGCGTCAGTGCGGCGATGTCTGGCAAACGGGTCTCCGGGAATTCGATCATGCAAAGCGTCCCGGCCGCCGGTCCCTCGCGGGGCCGACCCTAACATTTTTCGACGATGTCAGGAGGACGATGGCGCTATATGTCTTTCGGGAGGTTATGGCAACATGTTTGAAAACACGCGCAACCGGCAGCGTAGCCGGACCCGAATCGCCCTCCTGTGCGCCTCCGCGCTCCTCGCTGCCTGCGGCGGCGCCAGCAATGCGATAGCCGACAACATAGCGACACCGACCGCATCGACCGACAAGCCCTTCGCGCAGAAGGAGGTCGCCCGGTTCGATGCGCCCTGGGCCATGACCTTCCTGCCGACCGGCGAACTGCTGGTTACGGAGAAGGCGGGGCAGATCAAGGCCTTGTCGCCGGACGGCAAGGTCGCCCCGGTCACAGGCGCGCCGACCGTCGACAGCAATGGGCAGGGCGCCCTGATGGACATCGTGCCCGCGCCCGACTTCGCGCGCAGCCAGCGCCTGTATATCAGTTGGTCGGAAGCGGGCGATGGCGGCAAGGGCGTCGTCCTTGGCACGGCGACACTGGCGCGCGGCGGCGGCAAGCTGAGCCTGACCGACCTGAAACCGATCTTCCGCGCATCCCCCCTCATGGAAGGGACCGGCCATTATTCGGGCCGAATCGCCTTTTCGCCCGATGGCAAATATCTGTTCTTCACCGCTGGCGAGCGGCAGGCCTTCACCCCTGCGCAGGACCCCAAGGCGACACTGGGCAAGGTGCTGCGCCTCAATCTCGACGGCACGCCCGCGGCGGACAATCCGCTCGCGAAGAAGGGCTTTCACCCCGCTATCTGGTCCTATGGCCACCGCAACCTGCTGGGCATCGCCTTCGATAAGGACGGGCGGTTGTGGGAGCAGGAAATGGGGCCGAAAGGCGGGGACGAGATCAACCTGATCCTGCCCGGCCGCAACTATGGCTGGCCCAATGTCTCCAACGGCACCCATTATGACGGGCGCGACATTCCCGATCACAAGGCGGGCGACGGATATGAGGCTCCCAAGGTGTGGTGGAACCCGTCCATCTCGCCGGGCGGCCTGCTCTACTATACCGGCGCGATGTTCCCGCAGTGGAAGGGATCGCTGTTCCTGGGCGGACTGTCGGGCAACGCGCTGATCCGCATCGCCCTGGACGGCGACACGGCGCGCAAGGCGGACCAGTGGGACATGGGCACGCGCATCCGCGACGTGGAACAGGGACCGGACGGCGCGCTATGGGTGCTGGAGGATGGCGGGCGCGGCGCTTCGGGGCGGTTGTGGAAGCTGACGCCCGCCGGTAAGTAAGCAACCTTCCCCCCTCCCGCTTGCGGGAGGGGGGAAAATTAGCCCCGTCGCAACGTCGCCAAAGCCTGCGACGTCACCGGATAGCCAAGATGGTCCGGGATACACAGATGCGCCTCGCCCCCGCGCATCTCCTTCCACGGCGTCACCATCTCCGGCGGATGGGCGAGGGCATGCGCCACCACCGCCGCATAGCTGCCGCCCAGCGCCAGCCGCTCCAGGTTGCGGCGGGTCGGGTAGATCGCAACCTCCCGCCCGACATCGCAATCCGCCAGCACCTGCGCCGCGCTCGCCCAGCGCAGCCGCACATTCTCCGTCGCATCGACCGTCGCGAGAGGACCGCCCTCGGGCGCGCGCGCGACATAGAAGCGGGTGTCGAAGACGCGCGGCACATGGCTTTCCGCACGGCCGGGACACCAGCGCGCAAAGGGCGTCAGCGCGGCCAGATCGACCGTCAGCCCATGCTCTGTCAGAACAGCCCCGAACGGTAGCCCGCCATGCAGGCCCGCGCGAATCGCGCCCAGCGCCTCCGCCGTCGGGACGGGCGACAGGCCGATGGCGACGCCCGCCTCCTCGATCGTCTCGCGGATGGCGGCGATACGCGCGGCGGCATCCTGCAGCGGCAGGTCATGCGGCAGGCATTCGGCCAGCACGATGTCCGCCGGATCGACGCGCCCGCCCGGAAAGACGATGGCGCCGCCCGCAAAGGCCATGGCCGACGATCGCTGCACCATCAGCGCCTGCGGCGGCGCGCCGCCCGGCGAATCGCGCAGGACGATCAGCGTCGCGGCCGCCCGTGCGCCCTGCGGCGAATCCTGCGATGTCCACGGCGGCGGCGGCCCTGCTGTCTCATCTTGCATCGCCCCCACCTAGGGACGACGGGACCCCGCGGCAATCGCTTCGGGGGATCGGGCAGTTGCGCTCCGCCCGGAAACATGATGCCCTCGTCGCCAGATCATCGGGAGAGACGACATGGCCGGCAGAGGACATCGCGACATATTCGCCAAGGACATAGAGTGGCGCGACGGCAGCGGCGACGGCATCCGCTACGCCCGTTTCCGCATGGACGAGGACAACCCGGCCGCCCCCACCGTCATCCTGTCCAAATTCGGGCCGGGCGCGACGGTGCCGCCGCACACCCATGATTCCAACTATTTCGAATATATATTGGAAGGCGAGCAGTCGGTCGGCAAAGTCGTGTTCCGCGCGGGTGACGTGCGCATCGTCAAGGGCGGCACAGGCTATGGCCCGATCGTCGTGGGACCGGAGGGCTGCACCGTGCTGATCATGTTCGAGGATGGATCGCGGTCGATGACGGAAACGCTGCCACGCAAGGCAAAGGCGACCGCCTGAGTCGCGCTACCCGCGCCTGACCAGCGCGGGGAGATCCCTGGTGGAGCCGAGCGGGATCGAACCGCTGACCTCGTCATTGCGAACGACGCGCTCTCCCAACTGAGCTACGGCCCCCAAGGGACCGCCCCTATAGGACAGCATTTTAAGGCTGGCAATTGGGTTTTGCTGGCAAGCGGCAGGCGGTGGACATCCGCCCGCCCTTGCGAACATGTTCCTATTATGTTCTATTGCCGCCATGTCTATCCGGCGTGGTCGCGGCGCGACCGACAATAGGACAAGTGCCCGTTTCAACCTCCCCGCGCAGGAGGCCGATGGCGACTGGCTGGACGCGCGCGAGGATGTCGATGGCGGCGCGCCTAAGCTGCGCACCACCGTCACCGTCCACCAGCCGCGCACGATCATCGCGCGCAACACGTCGCCCGACGTCGGCTTCAGCCAATCGATCAACGCCTATGCGGGGTGCGAGCATGGCTGCATCTACTGCTTTGCCAGGCCCACCCACGCCCACCATGATCTGTCGCCCGGCCTCGATTTCGAGACCAGGCTGATCGCCAAGCCGAACGCGGCCACGCTGCTGCGCAAGGAACTCGCCAAGCCCGGCTATGTCGTCCAGACCATCGCGATGGGCACCAACACCGACCCCTATCAGCCGATAGAGAGCGAATGGCGGATCACACGGGACTGTATCGCGGTGCTGGCCGCATGCCGCCATCCCCTGATGATCACCACCAAGTCCGACCGGGTGACGCGCGACATCGACCTGCTGGGTCCGATGGCGGCGGATGGGCTGGTGGCGGTCGGCATATCGCTGACCACGCTCGACCCGGCGCTGGCGCGGCGGATGGAACCGCGCGCCGCCCACCCCGCCCGGCGACTGGCCGCGATCACCCGGCTGCGGGCGGCGGGCATTCCCGTCTATGCCTGCATCTCCCCCATCATCCCGGCGATCAACGACCATGAGATCGAGGCGCTGGTCGCCGCCGCGGCCGACGCCGGCGCGCTGGGCGTATCGAACATCCCGGTGCGCCTTCCCCATGAGGTCGCCCCGCTCTTCCGCGCCTGGCTCGACTCCCACTTCCCCGACCGCGCCGCGAAGGTCATGCACATCATCCAGCAAATCCGCGGCGGCCGCGATAACGACCCCAATTTCGGCACCCGCATGCGCGGCCAAGGGCCCTATGCGGAGTTGATCCGGGTGCGGATGGACAAGGCGCGAAGGCGGCACGGGTTGGAGGGCACGCGGGTGGCGTTGCGGCATGATTTGTTCGAGGCGCCCGGGGGGCAGATGCGGTTGTTTTAGAGGGTTCGGAGAGATGATTGCTCTTGGACCGTGTAGCGCATCTGAAAAAGGGACGCTCTTTCGGCAGCGTGGTTTGGCCGGATCTGGCCTGTAGCGGACAACCGGGCCACCTCCTAAGAAACGCAGGCATCCTAAGAAGCCCAGATAGCGTCCCGCCGAATGCCAAGCTACGACACTGTCAGACGAATTGAGATCTGCCAATCATACACATACATTACCTGCGAGTTGGCGGATTCTCAATCGCACTCCCATTCGGCGCTAATGCCAAATCCGCACTGCAACCTTATTCCAATGGTTTTTCACCATCTTTGTTAGGCAGTGACAACACCTCGCCAAGGAAGAGATAGACATTTAAAAACAAGGAGAAAGCTTCATCGGTCGTTACATCATGGTGAACTCCCGTTGAAACTCGATCAAACAGGTTACTAAGATTTTGGCGCAATCGTGTCCGCCGAGTTGCACTAACTGTTCGTTGCGCGATGTAAGCGTTCAGTCGATTTTGATACTTGGATGCATCTAATGAGATTTGGTTACCATTGATTTCAAAAGTGCCTTCAGTTGGTGGAAATATTGCATCAGCCAGCGATTCTAAAATGCGTCGGCACGTGGTAAGTGCTTGGCTCACGGCTTCGCTATCGCCTTCTCTAAGGCGATTCACTACCGAAGGCATCTTCGTTAACACGTTGCCCGCTTTTTCGGCGATAAGAGTATCAACTGAACATTTATAACTTTCGAAGGTACCTGCAGCCGCATCAGCAAACTGCCGCTCATAATAGATGCCAGAAATAAACGAGTGCAGTAGGCTAAGAACTCGTGATCGAACCCCAGAAAACGTCGCTATTTGCTGTCCCATTGACATATGCAAAGCCCGAGTGTCACTCGCAACGCGATGAGCCCAATTGCCCTCAATATTAATGATCTTCGTCGCCTCGATACGAGCCTTACATGTCTCGATCGTCTGTTCGTGGACCGCAAGGGGGGCGTAATATCCCTTTTTCTCGTTGATGTCCGTCCATCGACCAGTGAGAGTCATATAGCGAAGTGAATTAGGCGCTTGCCCATTATAGCCCCGCATCTCATAGCCTAACCACTCTTGAATTTCATCTGATCCTGCTATTCTGGCAAGCCTATTCGCCTTCAGCAAAAGCTTCTCCGCCGTAAGTCGATCAAGCTCAATATCATCAAGTAGTTCTCTGCTAAGCTCAAGTATATATTGGTCCTCAGTAAGACTATTCGCCGCCATAAATTGCCCCGTCTTTCTATATGCTCCCTCACCCAGTATGCCATTCCACTAAAATGTATCGGCCGGGTGTGTCATTCAAAATGAACTCGGAACCCGCCGATCCCGCCTCTGCGGGAAACAAACAGCAGCTTTCGAGATCGACGTTGGAACGGCGATATGACTGCAAATGGCGCACAACAGCAGCAAAGCACACAGACTCGCTGTCCGTCATGGATTTACGGCCCCGACCCCTACTCCACCCCAATCTTAACCGCGCCCGGCAAAACCTCCGCCACCGCTGTCCCCGCATCAGGCAGGCGCGCCATCAGGTCGATGGCATCCACGGCGTCAATTTCCTTCCCCCCCGTATCCACATTGAGGTCGCGGAACCGCCGCCCCGTCGATAGGATACGGCTCTCAAAACTGCCGACCAGCTTGTTGTAATGACCGACTGCGCCGTTGAGGCCGTCGCCGACGCGCTTGAGGTGGCCTGCGACCACCGCGATCCGCTCGTACATTTCCTTGCCGAGCAGGGCGATGGCCTGCGCGTCCTGCGCCAGTTTCTCCTGCCGCCACACGCTCGCCACCGTGCGCGCGATGGCGACGAGGTTGGTGGGGGTCGCGAGCAGCACTCGGCGCTGGAACGCCCATTCCCACAGGTCCGAATCCTGCTCCAGCGCGGCGGAGAGGAAATGTTCGCCGGGGATGAACATCAGCACGAAATCGGCCGCATCGCCGAAGCGCGTCCAATATTCCTTGCCGCCCAGCTGCAGCGCATGGGTGCGGATCGCGCCCGCATGGGCCTTCAGATGGGCCAGCCGGATCGTGTCGTCCACCGCCTCGCTCGCATCCATATAGGCGTTAAACGAGCATTTGGCGTCGATGACCAATTGCCGCCCGCCCGGCAGCCGCACGATGGCATCGGGCCGCAGCCGCCCGTCATCGGTATTGACCGACACTTCGGTACGGTAATCGACATGCTCGCTCAGCCCCGCCATTTCGAGGACGTTGCGCAGTTGCTGCTCGCCCCAGCGCCCGCGCGCCTTGGGGCTGGAACGCAGCGCATTGACCAGCCGCGCCGTCTCGTCGCGCACCTGGCCTTGCCCCGCGCGCACCTGATCGACGGCTTCGCGCAGCGCCGCATAGCTGTGCACGCGGTCATTCTCGATCCGGCCCAAGCCCTCCTCATAGCGTTTGAGCGTGGTCTCGACCGGGCCGAGCAGCGTCTTGATCTGCGCCTCGTTCTTTTCCTGCGCGACGCCGAACCGCTCGTTCGCGCGCTCGAGGAAGTTCGCTTGCGCCTCCTGCAACAGCTTGCCGCCGATCTCGCTGAACTGCGCCGACAATTGTTCGCGCGCCTGCTGGAGCGCGGCGATCTGCGCCTCGTAGGATTGGAGGCGGGCCTGATGCTCGGCCGTCATCGCCATATTCTCGGCTCGCGCCTGATCGCGCTCGGCCGCTGCCCGCTCCGCCTGCGGACGCCATGCCGCCGCCTCGTCGGCGCGCGCCTTCTCCACCGCGAGGTCGCGTAGCGCAGCGTTGCGCATCGAATCGCCCGCTTCGAGCCGGGTCGCGAAATCGGCGCGCTCCGACGCCAGCCGGACGACGTCGCGGCCGCGCAGCAGCCAGGCGGCGGCGAAACCGGCGGCGAGGCCGACAAGGAGGATCAGAATGACAGACAGGTCCACGCGCGATCCCTTATTGTAGAACGAACAGGGAACTTACCGGAGGTAGGCGACGGGGGCAAGCGCCCGCGCCGCAGACCATGAATTGGTTCACCGGGAGCCGCAGAGGCGCGGAGGAAAAATCTCGGCGTCTCCGCGGCTCCGCGTGAATCAGGGAAGAGCGATTTGCACGCAAAGGCGCAAAGGACGCAAAGAAGTCGCAGCTATCGCCTTGCGGGCTTTGCGCCTTTGCGCGAACCCGACCCATAGCCTGCGGCGCGGTTAGTAGGACCGCCCCACAAGGATACGCTCCACCGCCGCCTCGCCGGTGAACAGGCACGCGCCCTGCGCCGGGGCCGCGTCCAGTGGCACGTTGCGCAGCGTCAGCTTGCGCGCCTTGAGCCATTCCACGACCTTGTCGAGCGCCGCGCCGGTCGGCTTGGCCCAGACGATCTCGGCCCAGCCCGGCTTGTCCGCCGCGAAATGCGCCTCCAGCGCGGTCAGGTCCGCCACGTCGCGGGCGATGTTGCCGTCGAGAAAGGCCTTCGCCTGCCCGTGCAGGTTCGCCTGGATATCGACCAGCATCCCGGCCGCGTCCGCAATGAACTCCGCGCGGGGCATGATGTGGCTGTCGGTCTTGCCATCCGCCCGGTAGAGCCGGTCGCGGCGCAGGACGGAGATATTGCCGGCCGCGACATCGCGCCCGCCGACCTCGACGATGAGCGGCGCCCCCTTCTTGACCCAGGACCAGCGCTTAGTCGCGGCCTTGCCCGGCTTGGCATCGAGCAGGACGCGGACCGGCTCGCCAAAGGCCGAAGACGCCTCCAGCCCGGCCTTGAGGTCGCGGCAATAGGCGACGATCGCGTCATCCTCCGGCGCCTCGCGCAGCATCGGCACGATGACCACCTGCCAGGGCGCGATCATCGGCGGGCAGCGCAGGCCGTCATCGTCGCCATGCACCATGATGACGCCGCCGATCATGCGCGTGGACGTGCCCCAGCTGGTGGTGTGGCACAGCTGCTGGCCGCCCTCGCGATCCTGATAGCGGATGCCCGCCGCCTCCGCGAAGCCGGTTCCCAGATAATGCGACGTGCCCGCCTGCAACGCCTTGCCGTCCTGCATCATCGCCTCGATGCTGTAGGTCGCGGTCGCGCCGGGGAAGCGCTCATTCTCGGGCTTTTCGCCAGCGACCACCGGCATGGCGAGCGCCGTTTCCGCGAAATCACGGTACATTTCGAGCGCGCGCAATGTCTCCGTCATCGCGTCCGCGCGGTCGGCATGGGCAGTGTGCCCCTCCTGCCAGAGAAATTCGCTGGTGCGCAGGAACATGCGGGTGCGCATTTCCCAGCGAACCACATTGGCCCACTGGTTGGTCAGCAGCGGCAGGTCGCGCCAGCTTTGCACCCAGCGGCTCATCGCCTGCCCGATCACCGTCTCCGACGTGGGGCGCACGACCAGCGGCTCCTCCAGCCGGGCCTCCGGATCGGGGACCAGCTTGCCGTCGATGCTTTTCAGCCGATGATGGGTGACGACCGCCATCTCCTTGGCAAAACCGTCGACATGGTCGGCTTCCTTCTCGAAGAAGGACAGCGGGATGAACAGCGGGAAATAGCAATTGTCGACGCCCGCTGCCTTGATGCGGGTGTCCATCAGCTTCTGGATGCGCTCCCAGATGCCATATCCCCATGGCCGGATGACCATGCAGCCGCGCACGCCGGACTCCTCGGCCAGATCGCCCTCGCTGATGACCGCCTGATACCAGGCGGCGAAGTCGGCGGCGCGGGTGACGGGAAGGGCGTGCTTGATGGCCATGGTCTCGTGCAATTCTGATGGGATGGGGATGGCCAGATGCACCGAAAGGGCGGCGGTGTCGAGTGCCTGCGCCTGCGAGGGTGGGTTGCGACAAACCGCCGGACCAACTAGACTAAGCCTAGTGAACCAACCGCGAGGCGCGCATGGAAACCGTCAACATCCATCAGGCGAAAACCCATTTGTCCCGCCTGATCGAACGGGTCGCGAAAGGCGGCAGCTTCATCATCGCGCGCGCGGGCAAGCCGATGGCGAAGGTCGTGCCGCTCGAGGCCCCTGCCCTGACCAAGGCCAAACGCCTCGGCTTCATGGCGGGAGAGGTTCGCGTTCCCGATGATTTCGACCGCATGGGAGAGGCGGATATCGCGGCACTATTCAGCGATCCGGCATGAAGCTGCTGCTGGACACCCATGTCCTGCTCTGGGCGGCGGGCGATCCCGGCAGGCTGTCGGCCGAAGCCCGCGCCCTGATCGCCGACGAGGCCAATGAGCCGATATTTAGCGCCGCCAGCCTGTGGGAGATCGCCATCAAGACCGGACTCGGCCGGGCGGATTTCTCGGTCGACGCCCGGCTGCTCAGGCGCGGCCTTCTCGACAATGGCTATGGCGAGTTACCCATCGCAAGCGAACATGCAGTCGCTATCGACAGCTTGCCGGATATCCACAAAGACCCTTTCGACCGCATGCTGATCGCTCAGGCCATGGTCGAGGGCATGTTATTGCTGACCGCCGACGAGATCGTTGCGCGATATCCCGGCCCGATCCGCAGAATTTGAGCCGGGCCTGTCAGCCGGCAGCCGCTTCGCCGTCGCCAAGCCCGACACCACCGAAACCGAAGTTCAGGAAGTTCGGCACCGGGCCGTTCCAGCCATCGTCGGGACCGTCCGAATCTTCCTGACGATAGCGACCACGCGGACGTTCGCTGCGCTCGTCGCGGCGGGGGCGGCTGTCGCGGCGATTGTCGTCCTGCGGGCGTTCCTCGCGCGGAGCAACCTCACGCGGAGCGACGACTTCGGCTGGAGCCGCTGGTGCGGGCGCGACCTCTGCCGGTGCGACTTCGCGCGGCTTTTCCTCGCGGGCTGCGGCTCCGCCACGCTGGCGTCCGCCACGCTTGCGGTCGCCCTGCCGGTCTTCGCGGGGGGCACGCGGCGCGTCCGGCTCGGCCTTCGCGGTTTCGGTCCTGGCCGGCTCGGCCTTGACCGGCGCCGCGTCATGGACCTCGATGGAGGTGCCGATCAGCTTCTCGATGCTGGCGATGGCTTCGGCATCCGCCTTGGTTACGAAGGTATAGGCCTTGCCTGTCGCGCCAGCGCGGCCGGTGCGGCCGATGCGGTGGACATAATCGTCCGGGTGCCAGGGTGCGTCGAAATTGAAGACGTGGCTCACGCCCTTCACGTCGAGGCCGCGCGCCGCGACGTCCGACGCCACCAATATGTTGATGCCGCCATTTTTGAAGCGGTCCAGTTCCGCGATCCGCGAACCCTGATCCATGTCGCCATGGATCTCGCCCGCCGAAAAGCCGTTCTGCTTCAGGCTCTTGGCAAGGTCGCGCACCATCGTCTTGCGGTTGCAGAAGATGATCGCGGTGGTCACATCGTCCGTGCGCAGCAGGTCGCGCAGCACTTCGCGCTTCTGCTTTTCCTCGACGCGCACCATGCGCTGCGTGATGTTGGCCGACGCCGTGGCGGGCCGCGCAACCTCGATGGATTTGGGATTGGACAGGAACTTGTCCGCCAGCTTCTTGATCGGCGGCGGCATGGTTGCGGAGAACAGCAAGGTCTGGCGGTTGGCGGGCAGCTTGGTGCAGATATTCTCGATATCGGGGATGAAGCCCATGTCGAGCATCCGGTCCGCCTCGTCGATCACCAGCAGCGAGCAGCCGGTCATCAGTATCTTGCCACGCTCGAACAGGTCCATCAGGCGGCCCGGCGTCGCGATCAGGACGTCGACGCCCTCCTGCAGGGCCTTGACCTGATCGCCCATCTGAACGCCGCCGATGAGCAGCGCCATCTTCAGATCGTGGTTCTTGCCGTATTTCTCGAAATTCTCGGCGACCTGCGCGGCGAGTTCGCGCGTCGGCTCCAGAATCAGGGATCGCGGCATCAGCGCGCGGCGGCGGCCATGCGCCAATATGTCGATCATTGGCAACACGAAGCTGGCCGTCTTGCCAGTTCCCGTCTGCGCAATGCCGATGATGTCGCGCATCATCAGGACGGAAGGGATGGCCTGCGCCTGAATGGGCGTCGGCGTGTCGTAGCCTGCCTCATTGACGGCCTTGAGTAATTCTTCGGATAGGCCGAGATCGGCAAAGTTCATGCGGGTTCCGGGATAAAGGATGCCGCGATCTTCGACCATGAGGTCGGCGGCATTTTCGCGCGCGGCATGCGAGAATGCAACGCCGCTGTCAAGCAAATCGCGCTTTACATGCCCCCGGAGAGGCGAGTCATCGTCACAATTGCGCACTTCGCGCCGCTACGCGCATGGAGCAGGTCGCGGCCCGCGCATACCGCGCCATCGGCCGACGGGTTGAGGTAGAAGCCCGACTGGAAATCCACCGGCCGACAGCCGCGCTCCAGACTCGCCTGATAGCGGTCGTTGGACTGGGTGACGAACAACAGGCCGACACGCTCATGAATGGTCGCGCCTCGTATGGCGCGAAGGGACAGACAGCTCGACCGCCGCTCCGCCACCGGCACTGCCGCCTGCGGAACATTGGTGCGGGGCGCGACGGGAAGCGGGGGCAGCATGGGGACGCGGATGATGATCCGACGCTCTATAGTTATGGTGCCCAGCGGCATGCCATGCAAAGTCTCGCTGTCGGCGGGACGGCGGCGGCGCTCGTCCGCGGCGTCGGCATGGGCGGCAGGTATGACAGGCACGACCGGTCCCATGGGCGCAATAGCATCGCCCACGGCCGTAAAGCCGATCAAGAAAACCAAAGCCGTCGACACGATCCGTCCCTGTCCAAACCCCGCAATTCGCCTATTGGGTTGCGCTTGAACATGGGATTAATCTGGTAAAGGCCAGCCGCAAAACCATATCGGACGCAGGATGATGAATATGGACGCAGTGAAACTCTTTCGCGACACCCTGCCCGATGGCCGCGTGACCGACGATCCCGATCTGGTGAGCGCATGGACCACCGACTGGCGCGGCAAATATCATGGCGATGCGGCGGCTCTATTGTCCCCCCGCACCGTGCAGGAGGTCGCGACCATCGTCCGGCTGGCGGCAGAGCATGGCATTGCGCTGGTGCCGCAGGGCGGCAATACCTCGATGGTGGGCGGCGCGACGCCTCCGGCCGATGGCAAGGCGTTCATCCTGTCGCTGCGCGCGATGAACGCGATCCGATCCATCGACACCGACGCCAACCTTGCCCTGTGCGAGGCGGGCGTCATCCTCCAGACATTGCACGAAGCAGCAGCCGATGCCGGGCGCCGCTTCCCGCTCAGCCTCGGCGCGAAGGGCGCCGCGACCATCGGCGGCCTGATCTCCACCAATGCGGGCGGAACGCAGGTGCTTCGCCACGGCACGATGCGCGCGCAGGTGGAGGGGCTGGAGGCAGTGCTCCCCGACGGCAGCATTCTCGATGGCCTCGCCGCGCTCAAGAAGGATAATCGCGGCTATGACCTGCGCCATGTCCTGATCGGCGCGGAAGGGACCATCGGCGTCATTACCGCCGCCTCGCTTCGCCTGCTCCCCGCCGTCGCCGCGCGCGCCGTCGCTTGGGCCGGGGTCGTCACGCCCGAGCAGGCCCTGGCCCTGCTGCGCCATATGGAATCGGCGCTGGGCGACGCGGTCGAAGGGTTCGAGGTCATCTCCGACGAAATTCTGGGCGTGGTATGCGAGGAGATCGCGGGCGCGCGCCGCCCCATCGAGGCCCCTGCCGAGTGGCACGCACTGATCGAGGCAGTGACGTCCGACCCCGCCGATACCGAGGCGCTGACCGCGCGTATGGAGGCCGCACTGGCCGATGCCTTCGAGAAAGGCTTGCTGGTCGACGCGACCATCGCCGCGAGCGACGCGCAGGCCGATGCCCTGTGGCACATGCGCGAAACCGTCTCCATCGCCGAAAAGGCCAAGGGTCCGGCGATGCAATATGACATCAGCGTGCCGGTGGCGGACATGCCTGCCTTCATGATCGAGGCGGCGCGCACCTGCGAGGCGGCGTTCGTCGGCAGTTCCGCCTCCAGCTATGGTCATCTGGGCGACGGCAACATCCATTATCATGTCCGCCCGCCCCGCGACGGGGGCGATCGCGGCGCTGCATGGGTGGCGGAAAATGGGGAGGCGGTCAGCCGCCTCGTCAACGATCTGGTGGTCGCGTGGGGCGGCTCCATTTCCGCCGAACATGGCATCGGCCAGATGAAAGTTGCGGAACTGGCCCGCCTCGCCTCCCCCGCCCGATTGACCGCCCTGCGCGCCATAAAAAGCGCCTTCGATCCCCATGGCATCATGAATCCCGGAAAGCTGGTCCCGCTTGCCTCCTGATCCGCATCCGCTTATTGCGGCGCCATCCCGCAGACGAGGCGCGCGGCGCCGTGAATAGTTAGGAACCTCTCGTCATGGCCACCGCGCCGCAGATCAATTCGCTGCCCGTACTATATTCGGGCCTGACGCCGCTCAACAGTCAGGAGCATGCGAATTTCCGCCTTCGCCCCGCCGAGTCCGCGCCCTTCCTGACCAAGCATCATGCCGTGCCGCTGACGGTCGACGAGTTTGTGCCTGCCCAGCGTTTCCTGCCCATCGTCTTTTCGAGCGGCGCCGATCCGGTTCCCCTGGCGCTGATGGGCCTGAACGAGGGCGTCAACACCATCCTCGACGATGAGGGCAAGCTGATCGGGTCGAGCTATGTGCCCGCCTATGTGCGCCGCTATCCCTGGATGCTGGCCCGCCTGCGCACCGACAGCGACGAATTGTCGCTCTGCTTCGACCCCGCGTCGGAAACCATCGGCGAGTTCGAGGATGGCGATCCGCTGTTCGAGGGCACCGAGCCGAGCGAGCTGACCAGGAACATCCTCAACTTCTGCGAACAGTTCGAGCAGGCGGCCGCGCGCACCGCCCAGTTCATGAACGACCTCAAGTCCTACGACCTGCTGATGGAGGGTGAGGTCAGCATCCAGCCGCAGGGTTCGGAGCAGCCCTTCGTCTATCGCGGTTTCCAGATGATCAACGAGGAAAAGCTGCGCGATCTGCGCGGCGACACGCTGCGCAAGATCAACCAGAACGGCATGCTGCCGCTGCTCTACGCGCATATCTTTTCGCTGCAGCTCGTCCGCGACGTGTTCCAGCAGCAGGTCGAGCAGGGTAAGATGCCGGTCCAGCCCATCGCCGCCTTCTGAGCTAACATCCTCTCGGATCACATTTTCTGATCATGGTTCAAGGCCGCGCCCATCCGGACGCGGCCTTTTTCATGCGCGCACGCGACTTGAGAGACGGTGCGTGCCCGTTCATCGACGGGCTGTCGATTTTCTTTGCACTGTGCCTTGAAGAACACAGGAGCCTGCCCTAAATTGGTCTCATGCGGGACTTGCCCCCCCTTTCGAGTTCCGCATGAGCGTCCCTTCGGGGACGTCTCCTCCCTGAACCTTGGCCACCCCGTGCATCGCATGGGGTGGTTTTTTATGTGCGGCAGGGGATGCGGGCTGTTTCGATGCGGGCTACTCCGCGGCCAGCGGCACCCGGTCGCCCAGCGCCGAACCCAGCATCGCCGCCAGGTCCGCGACCATCCGCGCGCAGCGCTCACCCCCCGGCCCCGGCTGGTCCAGCACCTCGTCCAGATAGAGCGAGCGGTCGATCTCCACCTGGAGCGCATGGATGGCGCCATGCGGCCGCCCATGCCGCTCCAGCGTATAGCCACCCGCATAGGGCGCGTTGATCGCCACGCGGAACCCGTGCGATTCGATCAGCAGCGCCGCACTGCGCGTGATGGCGACCGACGCGCTCTGGCCGAAGCGGTCGCCCAGTACGACGTCGACGCCGCCCTGTCCGTCCGGACCCTTGAGCGGCGGCATGCTGTGCAGGTCGATCAGGCAGGCGCTGCCATGCACCGCCGCCGTCTCCGCCAGCAATCCGGCCACCTGCTCATGATAGGGCGAATGCACCAGACGGATACGCTCGGCCACCTCCGCATAGGATGGCCGCCGCAGCCATAGCTCGCCAATGCTGTGATAGCGGTGCGGCACGAGGCCGAGCCCGCCGCGCAGCTTGGCGCTCACCCGCATCGGGGCGCCATGGGGTATGTCGGCCACGCTGCCATGGTCGATTTCCGCCGCGTGCCGGTTGAGGTCGATGACCGCGCGTCCGCGCCGGGCGATCAGCGTGCAGTGACCGGCCGCGACAGCCTCAGCCGCAATGGCATCGGCATAACGGTCTTCCAGCGCCTGAAGCCCGGCGAGACCGACACGCGCGCGCCTCACGATGTCGGCGGGATATTCGCGGCCGGCATGGGGCACCGCGATGAGCACGGGTCCGGTGCCGCCGGGCACACCATATTGGCAGAAGGCGGGATGGACCAGTTCCGGCTCCCTCCCCCCCATGGCTCGTGCGCTGGTGACCCTTGACGTCGGCAATCCAAACCCCGATGGAATTTCTTAAGCCGTTGTCGCATAGGAAAAGCACGGAATCCATTGGG
>JBEVNC010000157.1:0-5633 GCA_040508315.1 Sphingobium sp.
ACCGTCGTATCGATGCTGCCCACCAGCATGCCGCCCAGCGTCCGCCGCACGCCGTCATCGTCCAGTTCGCCGCCTGCCAGCAGCGCACCCATGAAATCCTCGCCCGGATCGCTCCGCGCCCGCCGCGCCGCAATCTCCGCCTTCAGCCAGCCGCCCAGCAGCGATGCCGCCGCCAATGCCCGCGCCTCCACCGCCTCGTCATTGCCGAGGTTGAGGAATGTATGTGCAAAGATCGCCCGCGCCACTTCCGCAAACAGCGCCCCGTCGGCAGGCGCGACGCCGAACAGGTCCATCGCGGTCGCGGCGGCGACGGGCCGTGCATAATCGGCAATGGCGTCGAAGCGTCCACCCGACACCTCCAGCCGCCCCGCCGCCCGCGCCGCCGTCCGGCCCGCAATCGTGCCCAGATCGACCCGGTGCAGCGCCGCATAGAGTGCGCGACGCTCCCGCTCCAGCCGGTCGGACCTGTCCATGCCCAGCACGAACGGACCGTTCACCGCGTCGATCTTTGCCGCGTTCACTGGCGCGATGATGAAATCCAGGTCGCGGCGCAGCGCTTCCGCCACATCCGCGTGCCGCGCCGCGATGACATAGGTCCCGACGCGCCATGGCCGCCCGCGCCGCCGGGCCAATGCAATGCCGATCCGCGCCGCTGCGGCTGGGAGGGCGCGCCCGGACAACAGCGCCGATAAAGGCGAAAAGCCGCGCTCCGGCGTCCTGATCGCGCCGATGGCTGCATCCGGCTCCTGCATGCTGGCCGCCTCCCCTGATCGTTTCAGATCAAGTATTTATCACAGGTGCCCAAAAGTCGAGGGAAAGCAGCACCTGTATCGGCGCAATAACATCCATGATGGAGCGCGTTGGTCACTTCAACAGGGCGGTCAGGTCATGTTTTTCCCGGTGCACCCAGCCCACCCGCGTCGCGATCGTCGCCTTGCGGTTGAGAACATCGGCGCGATACTCCGTGCGCGACAGGCTGGACCGTAAATAGCTCAGCACGAACAGCGACAGATGCGGCGCGGCAACCTTGTTCCGCCAGAGCACCGCATTGGAAAGCGCGTCCCTATAGCCCACCGTTCCCGCTGCCCGGCCCTCCAGCCAGTCGCAGATCCGGTCGTCCACCCCCGTCGCGCCATGCTGTGCGATGAACGCCGCGACATCCCCATGGTCCAGCCCCTTGAGCCCGCCATTCTGGGTGTAAACGTCGAAGAACCAGCAGAATGTCGCCTTGGTGACGATCCCGCCCATGGCCGGATCGGCCTTTGCATATGTCTTCGCGGCCGCCAGCGCCTGCTCCGCGATCTTGCGCGCGCGGGCCACTTGCTGCGCGACGAAGACCGGGCTGCCGGTAAAGGCACGCAATTCCTTGCGCACCGGGGCTTTCAGGGCAGTGCCGGAATGCCAACCCCTGCATATCGCAAGTCCCGCCGGGATCGGCGCATTGCACGCCTTCCAGAAGTCGGCACCATAGGTCGGCATCGCCTTTGTCACCGCGGCCAGGCCTAGCGGCTTGACCATCGGCTGCAACGATCCCGAACCGATATTCCACTGAAGAACGCCCAGCGAAAGGCCCATGCCGTCGAAATCGCCGGTCACGGCGGACAGCGGCTGGCTGGAGTCCTCGAAGTGCCCGGTTACCTTGAGCGCAGTCTCAACCCAGTCGTCGGAAAGAATAGCCATGATTCGCACCTCCCACGATGGCACCTATATTTTCTTCCATTGTGTAGGACAGCCCGGATCGGTCCGGATTGGCAGTATTGATGCCTTCAGTTCATACATCCCGCATGGCATCGCCCGGCCGCACTTTCCGCAGACGGCCATTGCCCGCGCCCCTGCCGCGCAGTAGCGTCGCACCCGATAACATCCCGGCCAAGGAGACCCCCGTTGACGGCACGCCTTTCCCTCATCCTCCTGCTGCTGACGGGCTCCGCCACCGCCGCTTACGCAGCGCCCACGCCGCCGGCCACTACGGCAGCCACCGACACGAAGGCGGAGGATGCTCGCCTCAACAGCTTCCTCGACGCGGCCTTCGATGCCCAGGTCGCGCTCAGCCCGGAAACCCAGACCGCTCTTGGCCTCAAGACCAATTATGACCGGCTGAACGACTATACCGACCAGAATGACGTGCGCGCCATGGCGCTCGCGGAGAAGCAGCTGGCCGAACTGCGCGCCCAATTCTCGCCCGACCGCCTCGGGCAACAGGCACGGCTCAGCTACCGTCTGTTCGAGGATCAGGTCGAGCGCCAGCGCCGCCTCTACCCGTTCCGCGACTATGGCTTCCCGGTCTCGACCGTAAGCAGCCCCGCGGGTGACATCCCCGTCCTCCTGCTCAACCAGCATCGCGTCGACACCGTCTCGGACGCCCGCGCCTATATCGCCCGCCTCATCGAGGTAGAGCGGGTCATGCGCGAGGTATCGCGGGCCATGCGCGACCAGGCGGCCAAGGGCATCGTCCCGCCCAAGATGATATTCGCGCCCGCGCGGGAGGATGCGCGCGCCGTCCTGGTCGGCGCGCCCTTCACCAAGGGAGAGGATAGCGCGCTGCTGGCCGATTTCCGCAAGAAGGTCGCAGCCCTGAAAGCCCCTGCCGCCGAGAAAGCCACGCTGGTCAAGGACGCCGCCGCCGCCCTGACCGGCCCGTTCCGGCGCGGCTTCGACACGCTGTTCGCGACACTCGACGCCATCGAGCCGCTGGCCAAGGGTAATGACGGCGCATGGAGCCTGCCCAATGGCGAGGCCTATTACAACGCCCTGCTATCGGAGATGACGACCACAGACCTCACCGCCGACCAGATCCACCGGATCGGTCTGGAGCGGGTCGCTGCGATCCGGGCGGAGATGGAGGTGGTCAAGGATCGGATGGGCTATAAGGGCAGCCTCGAATCCTTCTTCGATCATGTCCGCACCGACCCTGTCTATAAATTTCCCAACGACGCTGCCGGACGCGAGGCATATCTGGGCGGTGCCCGCGACATGATCGCACGGATGATGGCGGCCGCACCACGCTTCTTCCACACGCTGCCCAAGGCGCAGTTGGAAGTGCGCGCAGTGGAATCCTGGCGCGAGAAGACCGCGCCGATCGCCTTCTATAACCCGCCGGCACCCGACGGCTCGCGGCCCGGCATCTACTATGTCAACCTGTCCGACATGACGCAGGTGCAGAAGACGCAGGTCGAATCCATCGCCGCGCATGAGGGCGCACCTGGCCATCATTTTCAGATCGCCCGCGCGCAGGAACTGCCTGACCTCCCCAAATTTCGGCGCTTTGGCGGGTATGGCGCCTATGTCGAAGGCTGGGGCCTCTATAGCGAGCGCCTCGCCAAGGAGATGGGCGCCTATCGGACGCCGGAACTGGAATTCGGCATGCTCTCCGCGCAGATCTGGCGGGCGATCCGGCTCGTCACCGACACCGGCCTTCATGCCAAGCGCTGGACGCGCGAACAGGCCATCGCCTATTTCCACGACAATTCGCCGATCTCTGGGTTGGACGCAGAGCGGGAGGTTAACCGCTACATCAACATGCCGGGCCAAGCGACCAGCTACATGATCGGCCAGCTCAAGATCGCGGAACTGCGCAAGCGGGCGGAGACGGCGCTGGGGACCAAGTTCGACATACGCGACTATCACGAGGTCGTGCTGGCCAATGGCGCTCTGCCGCTCAGCGTGCTGGAGGAGGAAGCCGACCGCTATATCGCCGCGAAGAAAGCGCAGTAGCGCGCGGGCCGCACTTCACCGCACTGGCGGAGCGATCAACGCTTGTTGCCGGGCACCACGGGCAGCGACAGCGGCGCCAGCGGGGCGATGGTCAGCCCTCTACGATACTGCATCACGATGTCGATCTTCAGCGGATTGTTGCTCGGCACCGTGACGACCACATCGGAATGGGCGGGCTTGAGGTTCAGCAGCGACAGCCTGGGATTGCGCGAGAAGCCGCCGCCGTCGTTCCAGTCCGACTTGCCATTGTCGTTCGCATCGTGGCGGATCGCGATGGCATAGTTGCCGGGGCTGGACACGGGCAGGCAGATGGTCATGACCGCCTCGCGCGTGCGCGGCGCCTCGACGCGGCGCAACCATTTGCCTTTCTCCAGGAAATCCGCCGCCACGCCGCTATAGACTTGCCCGCGTACGATACCGACATCGCTCTTGAAACCATGCACCTGCGCCAATATCGACGGGCGTCCCGCAACGCAGGCGGACAGGTCGTTCCTGCCCTCCGGCCCTTCCGCCTGAGCCACTCCAACGGACCCGATCGCCATGGCAGCCAGCAGTGTGACCGCGTGAAATCTCTTAATCATCATGCCCCCAATATGGGCATGTATATGCCCTGGCCAACCCGCCACCACATAATCCCTATCCCCAACGGGAGATTCCTGTCTTGAACATGCCGGGCCAGAATATCAGCGCCCCACCTGTGCGCCTTGCCATATTCGATCTGGACCGGACCTTAACGCGCGTGCCGACATGGTCGCCATTCCTGCTCTATGCTGCATGGCGACAGTCGCCGCTGCGCCTGTTTCTCATCGGCGGCGTCGGCATCGCGGCACTCGCACGAGCCGCCGGGTTGATCGACCGCGACCGCCTGAAGGAAGTGATGCACCGCCTGCTCCTCGGCCCGCGCGTCTCGCTGGACAGGATGGCCGCTACCGCCGAGGCGTTCGCCCGCGTCTTCGTTGATCGATATATCTATGCGGAGGCGCGGCGACAGTTGGCGGACGACCGCGCCGCCGGGACGAGGATCGTCATCGCCTCCGCCGCCCATCATTTCTACGCGGACGCCATCGCGCGGGAATTGGGCATATCGGACGTGGTGGCCACCACGGCGATGCTCGACGCCCATGGCAACATCACGCACCGTATCGACGGCAGCAATTGCTATGGCCTCGCCAAACTGGCCATGATTCAGGGCTGGCTTACAGAACAGGGCATAGCGCGGGAGACCGCCCATATCCGCTTCACCTCCGACCATGTGACCGACATCCCGACGCTGGAATGGGCGGACGAGGCTATCGTCGTCAATCCGCTCGAGGCGTTCGAGCGCACCGCACGCCAACGCGGCTGGACGGTGGCGAAATGGTCCGGCCGATGACGCAGCGCCCCGAAATCATCGTCCTGTTCAACCACGACGCCGCCCATCAGGTCGCCCATGTCGCAGGGATCGCCCGCGCGCTGAGCGAAAGGGGCGATGTCCGCGTCACCTGCGCCACCGGAACGCCTGCCATCGCGGCACGCGCCGCCGCCCTCATCGGCCCGAATGCCCGCGTGGCGTGGCTCGACCTCTCGCTCCCCCGCTGGAAGGAAGCCGCCCTCTCGCTCCCCAACCGCCTGGCCCCCGTGAAGCGCCTCGCCCGGCTGGACCACCACGCCCCCCGCCTGCGCGCCGCATCGGTCATCGTCAGCCCGGAGCGAACCTGCCTGCGTTTGAAAAGGCGCTGGGCGGGCGGTCCCATGCCTGCCTTCGCCTTCGTGCCCCACGGCGCGGGCGACCGCTCGGTCAGCTATCATCCCGACATGGCGAACTTCGACCTCATCCTCGTCAGCGGCCCGAAGGTCGCGCGCGAGATGATCGCTCATGGGCTTGGCACAGCGGAAAACGTCGTCGTGGTCGGCTATCCCAAATTCGACACGGTGGACCT
>JBEVNC010000181.1:0-10265 GCA_040508315.1 Sphingobium sp.
CCCAATGAGCCGCCGATGCTGATTTGCGGATAGAGGTCCGCCGTCGCCACCCCGACGCGGGCGGTATCGCCAGCGATGATCCGCTCCGCCTGCCTGATGTCGGGCCGCCGCCGGATCAGCGCCGCGCCGTCGCCGGTCGGCAGCGGTGCGCCGAGGCCGGGAAGGACGGCGCAATCCGCCACCTCGCGCGGATAGTCGGCCGGCGCCCTGCCCAGCAGCGTCGCCAGCAGATAGAGCGCGGTCTGCCGCTGCCCCTCGAAGGCGGGGAGCGCGGCCTCGCTCGTGTCGACCGCCGCTTGCGCCCGGCTGACGTCGAAGGCGGTGCCGCGTCCGCCGCGCGACAGCCGCTGCGTCGCGGTCAGCGTCTCGCGCTGGAGCGCCACGACGCGCCGGTTGATGCCGAGCAGATAATTGGCCGAGCAGATTTGGGCGTAAGCTCTGGCGGTCGCCGCCGCGACGCTGACCCGCACGAAATCGCGCGCGGCCTCGGTCGCCTGCACATCCGCGCGGCTTGCCTCGATGGCGCGCCTGATCCGGCCGTTGAGGTCGAGCGGATAGGCGGCACTGATGCCGAAATTGTCGCTAACCGAACCCGGCAGCGCCTGACCCGTGCCCGACGCGCGGGACAAAGAGACGCCGCCGCTGACCGACGTCGTGACCGTCCGTCCCGCCTCCGCCTCGCGCAGCACCGCTTCGGCGCTTGCCAGATTGGCGTCGGCGACGCGCAGGTCGGTATTGGCGGCCAGTGCCTGCTCGATCAGGGTGTCGAGCCGCGCGTCGTTGTAGAGGCGCCACCAATGGTCCGGCAGCGCCTGCACGCCATCCACGCCCGGTCCGACTGCCGACTGGAATGCACCGGCGGTGGCGGCGGAGGGAACGGCAGGATGATAGTCCGGCCCGGCTGTCGCGCAGGCCGTCAGCGTCAGCGCCATCAGCGGCGTAGCGAGGGACTTACGCATGACGGCACGTCCCCGGCCGCGCGCCATCCTTGGCCGCAGGCTCGACGGTCACTGTCGCCGTGCGCCCTGCGATCAGGCGCATCGTGGCGGGTGGCCGATCCAGCTTGATCCGTACCGGTATGCGCTGCGCCAGCCGTACCCAGGAGAAGGTCGGCTCCACCGATGGCAGCAGATTGCCGCTGTCGCTGCGGCTGGTGTCGTTGATGCCGTAAGCGATGCTGTCGACATGGCCGACCAGATCGGTCGCTTCGCCCATCAGCCGCACGCGCACCGGCGCGCCGACGCAGATGAGCGGCAGCTTGGTCTCCTCGAAATAGCCCTCGACGCGCAGGGAGTCGCGGTCGACCAGCGCCATCGCCTGCTGCCCCGCCGCGACATAGTCGCCCGGATGTAGGTCGAGATTGGTGACGACGCCGTTGACGGAGGCCATGATGCGGGTGCGGCGAAGGTTGAGCGCCGCACCCTCGCGCGTGCTCATCGCCTGGGCCAGTGCGGCCTCCGCCGTCGCGACGCGGGCGAGATTCTGTTCATGCGATTCCGCCGCGACCAGGTCGCCCAGCGCCAGGTCGCGCTGCGCCTCGCGCCGTGCCTGGCCCAGCGTCGCGCGCGCACTCGCCACCGCCGCATCCGCCTGCCGCAGCGCCAGCGCATAGCGCGGCGTGTCGATGACGAAGAGGGTGTCGCCCGCCTTCACCGCCTGATTGTCGCGCACCGCGACGGAGGTGATGAGGCCGCCTATGTCGGGCGTCACCCGCACCACGTCGGCGCGCACCCGGCCGTCCCGCGTCCAGGGGCTGCGCTCATAATGGGTCCACATGGCGACAGCCACCAGGATCGCGGCGACCACGAGGACGATGGTGGCGGCGCTGCGGCCCGCCAGGGCGAGGCTAGGCTTCATAGACGATATCCCAGATGGGGTAGAAGGATGGCGAGCAGGCCGAGGAGCAGCACGAACAGGCTGAGGTCGACAAGCGCGCGGTAGGCGACGAAACGGTAAAGGCCGAAGGCGGCCAGCAGCCGCGTCAGGCCAAAAGACAGGGCGGCGGCAAAGAACGCCAGCACCAGCAGCGTCGGCACGAACACACCGTCGAAGGAAACTTCCCCGGTCATGCAGCGGCCCTTTCATAGGACATGGCGTCCGGGAACAGGTTCCGCCTGAGGCTGACCAGCGCCAGCGTGGCTTCACGGCGGACCTCGGGTGCCGGATTGGCCGAAAGCCGGGCCATGGCGCCGTCGATGTCGTGCAGCAGCATCGGCCCGGCGGGCTGTGGATCGGCCGGATCGAGGCGGCGATAATGGTCGCCCACGCCCGCCAGCACATCAGTCAGCGGCGCCCCTTCGTCCGGCGGCAGGTCGATCCGCAACTGGCGAAGCTCGCCGATGGCAACGCCAGTGCGCAGGTCGCGCAGCGCGTCATAGAGCGGCGCACCGCCATCCTGACCCACTGCCGCCAGGCGGGGCGCGAGCAGGGCGATGCGGTCCAGCATCCGGTTGATCCAGCCGCGCACGTCCGGTGTGCTCATCAGGTTTGCCCGCGCCGCGATGTCGGCCCAGCCTGCCCGAACGGTCCGCCGGATCGCGCCGCGCGCGCCAGCCGACTGCAACAACCCGACCATGACGATCGCGAACCAGATGCCGACAAGCTGCGCCAGCGAGCCATTGGCAAAGCCCGTAAACTCATTGGTATAACGCGCCGAGAGCAAGGCGGGACTGCCCATGCCCATCATCGCGGGCAGCGCGATTCCGCCATAGCGGGGCGATGCCATCAACGCGCCGCCAACCAGCAGCACCGGCGCCAGAACGGCGGCGAGCATCGGGAAACCGTCGATGCGCGGCAATATCCCATAGCCGTATATCGCGCCAAGGATGGAGGCGATCAGCGTGCCGATCATGAACCCCTTGAGCGGCCCGATGGGATTCTCGATGGCGGAGAAGAGGGCCAGGAAAACGCCTGCCAGCATGACCGCGGTGCTGCCGTCGGTCCAGCCGCTACCGATCCACAGGGCGCAGCCAACGCCCAGTGTCACGAACGCGCCGAACGCCCCGCGCGCCGCGCCCGCATAGTCGCGGTGCAATTCGCGATTGCGGCGACCCTCCAGCAATGCGGCGACGCGCGGCGTCACTGCCCGGCGGCCGGGGCTGGTCATCTGGTCGAGCAGGTCGCGGCAGTCGCGGTGCACCGCGATCAACGTCGCGAGGCGGGCCAGCAGGCTGAGGCGCAGCATCTCATGCCAACTGGTCAACGGGCCGGTTTTCGGTTCGAGCGCGACGCAGCGCGCGATGAGGGCGTCCGCAGCGCGGGTGCGTTCGGCCCGGTCGCCGCCCGGCGCAGCGAGCCACAGGCGGGCATCCTCGATCAGCGCCGTCATCTCCGGCGAGGGTATGCCGCCCTCGCGCCGGAAATTCTCCAGCCGGTCCTGCACCGCCGCGCCGAGCGGCAGGATCATGGAAAGCTGGTCCTGCATCGCGCGCACCACGCGGACCCGCGGGGCCTGCCGCGAGATATCGAAGGGGAGGTGGATGGAAAGCTGATGCAACTCCGTCACGTCATGCGCCAGCCGCCGCCGCTCCGCCTCCAGCGCCGGGACGGGCGTCATCGCGACGGCATCGCTCGACCAGCGTTCGGCATCGCGCAATATGCCCTCGACGCGCGACAGCAGCAGGCCGGTGATCGAACCGGGCAGCACAAGCCCATGCACCAGGCTGCCGCATAATATGCCGATGCTGATCTCCTGCACGCGCAGCGCTGCGACGGTGAAGATCTGATCGGGTTCGGCGACGCTCGGCAAGCCGATGATGCACGCGCTATAGCCTGCCAGCACGAACATGTAGGACCGCGGCGTGCGGTCGAGCAGCGAGATGAAGACGCACAGCGCCAGCCATGAGGCGAAAGCGAGGCTGAGCAGTTCCGGCGCATTCACCAGCGACGGCACCATGACGACCGCCGCGACCGCGCCGACGAAGGTGCCGACCAGCCGGAACACCGCCTTGGATATGACCGCGCCCGCCAGCGGCTGCGCGACGATATAGGATGTCAGGAACGCCCAATAGGGCCGCTCCAGCCCGATGCTCATCGACACGAACAGCGCGAGCATGGCCGCTGCAAAGCATTTCAGCGAGAAGATCGCCGCCGGCAGGCCGAAGCGTTCGCCCATGGCTCATCCCCGCCTTTCCGCGATGTGACCCGACAGAGCATCCAGAACGCGCAGGGTCGCCGCAATGTCCCCCTCTGCCACGCCGTCGAACAGCGTGTTGCGCAGCGCGGCCAGGCTGGCCTCTATCCGGCCATGCTGCGCCTTGCCCTCGTCGGTCAGGGTCAGGCGATTGGACCGCCGGTCGTCCGGGTCCTGCGCCCGCGCGACGAGGCCGGCCGCTTCCAGCTGGTCGAGCACGCGAACGGTCGATGGCTGGGTGATGCCGATGGCCTGGGCGAGATCGGTCTGCCGCGCCTCCGGCCCCAGGCGTTCGAGATAGATAAGGCACCATGCCATGGAATTGGACACGCCGAACTCCGCCAGCACGGTATCGGCGAGTTGACGCCAGGAGCGGGAGACGTTGGGGAGTATCTGCGCGATCTCCCGCTGCATGCGGCTGCGATTCATAATAGTTAGATAGCTAACTATCTATTTTATTTCAAGGGCGCTGGGGCGGGGCGTCGAAACGGCAAGCGGATCACATTTCCCTATCTGTTCAGACCGCGACGGTTTATCTGCCCGCCATGACCCTGGATGCGATCGATCAATGGATCGGGAAGACTCTCTTCATTCCGCCGATCATCAAGCTGTGCCAGGCGACGCGGCAGTCGCAGTTCGCCATGTCGCGCCTGTTCTGGTTCGCTGCCGCCTGCGACGGGCTCTACCGCGCGGAAACGCTGGTCCAGTCGATCATATTCGGCGTGTTATGTGTCATCGCGATGCTGACCGCGGCGCTGCGGGCGGACTTTCCCGCGCAGAGCATGATGCCTTTTCGCTTCATGGCCATGGGCTTGCTGGTCTTCGACCTGATCGGCGGCTTCGCCAAGGGGGAGTTTGCCGGCATCGAGTTCTGGATACTCGTATTGTTCGCCGAATATGCCGCCACGATCCGCACCATCCCGCCAAGCGGGAAGGAGCAGCGCCGAAAGACCAGCGTGTCGGCTCAGTCGTCCGGCGGGATGTAATCGGGCCAGAATCCCGTATCGTCATCGATAGGTGGCGCCACCCGATCCTCCGGCAGCACCGCGCGCTCCCCGTCGAGGCCGATCCTGATGATGGCGCCCCACTTCGCAGCCTGCTGGAACCTGACGTCGGAAATGCGCGCGCGAGAAAGATAGGTGCCGACCAGCGGCGCACGATCCGCCCGGATATAGCCGATCTTCACACCGCGGCCGGTGACGACGGCAATGGCGTTGGGGTCGGCGGGGTTCTTCGGCTCTGGGATCAGATCGACCGGTTCGCCGGGGAGGCATAGCGCGATCTCGAAACGACGAGCGGGACCGGTCTTGTTGAGATGGTCGGCTCCGACGACCGCGAGGGACATTTGGCGTGGCATCGCCTCCCTGTGCAGCCCTGCCCGATAGTACGCAACATCCGGCACGCGCCCGCAGGGCGGATCGCCGAAACACAGGATGGATCTGGAACGGCTTTCGGCAAGGGAAGTTGGAGCATGCACCTTCAACGTCCGAAAGAGACTTCGATGAAACACGCCCCGCTCCTCGCCATCCTGTCTGCCGCCGTCTTCACCTTGGGGGCATGCAGCGAAAAGACGGACCAGCGCGCGCAGGACGCCGCCGATTCCGCAGGCCAGGACATCGAAGCCGCCGCAGATCGCGCGGGTGCCGCCGTCGACCGCGCGGCCAAGAATGTCTCCGCGACGGCAGAGCGCGCTGGCGATCATATCGAATCCGCAACCGATCGTGCCGGCGACGACATCGAGCATGGGGCGGATAAAGCCAAGGAAAAGACTGGCGCGGCCATGGAAGAGGCGGGCAAAGACCTTCGCCAATAGGTATGGATGCGGGGCGTGCGATGAGCCGCCCCGCATGCCGCTCCCGCTGCGGCTCCATGGCGCTTGGGGCCGGGTCGAATTGCTCATCCGGCAATTAAGATCGATCTGGCTGCGGATGCAGGCTGTGTTCCGCGCGCTCCGCAGCTATGAAGCGTTATGACGATGATCGAACGCGCCGCCCAGGCGATGCACGCCTCCGCTCAACCTGAATGGCCATGGGACGATCCCGATTGCGAGGGCTTGCGCCGGATTTACCGCGACGCCGCCAAGGCCATGATATTGTCTCTTAGAGAGCCCACCCTGGCGATGCAGGAGGCAGGCGCGGAGATCGTCAGGAACGTCCGCGATACCGAAACCGAAGAAGCGTTCCAGAGCGACGCGGCAAATATCTGGCGGCTGATGATAGAGGCGGCAGTACAAGCGGGAGAATGACGCGCGGGGGGTATCATCGGCGCTATGGTGCCCGGGGACGAAATCCAATTGAAAAATAATGTTTTAATTCAATTGCCTAATCAGAGGTTGTCCGGCAGGAGATGCCACGCAAAATACCGTGGTGGGCGGCAGTAAGTTCAAAGCCGTAAATAACGGGGATCGCAACTTCACGGCGTATAAGGCAGCCGAGCGGATCAAGCAGGTCGAGGCGAGCATAGATTGTTATCTGGTGGCCTTGGACCTCGCCAATCGTGAAGACAGCGACGTGCCCGGACTGCGGACCGGCAAGATCGGGGAGAAGACCGCCGGACTGCGGCGGCAGATGCAGTACCTGAAAGATATGGCTGCCCAGGTCGAGCAAGCCCCTGACAATCAGATACCTTTACCGATTCCAATGCGCGATCCACGGCGACGTCAGGCCGTGGCACCGGTATGGTAGGCTACGATGTACAGGCCGCGGTCGATACCGAACATCACCTCATTGTCGCGCATGTGCTCAACGACGGGCTCGATCGCACCCAGTTGGCGCCGATCGGACGGGCCGCGCTGGACGCCATAGGATCAGATCAGCTGACGGTTCTGGCCGGTCGCCGCTACTACAATAGTGTCCAGATTCTGGATTGCGAAGGCACGGGTGTCCTACCTTGCGTTCCCCAGATCGATACCACCGGCCGGGCGAAACATGGCCACTTCGCCCAAGCCCGACTTAATCTACGATGCCGCTCATGATCTTTATACCCGTCCGGCAGGTGCCCATCTGACCAAAGGTAAAATCTGCTCCTATCGACAAGGTGAGATTGACTAGTATTGCCATCTGTCTGCTTGCCACAGTTGTCAGTCGGGGCCACGTTGCATGCCAGAAAAGTGAAGCGCGTGAGGGGTGGGTCCATGAGGAAGTGCTCGACGCCATGCAAAAGCGCTTCGACCGGCTGCCCGACGCCATGGGCCTGCGACGACAGACCGATGAGCATGTCGTCGGCACCCTCAAAGCCTGGATGAGCAGTCCGCCTTTTCTTACCAGACCCACAAGAACGTCCGAGCCGAGATTAGCCTTAGCGTCCTCGCCCACAACATGAAGCGGATGATCCAGATATTTGGAACCCAGCCGCTCATCCAGACGATCAAGGCCTGATCATTACCAGCCGATCCCGCTCGACCAGAGCCAACCTCATCTGATATGCCGTTTTTACACAGCCTCAACCCCATTTTGTCCGCTGGACCGAGGAGGTTGCCGGGCCCTGGATCGGGCGGGACGCGGCCGGTGTGGTAAATCATCCAGATGATCGGAGGCATCACAGGCTCAACCGAGACTTGATCGTCGATCGCTTGCCGGATATCGAGTATGCTATTGGCACGACGCGCGACCGCACCGTCACGCCATCGTTGACCCTGAAATAACTAACTGCCTACAGCCAGCGAAACAGCCTCGCCGCGGTACGGCGCGAGGTTGGACGGATCGAGCGAACGCTGTTCGCTACGCCGCATCGCTACCGCCGAGTTGAAAAAGGGTGAGGTCTGGGCGGTCGCCTTCGACCGACCCGGCCGTTTTCGCGATCGTGGCCTGGAAACTAGTGGGCTCATGCGGCTGTGCTCGACCTCTCCTGCCCAGATCGATTGACGGCGCACGCTTGCGCCGCCATGGTGTCATCTAATTTCTACAGGATATAGGGTGCACGCACGGTCGCTGTACCATCAATGCTGTGCGAATATTTTGTAGTTTACAGTTAGATCTCAAAAGAGGAAAAATATGAAGACTGCGGTGGTAACCGGTATATCTGGCCAGGATGGGGCTTATCTTGCGGAGCTTCTATTGAACAAGGGTTATAAGGTATATGGTACATATCGAAGGACGAGCTCTGTAAATTTCTGGAGAATTGAAGAGCTTGGCATTGCTAACAACCCTAATCTACATCTTGTAGAATATGATTTGACCGACATGTCTTCCAGTATTAGGCTTTTACAAAAAACTGAGGCAACCGAAGTATATAACCTCGCTGCTCAAAGCTTTGTCGGAGTTTCCTTTGATCAGCCTGTTACCACTGTAGAGATTACTGGCATAGGTCCGCTCAATCTTCTTGAGGCTATCAGGATCGTCAATCCTAAGATTCGCTTCTATCAGGCAAGCACTTCCGAGATGTTCGGCAAGGTCCAGGCTGTGCCCCAGGTGGAAGACACGCCGTTTTATCCGCGTAGTCCCTATGGCGTTGCCAAACTGTACGCGCATTGGATTACCGTGAATTATCGTGAGAGCTACGATATTTTCGGGTGTAGTGGTATTTTGTTCAATCACGAAAGTCCACTGCGGGGACGGGAGTTCGTGACCCGGAAGATCACTGATAGCGTAGCCAAGGTAAAGCTTGGCAAACTCGACTGCCTCGAACTGGGCAATCTGGATCCGAAGCGTGATTGGGGTTTTGCCAAAGAATATGTCGAGGGCATGTGGCGAATGCTGCAGGCCGACGAACCTGACACATATGTTCTCGCGACAAATCGCACGGAAACGGTCCGCGATTTCGTGCAAATGGCTTTCAAGGCTGCCGAGATTGACGTCGAGTTTTCGGGTAAGGAAGAAAATGAGGTTGCGATCAACACGGCCACTGGAAAAACGGTCATGCGTGTCAATCCGCGCTTTTATCGTCCTGCTGAAGTAGATCTGTTGATCGGAAATCCTGAAAAGGCGACCCAGAAGCTGGGATGGAAACCCGAAACCAGCTTGGAACAGCTTTGCAAAATGATGGTGGATGCCGACCTTGTCAGAAACAGTGTAAACGCATCGTTCTGATCCCCTCAGGGGAAAGGTTGGAGCTATACTATCGCTCGCAGCTTGGTGGTGCCGTGTACCGCCAGGTGTTGCGCTAGTGTTTATGGTGAGATGTCTATGAGCAGAATTTTGATTACGGGCGTGGACGGTTTCACCGGACGTTATTTGGCGGCGTTGTTGGCGAATCAAGGTCACGAAGTCTTTGGCATTTCTCATAGTTCGATAGCCAGCCCGGTTGAGGGATTGGCGGCTTCTCATGTATGCGATCTGACCGATGCGCAGGGTGTGAAGGACGCCGTCGCAGATCTGCGGCCCGATAAGGTTGCGCATCTGGCGGCTATCGCTTTCGTTTCTCACGGCGTCGTAGAAGATATCTACCAGACAAATATCGTCGGCACTCGCAATTTGCTGGAGGCGGTCAGCGCGGCGGGCGGTGTCGATGCCATTCTTCTGGCGAGCAGCGCCAACATCTACGGTAACCGAGTCAGCGGAGCGATTAACGAGACGGTATCGCCGGATCCGGTCAATGACTATGCGGTAAGCAAGGTTTCGATGGAATTTGTTGCCCATCTTTATCGGGAACGGTTACCAATCATCATAGCGCGGCCGTTCAATTATACGGGAGTAGGGCAATCCATTGATTTCGTCATTCCCAAGATTATTGAGCATGTTCTGCGCAAGGCAAATCAAATCGAACTTGGAAATCTTGATGTCGCGCGCGATTTCTCGGATGTCCGCGATGTCGTATCGGCCTATGCTACACTACTCTTTACGAAGTCCGCTGTCGGCGAAGTCCTTAATATCTGCTCCGGCGAGGCGCATTCACTTCGGGATGTGATCGCCATGATCAAAGATATTTCGGGGCACGCCTTTGATGTCACTGTCAATCCGGCCTTCGTTCGTCAGAACGAAGTCAAGATGCTTTGGGGTGACCGCGGCAAGATCGAGACGATGTTGGATAAACGTCCCATCTACACCCTGCGCGATACACTAGCTTGGATGCTCGGGAAGGTAGATATCATATAATATCTAGATATTCTGATAATAATTCTGAATTACACAGAAAATCACTTTCTTGATTTATGATCAGAGTATTCGGCATTGAACAGAAAAATGGAGCGCGTTCC
>JBEVNC010000231.1:0-6245 GCA_040508315.1 Sphingobium sp.
GCGGAGCAGAATTGCGCGCCGCCGGTGATGAGGTCGCGCATGATGATGACGCCTTGCGCGGCGCCACGGTCGATGACCGCGGCGACGCAATCGGGCACGCGGACATTCACCCGGCCCGCCACGCGGCCATAGAAATCGGCCTCCAGCACCATGGTCGATCCCCCGCGCGCGGTGGCGGCCGCGACGTCGAGCAACCCCGTGAGGCCAAAATTCCGAGTTTCCCCCTCACCAAACGTCGCGGCGAAGCGGACCTTGGTCGCGACCGTCCTGATGACCTCCACCGTCTCGACATGGGTGACGGGCACGCCGCCCGCATGTTCGGCAAGTGCGGCGCTCAGCCATTGTGGGTCGAGCGCGCGCGCCAGTGTCTGCGGTACTTCGCCGGTCGCCATGTGCGATCTCCTCTCCGATCCTGAGATCGCTGCTACCGCGCGGGGCATCCCTATCGCAACATAAATTCTCCATTGTGACGTCATTATCGCATTATAGAACCGCTGGAGGGGCATCGCTGAGGACGCTCGACTACGCTATCCTAGGTATAGGCCGGGGTAAGGAGGGCGGATGACGAACGACCGAGTGGGCGACGCGGCAGAAGAGAAGGCGCGGGTCGTGGCGTTCACCGTCGATCAGCGTGATGGCGGCATGCCCGGATACCGGCTGGAAAATCCCTTCGGCCAGTCCGTGCAGGTGCTGCCGAGGGCGCCGACATTCCGCGCGTCGGTCTCCTTCGAATGGGAAGGCGGCATGCCGGAAGAGATCGCCGAACTAATGGAGCGTGCCCGCGCCACCGGCATCGTCACGGATCGCCGCACAGAGCGTTAGCGCAGCAGGGTTCAGCGCGGCTCTATGGCTATGGTCGTGCCGAATATGCGCCCGGTCCCGCGTCGATGACGCTTGGCTTCATACAGGGCGATATCCGCGTCGCGCATCAGGTCTGACGGCAGGCGTCCCGCCCGGTCGGGCACGACCGCGCCGATGGTGGCCGACACCATGCAGACCTGGCCCTGCCTTTCGATCTCGCAACACAATCGGCCCAGCAACGCGCCGACGAGCTTCTCCAGTTCGGCGCAGTCGCGCGGCCGCGTGACGATCAGGGCGAACTCGTCGCCGCCCAGCCGCGCCGGAAAAGCATGGGCGAAATCGGGGCCGCGCATCCGGTCCGCCACCATTTTCAGTATCTCGTCGCCCGCGTCATGTCCGAAGCTGTCGTTCACCGCCTTGAATCCGTCCAGGTCGATCAGGAGCAGGGCGAAGGGGTGTCCCTCCGCTTCGGCGGCGGTGATGACCTTGGCGAACTGGCGTTCGAAGCCGGCGCGGTTGGCAAGGCCTGTGAGGCTGTCGGTCCGCGCCGAGATGCGCAGTGCCTCTTCGCGCAGATAGCGGTCGGTGACGTCCTGGAATACGCCGATGATCGCGGCCAGATTGCCGTTGATGATCTCCGGCTCGCCGATCGCGCGCACCCGGCGCTGGCGACCGTCTGCCGTGATGAAGTCGCTTTCCAGGTCGAACGGCTCACCCTTTTCCGATGCGCGCTGCAACAGGGCCTGCACGCGCGCCTTGTCGGCGTCCGGGTAGAAGCGCAGCGCATCGCTTAGTTGCGGCACGACGCCGGCCTCCAGCCCGTGGATCACGAACATCTGTTCCGACCAGTCCAGCCGCTGCTCCGACAATTCCATCCGCCACGACCCCAACCCGGCCATCCGCTCTGCCTGGCCGAGCTGGCGATGCTTGCGGTCGAGGATGTTGGCGCGCGTTTCCGCCAGCTCTGCCATGGTAATGGCCGAATTCGCCGAGGAGCGTGCGCGGATGAGGCCGCTGACCACGGTGGCGAGATCGCGCAGGATCGCGGCGTCCTCCTCGCTCAATATGCGTGGCTGGGTATCGATGACGCATAGCGATCCGATGCCGGGAAGGTCGTCCGAGAAACCGGGGGCGGAGGGACGCAGCGGCATGCCCGCGTAGAAACGGATGAACGGCGCGCCCTGGACGAGAGGATTGTCGGCAAAGCGGGTGTCCTGCGTCGCATCGGTGACGATGAATATATCGTCTTCATGGATGGTGTGCGCGCAAAAGGCATGATCGCGATGTGTTTCGGTGGCATCCAGGCCCTGCCGGGATTTGAACCACTGGCGATGTTCATCCACCAGCGAGACGAGCGCGATGGGGCAGCCGATCAGGCGTTGGGCGAGCGCGGTGACGGCGTCCAGTTCCCGTTCGTCGGGCGTGTCGAGGATTCGAAAGCTGCGCAGCTTGGCGAGGCGTTCGGCCTCCGCTTCGATATCGGGAAAATCAGCGATGGCAGGACGCCTTTTCGCACAGGTTGTCGCCGATAGGGCGCCCATCGGAATGTGCCGCCATGGCGGCCAGGAATTGTCGTACCTCCGCTTGCATGGCCCACTCTATACTGCCCGCAGGTCGCATCGCAAATGTACTAATCCGACGAATGGCGGATTTATGGGCGTGAGATCCATGCCGATCACTAACCCGCTTTTCCATAAAATCGAACATGACGCCCGAGTTTATCCGCCTGTTTCATATAGCGAGCGCCGCTTAGACATTGGCTCAGCCCGAATGGACGGGCCGCGAAATTCTCAACAAGGAGCCTCACCCATGTCGATCACCGCCACCCCGACCGCCGGCAAGTCGCTGCTGTCCCCGACCGACCATGCGCTCATCCTGATCGATTTCCAGTCGCAGATGGCCTTCGCCACCAAGTCCATCTCCGCCGAACTGCTGCGCAACAACGCCGCGCTGGTCTCGCGTGCCGCCGCCGGTTTCAAGGTGCCCACCATCCTGACCACCGTCGCGGTCGACAGCTTCTCGGGCCCCATGTTCAGCGAGATCACCGAGGCGTTCGACAATCAGCCCATGCTCGACCGCACGTCGATGAATACCTGGGAAGACGCCGCCGTGATCGAGGAAGTCAACCGCATCCGCAAGGATCGGCTGGTGTTCGCTGGCCTGTGGACGGGCGTGTGCATCGTCGGCCCGGTGCTGTCGGCCATCGAGCAGGGTTTCGAGACCTATGTCATCACCGACGCCAGCGGCGACATTTCGGAGGAAGCGCATGAGCGCGCCGTGCAGCGCATGGTACAGGCGGGCGCCCGCCCGATCACCTCGCTCCAATATCTGCTCGAACTGCAGCGCGACTGGGCGCGCACCGAAACATACGACATGACCACCGGCATCGCTCGCAAATGGGGCGGCGCCTACGGCCTCGGCATCACCTACGCCAAGACGATGTTCAACGCCTCCGAGGGTGCTCACTGAGCTGCTATATTCCTGCGGCCGGGCGCGGAAACATCGCCCGGCCGCCCCTTCCTTCCCCTTTCCCGAAAGATCATCCCATGACCAACTTTGTCACCACCACGGACGGCGTCGAAATCTTCTTCAAGGATTGGGGTCCGAAGGACGCGCAGCCCATCATGTTCCACCATGGCTGGCCGCTATCCTCCGACGACTGGGACGCGC
Source organism: Sphingobium sp. (assembly GCA_040508315.1). Lineage (GTDB taxonomy): Bacteria > Pseudomonadota > Alphaproteobacteria > Sphingomonadales > Sphingomonadaceae > Sphingobium. The sequence goes on from JBEVNC010000231.1 coordinate 3,472, forward strand.
AGATGCTGTTCTTCTTGTCGAAGGGCTACCGCGTCGTCGCCCATGACCGCCGCGGCCATGGCCGCTCCGCACAGGTCGATTTCGGGCATGACATGGCGCATTATGCGGCGGATGCCGCAGCGGTGGTCCAGCATCTCGACCTGCGCAATGCCATCCATATCGGCCATTCGACCGGTGGCGGCGAAGTGGCCGCTTATGTCGCGCGGCACGGACTGCCGCAGGGCCGCGTCGCCAAGGCAGTGCTGGTCAGCGCGGTGCCGCCGATCATGCTGGCGACCGACCGCTATCCCGGCGGCCTGCCCATCACGGTGTTCGACGGCCTGCGCGCCGGCCTCGCCGCCAACCGCGCGCAATTTTTCCGCGATGTCGCCGCTGGCCCCTTCTACGGCTTCAATCGCGAGGGTGCACAGCTTCTGCCCGCCGTCATCGACAATTGGTGGCGTCAGGGCATGATGGGCAGCGCGCTCGCCCATTATGAGGGGATCAAAGCCTTCTCCGAAACCGACCAGACCGACGATCTGAAGGCGATCACCGTGCCGACACTGGTGCTGCACGGCGACGACGATCAGGTCGTGCCCTACAAGAATGCGGGCGTGCTCCAGGCCGAATTGCTGCCCGACGCCACTCTCAAAATCTACGAGGGCTATCCGCATGGCATGCTGACGGTGAATGCCGACGTGCTGAACGCCGACCTGCTTGCCTTCATCCAGGCCTGACACGAACCGGGAGGACGAACGCCCATGAAACCCTATCTGCTCTCGCTGGCCGCCGGACTGTTCGTCGGCATCGTCTACAGCCTGCTCGGCGTTCGTTCTCCCGCACCGCCCATCATCGCCCTCATCGGGCTGGCGGGCATATTGCTGGGCGAACAGGTGGTGCCGCTCGCCCGGCGGCTGGCCGACCGGACCGAACTGGCCCGCTTCGCCCAGGCCGACTGCGCCAACCATCTGCTCGGCCGCCTGCCATCCAATCGTGGAGACGACGCATGATGACCCGACGCCAGGCGCTGGCCAGCGCCGCAACCGCCGCCCTACTGACCGCAACGGAGAGTTTCGCCATGACCGCCCCTGCCAAGGACATCATCATCACCAATGCGAAGGTCACGACGCTGGACCGGGAGAATCCCGTGGCCGACGCGGTCGCCATCCGTGACGGCAAGTTCCTGGTGGTGGGCACGGAGGGCGAAGTCCGCGCCGCCGCATCGCCGAACGCGACCGTCATCGACGCAAAGGGCCGCCGCCTGATCCCCGGCCTCATCGACAGCCACATCCACGTCATTCGGGGCGGCCTGAACTATAATATGGAACTGCGCTGGGAGGGCGTGCCGACGCTGGCCGACGCGATGGCGATGCTCAAGACGCAGGCCGCGAACACGCCCGCGCCGCAATGGGTGCGCGTGGTCGGCGGCTTTACCGAGCATCAGTTCGCGGAGAAGCGCCTGCCCACCCTCGCGGAGATCAACGCCGCCGCGCCCGACACGCCGGTATTCATCCTGCACCTCTACGACCGCGCTCTGCTCAATGCCGCCGCACTGCGGGCGGTGGGCTATACCAAGGATACGCCCAACCCGCCGGGCGGCGAGATCGTCCGCGATGCGCAGGGCAATCCGACCGGGCTTCTGCTGGCTCAGCCCAATGCGACCATCCTCTACGCGACGCTGGCGAAGGGGCCGAAGCTGCCGCTCGACTATCAGGTCAATTCCACCCGGCACTTCATGCGCGAACTGAACTCGCTCGGCGTCACCAGCGTCATCGACGCGGGCGGCGGGTCGCAAAATTATCCGGACGATTATGAGGTCATCGACAAGCTGCACAAGGATGGCGAACTGACCCTGCGCATCGCCTACAACCTCTTTACGCAAAAGCCCAAGGAGGAGTTGAAGGACTTCGCCAGTTGGTCGACGCAGATCAAGCCGGGCGATGGCGACGACACGTACCGCCACAATGGCGCGGGCGAGATGCTGGTCTATTCCGCGGCGGACTTCGAGGATTTCCGTGTCGCCCGGCCGGACATGCCCGAAACGATGGAAGGCGATCTGGAGCCGGTCATCCGCCTCCTCGCCGAGCGCCGCTGGCCATGGCGCCTCCACGCCACCTACGACCAGACCATCGGCCGCGCGCTCGACGTGTTCGAGAAGGTCAATCGCGACATCCCGCTGGAGGGGCTCAACTGGTTCTTCGACCATGCCGAGACGATCAGCGAGCGCAATATCGACCGGATTGCAGCCCTGGGCGGCGGCATCGCCGTGCAGCATCGCATGGCCTTCCAGGGTGAGTATTTCGTGGAGCGTTATGGCGCAAAGGCCGCCGAGGCGACGCCGCCGATCGCACGGATGATGGCGGCAGGCGTCCCGGTCGGCGCGGGGACGGATGCGACCCGCGTGGCGAGCTACAACCCGTGGGTCTCGCTCAGCTGGCTGGTCACGTCCAAGACGGTCGGTGGCCTTACCCTCTATCCGGTACGCAACCGGCTCGACCGCGAGACGGCGCTGCGGCTCTGGACGGAACGCAACACCTGGTTCTCGAACGAGGTGGGCAAGAAGGGGCAGATCAAGGCAGGCCAGCTGGCCGATCTCGCCTTGCTGTCCGGCGATTATTTCGCGGTTCCGGAGGATGAGATCGTCCACCTGCATTCGGTCCTCACCGTGCTGGGCGGCAAGATCGTCTATGGCGAGGGCGATTTCGGCCCGCTCGCGCCGACCGCGCCCAAGGCGATGCCCGACTGGTCGCCCGTCGCGACCTTTGGCGGTCATTATCGCCGCGACGAGACCGCGA
>JBEVNC010000260.1:0-17360 GCA_040508315.1 Sphingobium sp.
AGCCGGGCGTGTCGCAAGACGCGCCCGGCTTTGTTTTATTGTCATTCCCGCCTTCGCGGGAATGACGGAGGAATTGTGCAGCGATCCTCTCAAGAGGACAGGGCGTCAGCTCAACTCGCGGACTGGCAGGTCACTGTCGTACGCGCCTGATAGCTTCCTGCCCGGAAACCCTCCGGCGACGTTACGCGGGCGTGGATGCTGAGCGTGTCGAGCAGGACGCCGGGCCGCACCACCACCGGGCCGTTTCGGAAACCCGTATGCGTGCCGCTGAGCGTATCGATGGCGATCATCGTCGTAGGGGTTGCAGACCATCCCGGCGGCCCGATCAGGGTGGGTGCGGAAAAGACCAGCTCCGGCGTGATGTTCACGCCGACCAGCAGCATCCCCGCCGCCCCGCCGCCGCTATTCTGCGAACTGAGCGTTCGTCCATCCCCGCCCATGGTCATCGTCCCGCTGCCGCTGAGGGTCAGCGTGCATGTACCCAGCCCGTCGAGCAGTCCGGCCTGCGCGGCTGTGGGCAAGGCGAGGGCAGGGAGAGCGAGCGCGGCAAGCGCGGCGGACAGGATGGGGCGTATCGGCATTCGGATCTCCCGGCGGGCATCCGGCCGCTTTAGGGTGATATGGTTAACAATCGGTTCTCTGGCCCCTTTGGTGCTCCTGCGCCGCCCCGCGGCTATACGTTCCATCAGAGCCGCGCTATACCGCCCGGCGGGCTGCTGCCCGGCACTCATTCTTCCGGGCTTGATGGAGATTAGAGCGCGGCCGTAACTATCTGCTATGTCTCACGCCACTTGGAAGCGGGCTGTCACGAATGTCGTCTGGATGGCTGGAAAAGATTGAGAAGCTGCCCGTGGCGACCGATCGGCCGTTGATCGGCTATATGGCCGCAGTTGCAGCCTGCGTCATCGCTATCGTCTTTCGTCAGGCGGCGGAGGCCTATCTTCCTCACGGCTACCCGTTCGTCACCTTCTTCCCCGCCGTCATCCTGACCGCCTTTCTGTTCGGCACCGGTCCGGGTATCGCCGCGGCTGCGCTGTCCTGGCTGGGCGCGCGCTATTTCTTTGTCGAACCGATCCATTCGCTGGGCTTCGCGCCGGGCGTGCTGGGCGCGTGCATATTCTTCACGCTGGTGGTCGGCGTCGATCTGCTCATCATTCACCTGATGCAGCGCGCCAACCGCCTGGTGCTGGCGCAGCGTGAGCAATCGCTGCGGCGCACGGAACTGCGCGACGCGATGTTTCAGGAATTGCAGCACCGGGTGTCGAACAAGCTTCAGATCATCGCGTCGCTGCTGACCCTGCAACGGCGCACGGTGGTCGATCCCGATGCCCAGAAGGCGCTGGACGAGGCGGCGATGCGGGTCGGCATGATCGGCCGTATCAGCCGCGCGCTGCACGATCCGGACCGGCAGGGTCTTGGCGTCGCCGCCTTTCTGGAGGAGGTCGGCCGCGATATCATAGAGGCGAGCGGCGCCCCCAATGTTCGCCTCGTCATCGAGGCGGAGCAGGGCATCGATTTCGCCAGCGAATCGGGCGTTCCCATCGCGCTGATCATTGCAGAGACGATCAGCAACGCTCTGGAACATGGCTTCCGGTCGAGCGGCAACGGCACGATCACCATCGGCGTGCGGCGCGGCGAGGGACGCACGCTCATCATCGTGGTGACGGACGATGGTTGCGGTCTGGCGGGCGATTTCGACGCTGGCCGCTCCTCCAGCTTGGGCCTGCGCATCGCCGTCACGCTCGCGCGGCAACTCAATGGCACCTATGCGCTCAAGCCGGGTCCGAGCGGCACCGTCGCGCGTCTCGAAGTGGATGCACTCAACATGGTGCCCGCCGAAAGCTGACCCCGACGCATCCGGCTTCATGTCACGGATTTGAAACGATAATGTCGTCAATGCGTCGCCGTAGCGACGTCTGACTGTCATCGTCCGCCGATAATGGCGCCCCATATTCAAAAGGGGCATCCATGAAGCACAGGTTTTTGAGCGGCGTCGGCCTTGCCGGCGTGTCGATGGTCATGGCGGCGACCGCCGCGCATGCTGGCGAAATTGCAGGCACCGTGGTCGACGCGGGCGGAACCCGCGCCTTGCGCGCAGCGACGGTCCGCATCGCCGAACTCAACCGTTCGACCAGCACCGACCGCAGCGGCAGCTATGTCTTCGCCGATGTGCCCGCAGGCGATTATACGCTGGTCGCGACCTATGTCGGCGCAGAACCGATGAGCCAGAAGGTCGCCGTGCCCGCGACCGGCCGTACGACCGGCGAATTCGCGCTGGCTGCGGTTGGCGGCAACGACATCCTCGTCGTCGGCCAGTCTGCCAACATCAGCAGCGCCCTGTCGCGCCAGCGCGCCGCCGACGGTGTGGAAAGCGTACTGACCCGCGACGGCGTTGGCCAGTTCCCCGACCAGAATGTTGCTGAATCACTGCGCCGCCTGCCTGGCATCAACATCCTGAACGACCAGGGCGAAGGCCGCTTCGTGTCCGTCCGCGGTCTCGACCCGGAGCTTAACGCGACCTCGCTCAACGGCGTACGCATCCCTTCGCCGGAATCGGACGTCCGCTCAGTCGCGCTCGACGTCATTTCGTCGGACAGCATCGAATCCATCGAAGTGAAGAAGTCGCTGACGCCAGACATGGACGGCGACACTATTGGCGCGTCCATCGAGATCACCACGACCAGTGCCTTCGACCGGCGCAAGAACCTGCTGACCGTCAAGGGCGAGGGCAGCTATAATGATTATTCGGATCGGCTGACCCCCAAGGGCAGCTTCGACTTCTCGCAGCGCATTTCCGACAATTTCGGCGTGTCGGGCGGCATCTCCTTCTACCAGCGCAAGTTCGAGACCGACAATGTCGAGGCGGACGGCTGGAATGAGGATGACGGCCTGATCTTCCCCGAGGAAGTCAATTACCGCGATTATGACGTCGAGCGGAAACGGCTGTCCGCCAACCTCAACTTCGACTTCGCGCTGACCGACACGACCAAGCTCTATGCCCGCGGCATCTACAGCCAGTTCGACGATCAGGAATATCGCCGCGAGACCAGCTTCAAGCTGGAGGATGCGGGCGAGATTTCGGGCAGCGGCACCAATGTCGCATTCAGCGACGAGGATGGCGAACTTCAGGTCCAGCGCTCCGTCAAGGACCGTTTCGAGCGCCAGCGCATCCGCTCGCTCGTGCTGGGCGGCGAGACCGAGGCTAATGGCTGGACTGCCAAATATTCGGCAAGCTGGTCCAAGTCGTCGGAGCGTGAGAATGGCTCCATCGATCCCGCCAATTTCGAGAAGAGTTTCGAGGATGACGGCCTGACGCTCGGCTTCGATTTCGCCGACCGCCGCAAGCCACGCTACACAGTCGGTGGATCGGCCGGTGCGCGGGCGGACTTTGCCGATCCATCCGAATATGAACTGGACAATCTGGAACTGACCGTCCTGTCCGACGCGCGCGACGAGGAATGGGCGGGACGCCTGGATATCGGCCGTGAGTTCGCCATGAACGGTGGCACTTTCACCGTGCAGGCGGGGGCCAAAGGCCGCTGGCGCGACAAATCCTACAACAAGACGACCGAGCATTGGGAGAATGGCGACTTCACCCTGGCCGACGTGCTGGGCTCGCAAAGCTATCGCCTCGCCGACATCTCGCCGGTGCCCGACAGGGGCGGGTCGCGCGCCTTCTTCGACGCCAATCGCTCGGCCTTCGAACTGAACGCATTCGACTCGCTGCTCGACTCGACGGTGGACGATTATGCGGTGAGCGAGGATATCGTGGCGGGCTATCTGCTTGGCCGCTGGGACAGTTCCACGCTGCGCGTCATTGGCGGTGTGCGTTACGAGCATACCGGGAACGATATAAGCGCCAATAATGTGACGATCATCGCGGAGGACGGCACGCTGCCTGGCGGCGGCACCGCGGGCGAGGACACGATCCTGATCGCGCCCAACCGGTTCAAGCGCAGCTATGGCGACTGGCTGCCCAGCCTCACCGTCCGCTGGGAGCCGCAGCATAATCTGGTCCTGCGCGCGGCAGGGTCCAAGAGCCTGGTGCGTCCCAAGCTGTCCAAGCTCGCGCCGCACTTCACGGTCGAGCAGAATGACGATGACGAGCGGGAGGGCAGCTTCGGCAATCCCGACCTCAAGCCTTATCAGGCGTGGAACCTCGATGCCGGCGTCGAATATTATCTGCCAGGCAACGGCGCGCTGTCGGCGGGTGTCTTCTACAAGGACATCAAGAACTTCATCGTCGACGTGAACTTCGAAGAGCCGGGCACCTATAACGGCATCGCCTATGACGAGGCGACCGTGCCGATCAATGGCGAGAGCGCCAGGATCTGGGGGCTGGAACTCAGCTATGCGCAGGCGCTGCGCTTCCTGCCGTCGCCGCTCGACGGGCTGCTGGTACAGGCCAACTACACCTATACCGACGCGACCGGAAAGGTACCGACCGATGGCGATGTCAGCGACCTGCGCGAGATCGCTCTGCCCGCCAGTTCCAAGCACACGTTCAACCTCGCGCTGGGCTATGAAAAGGGACCGGTGTCGCTGCGCCTCGCGGGCACCTACCGCTCCAAATATCTGGACGAGCTGGGCGATGTGGCGGCCGAGGACCGGATCATCGACAATCACTTCCAGCTGGACCTCAGCGCTAAGGTCGACGTGACCAAACGGGTCCAGGTCTTCTACGAATGGGTGAACATCAACAACGCGAAATATTTCGCCTATAACAATGTCGGCAATCGCCAGAACCTCCTGCAATATGAGGAATATAGCTGGACGATGAAGGCGGGCGCGCGCGTCCGCTTCTGATCGGCGCCACTACGTCCTTTCCCTGAAACGGGGGCGTCGCGCGGCATTGCTGCCGACGCCCTGCCGGAGTTTTCCGATGCGCCTTTCCCTGTCCGCTCTCCTCCTTCTCGGCGCCTGCGCGCAAACCCCTGCGCCGGTCGCGGTGACCCCGCTCCCCGCAACCGACGTCGCGGCGAAGGCGGAGACCGATCCGGTCGGGACCGCGCTCGCCGATGCGGCGGACGATCCGGCGATCTGGCGCAACGCCGCCAATCCCGCTGCCAGCATCGTCATCGGCACGGACAAGAAGGCGGGCCTTTATTCCTATGGCCTCGACGGCAGGAAGCGCAGCTTCGTGGCCGCGGGACAACTCAACAATGTGGACCTTCGCGATCATGTGCGCTGGGGCGGGCGCGAGGTCATACTGATCGGCGCGAGCGACCGCACCGACCGCGCCGTGCCAAAGGTCGCGCTGTTCACGCTCGACGGGGCGAGCGGCGCGCTGACCCAGATCGGCAGCTTCGCGACCGGCGGGGCAGGGGAGGCTTACGGCTTCTGCTTCGGCGCGCATAAGGGCGGCATCCCGCTGGCCTATGTCGTGACGAAGCAGGGCGTGGTGCTGGAGGTGCAGTTGTCGGACGACCCGGCCAGGCCCGCCACGTTGCTGCGCCAGTTCGGCGTCGCGACCCAGCCCGAGGGCTGCGTGGTCGATGATCGCACCGGCCAATTCTATCTGGGCGAGGAAGATGTCGGCATCTGGCGCTTCGACCTCAAGGCCGCGCAGCCCGTCGCTATCCCCTTTGCCAAAGTGGGCGCTGAGCAGGGCCTGGTGGCCGATGTCGAGGGTCTGGCCCTTGCCCCGGCGGGAGCCACGGGCGGCCTGCTGGTGGCGTCGAGCCAGGGCGACAATGCCTATGCGGTGTTCGACATCGAGAGCGGCGCGCTCAAGGGACGCTTCCGCATCGATGGCGGTGCGGTGGACGGCACGTATGAGACGGACGGCATTGAGTTGGCGCTGGGGGATTTTGGGCCGGATTATCCCGGCGGCCTGTTCGTGGCGCAGGACGGCGACAACCTGCCCGACGCGCAGAATTTCAAGCTGGTCAGCTGGGCGGACGTCGTGGCGGCGCTGAACCTCAAATAGGCTTGGCGCAGGGCGGTTCGGCAGATTATGCCGGGTGCATGTCTTTCGATCTTCAGCCCACCCTGTCCGATGACTTGGTCGTCCTGCGCCCGCTGCGTGTCGAGGATTGGGACGCGCTCTACGCCGTCGCCTCCGACCCTCTGCTTTGGGCAGGCCATCCCGCGCATGACCGCTGGCAGGAGCCGGTTTTCCGCCGCTATTTCGACGCGGGGATCGCGTGCGGCGGGGCGTTCGTCATCACCGATGCGGCAACGGGCGCGGTGATCGGCTCATCCCGCTACGGCCTGGACCGCGTGGAGCCGGGAGAGATCGAGATCGGCTGGAGCTTCGTCGCGCGCGACCGCTGGGGTGGAGGCTATAACCCCGCGGCCAAGCGGCTGATGATCGACCATGCGCTGCGCCATTTCGAGCGGACGATCTTTCTGGTCGGCGCGGATAATATCCGCTCGCGCCGGGCGATGGAGAATATCGGCGGGGTGCTGACCGACCGCGAATATGTGACCGAGATGGGCGGTGTGCCTACGGTGCATGTGATTTATACGATTGATCGCGCGGGGTTCGAGAATGGGCCGTGGGTGAGAACCAACCCATCTTAAACGCGCCGTGCTCCTGCGAAAGCAGGAGCCCAGGGTAATCCGGCACGCCCTAATGCCCTAGGCTCCTGCTTTCGCAGGAGCACGGCGCATACGGGAACCTACCCCTCGCCATGCCCCTTCAACTCGTCGCCGCGGATCGCGGTGACGTGCAGCACGTTGGTCGATCCCGGCGTCCCGAACGGCACGCCCGCCAGCACGATCACCTTGTCGCCGGGCCTTGCGATATTGTGGCGCAGTGCCATGCGGCGGGCCTTGCCGATCATTTCCTCGAAGCTGCCGATATCCTTGGTCCTGACCGCATGCACGCCCCAGACCAGACCGATGCGGCGCGCCGTCTGCTGCTTGGGCGTGAGTGCCAGTATGGGAGCGGCCGGCCGTTCGCGGGCGACGCGGCGCACTGTGCTGCCGGATATGGTGAAGCAGATGATCGCCTGCGCGGAGACGGTCGTGGTGATCTGCTGGCTCGCCTCCGCCAATGCGTCGGCCGTCGTCGGGTCGGGCAGCGTCTCCGTATAGCGGAGGCGACCGAGATAGCCCGGATCGCTCTCCACGGAGATAGCGATGGCATCCATCATCGCGACCGCCTGTTCGGGCCAGTTGCCCGCCGCCGTCTCCGCCGACAGCATCACGGCGTCCGCGCCGTCATAGACAGCGGTCGCCACGTCCGACACCTCGGCGCGGGTCGGGGTGGGGGCCTTGATCATCGATTCGAGCATCTGCGTCGCGACGACTACCGGCTTGCCCAGCCGCCGCGCGGTCTCCACGATCCGTTTTTGCAGCGGCGGCACCGCATGGGGCGGCAGTTCGACGCCCAGATCGCCGCGCGCGACCATGGCGGCGTCGGCAACCTCCAATATCTCCTCCAGCCGCTCCACCGCGGCGGGCTTCTCGATCTTGGCCATCAGCGCGCCATAGCCGCCCATCAGCTTGCGCGCCTCCGCCAGATCCTCGGGCCGCTGCACGAAGGACAGGGCGACCCAGTCCACGCCCTCATTCATCGCGAAGCTCAGGTCCCGGCGATCCTTGTCGGTCAGCGCGGCGACGGGCAGCACCACGTCGGGCACGTTCACGCCCTTGCGCTCGGACAGGAAGCCGCCGACCTCGACAAAGGTGTCGATGCGCTCCGGCGTCACGCTCAGGACGCGCAGCACCAGCTTGCCGTCGTCGAGCAGCAGGCGGCTGCCGGGCACCAGCGCGGCGAAAATCTCCGGGTGGGGCAGGTTGACGCGGGTCGCGTCTCCCGGCGTGATATCGCGGTCGAGTACGAAGGCTCCGCCCGTCTCCAGCATCACCGGGCCTTCGGCAAAGGTGCCCACGCGCAGCTTTGGCCCCTGCAGGTCGGCGAGGATCGTCGTCGGCCGCCCGAACTCCTTTTCGAGCGCGCGGATGGAGGCGATATTGGCCGAATGCCCCTCATGCCCGCCATGGCTCATGTTGAGGCGAAAGGCATCGGCGCCCGCCAGGAACAGCCGCCGGATCATGTCCGGATCGCTGCTGGCGGGGCCAAGCGTCGCGATGATGCGGACCTTGCGGGAACGGGGGGGAAGTTTTTTCATTGCCTTGTCCGGTTGGGGGCGTCCGGCTTTACGGGCCACGGAAGGAAGGGCCGCACGGACGGGGATGTCGCCTCTTGCCACGGAAGCGGGTAGAGGCGAACCCCTTGCACAGGAGATATGAACGATGAGTGACACCATAATCGATGATAAGGTGGCCGCAACGGCCTTTCGTCGGCTGGTCGCGCATTTGCAGCATCGTACCGATGTCCAGAATGTCGACCTGATGGGGCTGGCGGGCTTTTGCCGCAACTGCCTGGCCGACTGGGTGGCGGAGGCAGACGGCACGCTGACGAAGGATGCCGCGCGCGAGGCGATCTACGGCATGCCGCAATCGGAGTGGAAGGCCAATCACCAGACCGAAGCGACGCCCGAGCAACTCCAGCGCATGAAGGACAGCGTGGCGAAGAACGCGCCGGGTCATTGAAACAGGCCCACTGAAAACGCCGTGCAAATCGCATCTGGTCCCTCTACAGGGTGCCGCTTCATTGGAATCAACCCATGTGAAGGGACTGGCATGAGCGAAGGCAATATCGCGGCGGACCAGCTTCGCCTCCTGATCGAGCGCATCGAGCGCCTGGAGGAAGAGAAGAAGGGTATCGGCGACGACATCAAGGACGTGTATCTGGAAGCCAAGGCGACTGGATATGACCCCAAGATCATGCGGCAGATCGTCCGCCTGCGGAAAATGTCGAAGGACGACCGCATGGAAATGGAAGCCGTACTGGAAACCTACAAATCGGCGCTCGGCATCGAGTGATTCCATCTGCGGTGACGAAGGAGCGACGGCATGGCATCCCCCTGGAATGACGGCACTGATGGCTTCATCGTCACCACGACCAACCATGTCGATGGGCGGCAGGTTGCGGCCTATCTCGGCATCGTGACGGGAGAGGTGATCGTCGGCGCCAACCTGTTCCGCGACCTGTTCGCCAGCGTGCGCGATATCGTCGGCGGGCGGTCGGGCGCTTATGAAGACGTGCTGGCCCGCGCGCGGACGGAGGCGCTGGACGAAATGCGCCAACGCGCCGCCGCGCTGGGCGGCAATGCCGTGATCGGGGTCAGCCTCGATTACGGGTCGCTGGGGTCCAAGGGGTCGATGCTGATGGTGTCGGCGACGGGGACAGCGGTTCGGGTCTGACCGCGCGGACGCGCGAAGGGGGCGGGGCATGATCGTATCGACGGGCAATCTCATCGGTTTCGGCGCGGTGGCACTCGGCATGGCGCTGACGCCCGGTCCCAACATGATCTATCTGGTCAGCCGCTCCATCGTGCAGGGGCGCAAGGCGGGACTGATCTCGCTGTGCGGGGTCATCGCTGCCTTCATCATCCTGATGCTGGCGGCGGCACTGGGCCTGACCGCGCTGCTGATGGCGCTGCCGCTGGCGTATGACGTTATCCGGCTGGCGGGGGCGGCTTATCTGCTGTGGCTTGCCTGGCAATCGATCCGGCCGGGCGGGGCATCGCCGTTCAGCGTGCGGCCCCTGCGGCCCGACACGCCGCGCCGCCTGTTCGCCATGGGTTTCCTGACCAACATCCTCAATCCCAAGGCGGTGGTGCTTTATCTGTCCCTGCTGCCGCAGTTCATCGATGCGCGGGCGGGCAATATCTTTGGGCAGTCCATCACATTGTGCCTCGTCCAGATGGGCCTGAGCGCCAGCGTCAATGCGATGATGGTCATGGCTGCAGGCAGCATCGCCGCCTTCCTCGCGGAGCGCCCGACATGGGCGATGGTGCAGCGCTGGGTGATGGCGACGGTGCTTGGCGGACTGGCGGTGCGAATGGCACTGGATAGTCGGCGGTAGATTTGGAGCGTCTTTCTCCCCTCCCGCAAGCGGGAGGGGAGAAGCGTCAATCTCCCGCCTCCCACAACTCGATCGCATTCCCTTCCGGGTCGTGAATCCGCGCAAACCGCCCGGCCTCGGAATTCCACTCCGCCTTCTGTTCCACCGCGATCCCGCTGGCTGCCAATTGCGCCACCAGCCCATCCAGATCGTTCACCCGGAAGTTGATCATCCACTGCCGCTCGGCCGATCCGAAATAATCGGTATCCTTGGGAAAGGGCGCGAAGATCGTCACACCGGCCTCCTGCTCCCACAGGGCGCGGCGCATGTCCGCTATGCCGAGATGCTCGTCATACCACTGCGCCAGCGCGTCCGGATCGGCCGCCCGGAAGAACACACCGCCTATGCCCAGTACGCGCGCCATGACGTTACTCCCCCCGGAAATTCAGTTCGAGCAGCACGCCGCCCGGCTCCGCCACGAATAATTGCCGCATGCTGGCGGCCGTTATCTCGTTGATATCGTGACGCAGGCCGTTGGCCTTCACCCGCGCCAGCACATCGGCAAAGCCGGTGCAGGAGAGCGCGACGTGATGGACCGCGCCGCTATCCTCCCGCCCCTCGAACGGGCGCCAATGGTCGGAAGGGTAGGGCATGTCGGCGCTGCCCAGATGGATCGCGGGATGTCCGCCCGCGTCCAGCATCCAGCCCGACCGCTCCGGCGAACGGCGCATGCCCAATATATCGGTGAAGAAGGCGGCGGTCGCCTCCACATCCTTCACGCGGATGTTCACATGGTCGAGGCTCTGAACCGACATGACGTCTCTCTCCGGGCCCAATACCGCTCGGCTTGCCTCCTGCCGGTCACGGGGCTAGAGAGCGCCTCTCATATTCCCGTATAAGATCAGGAGCCGGCCGTGGCAGGCCATAGCAAATTCAAGAACATCATGCATCGCAAGGGCGCGCAGGACAAGAAGCGCTCCGCCATGTTCTCCAAGCTGAGCCGCGAAATCACGGTCGCGGCGAAGATGGGCATGCCCGATCCCGACATGAACCCGCGCTTGCGGCTCGCGGTCAACGCGGCCAAGGCGCAGTCCATGCCCAAGGACAATATCCAGCGGGCCATCGACAAGGCGACCAAGGGCGACGGCGAGAATTACGAGGAAGTGCGCTATGAGGGCTATGGCCCCGGCGGCGTCGCGATCATCGTCGAGGCGCTGACCGACAACCGTAATCGTACCGCCACCAACGTCCGCACCGCCTTCGCCAAGAATGGCGGAAATCTGGGCGCGTCCGGTGCGGTGAGCCACGGTTTCGACCGCATGGGCCTCATCACCTATCCCGCTGGCGCAGGCGATGCTGAAGCGATCTTCGAGGCAGCGTTGGAAGCGGGCGCGGAGGACGTGTCGTCCAACGAGGACGAGCACGAAATCTGGACCGCGATGGATGCGCTGCATGAGGTGTCCAAGGCGCTCGAAGCCAGCCTCGGCCCGGCGGACTCGGCGAAGCTGGCCTGGCGCCCGCAGCTCACGACGGAAGTCGATGAAGGCAACGCCGCGACCCTCTTCAAGCTCGTCGACGCGCTGGACGATGACGACGACGTGCAGACGGTGTGGGGCAATTACGAAGTGTCCGACGCGGTGATGGAAAAGCTGGGGTGATCAAAAAGCCCCACCCCAACCCTTCAACAGAGGCACGTGCCTCTGTTGAACCTGAAGGGGAGGGGCTTAAGAAGGCCGCACCATGATCCTCCTCGGCCTTGACCCCGGACTTGCCACCACTGGCTGGGGCCTCATCGCAGTGGATGGCAACCGCCTCACGCATGTCGCCAACGGCCATATCAAGACCGAATCCGCCATGCCGCTCGCCATGCGGTTGCTGGCGCTGGACGCGGCGCTCACCGACCTCATGCTCGAACATCGCCCGGATGCGGCGGCGGTGGAGGAGGTGTTCGTCAACGTGAACCCCCAGTCCACGCTGAAGCTGGGGCAGGCGCGCGGCGTCGTGCTGCTTGGCGCTGCTCGCGCAGGCGTGGAGGTGGGCGAATATGCCGCGCGACTCGTCAAGAAAAGCGTCGTCGGCGTCGGCAATGCGTCCAAGGATCAGGTGCACGCCATGGTCTCCCGCCTGCTGCCCGGCGTGAAGATCGTGGGCGCGGACGCCGCCGGTGCGCTCGCCGTCGCCATCACCCATGCGCATCATGTCGCAAGTGCCCGGCGGATACCGCCCCGCTAGAGCAGGTCGCCCTGCGTCTCCGCCGGTGGCACCAAGCCCAGATGTTTCCACCCCCCCGCGTTCAGGCAGCGCCCGCGCGCGGTGCGGGCGACCATGCCGATCTGGATGAGATAGGGCTCGATCACTTCCTCGATGGTGTCGCGTGGCTCGGACAGGCCGGCGGCGAGCGTCTCCACCCCCACCGGCCCGCCGCGATAAATGTCGGCGATCATGGTGAGGTAGCGGCGATCCATCGCATCGAGGCCCAGCGCATCCACCTCCAGCCGCATCAGTGCCGAGTCGGCGGCGCGGGCATCCACCACCTCATGTCCCGCCGCATGGGCGAAATCGCGGACCCGGCGTAGCAGCCGCCCGGCGATGCGGGGCGTGCCGCGCGACCTCCTGGCGATCTCCTGCGCGCCATCGGGGGAGATCGGCAGGCCGAGCAGCCGCGCCGCGCGGGTCACCACCAGTTCCAGCTCCGGCACCGTGTAGAAATGGAGGCGCACCGGAATGCCGAAACGGTCGCGCAGCGGCTGGGAGAGCAATCCCTGCCGCGTCGTCGCGCCGACCAGCGTAAAGCGCGGCAGGTCGATGCGGACCGAGCGAGCGGACGGTCCCTCGCCGATCATCAGGTCGAGCGCGCGGTCCTCCATCGCGGGGTAGAGGATTTCCTCCACCGCCGAATTGAGCCGGTGGATCTCGTCCACGAACAAGACATCGCCCTCGTCCAGATTGGTCAGCAGCGCAGCGAGGTCGCCCGACTTGGCGATGACGGGGCCGGATGTCGCCTTGAACCCGACGCCCATTTCCTTGGCGACGATCTGCGCCAAAGTGGTCTTGCCGAGGCCGGGCGGGCCGAAGAACAGCACATGGTCGAGCGCATCGCCGCGCGCGCGCGCCGCCTGGATGAAGATGCGCAGATTCTCGCGCGCCGCCTGTTGCCCGACAAATTCGTCGAGCGATTTGGGGCGCAGCGCGGCGTCGACATCTTCTGGCGTGCGCTGGGGGGAGAGGAGGGGGGAGGTCATTTCGCCATTCTGCGTCGCCCGGCCGGCTTGCTACATGTCATTGCTCACCAGCCTTCCTCAACGCCGTTCGGGCATCCTGTGCCTGATGGATGATGCGGACGACCAGTACCAAAATTTTGTCCGCCCGATAAAATATGCGGTGGCTGCGATGCGTCAGGCAACGCATCCCTCGTCCCAACTCCGGCATCGCTCTGCCCGCCAGCGGATGATCGCGCAACAGCTTGAAGGCTTTCTTGAGCTCGCGTGCATAATCGTCGGCGCTATCGTCGCCAAATTGCTCGGCGCTATAGTCGTCGATGGCGATCAGGTCTCTTTTCGCGGCGGCCGCGAAGCGAACCTCAACCACGTCGACGGCGGCGATCCGCTATGATGTCCTCTATGATCGCTTCAGGTTCCTCGTCCAGTACTCCCGAAGCCAAACCCTCCGCGATCAGCCCGCGCAGCCACTCCGTTTCTTCGGCCGCCGCATCCTGATCGCGCCGCACGAGGTCGCGCACATAATCGCTGGCGCTGCTGTAGCGTCCTTCCGCGACGCGCGTGTCGATCCATTGCTTCAGGAGTGGCGGCAGCGAGACGTTGAGTTGGGCCATAGGATATTTATACGAAATCGTGCAGAATTGTCAAAATGGACTGCCATCTGCGCGATTTGTCAGTCTCACATTGCAACGAATATTTGCAGCCCTATCTGTGTGCCCGTTCCCTTTCGGAGATTGCCGTCCATGCCCAGCCCCAAATTGTTCGAACCGCTGCAACTCGGCTCGCTCACCCTGCGCAACCGCATCGTGATCGCGCCCATGTGCCAATATTCGGCGGTCGAGGGCAAAATGACGGACTGGCATGTCCAGCATCTTGGCATGCTATCCCAATCGGGTGCGGCGATCCTGACCATAGAGGCGAGTGCTGTCACGCCGGAAGGGCGCATCAGCTACGCCGATGTCGGCCTGTGGGACGATGAGACGGAGGTGGCCATGGCGAACACGGTCGCGTCCGTGCGGCGCTGGTCGGACATGCCGATCGCGATCCAGCTTGCTCATGCAGGGCGCAAGGCGTCCACCGACCTGCCGTGGAAGGGCGGCAAGCAGATCGCGCCTGATGCAAGCAACGGCTGGCAGACGCTTTCCGCCTCCGACCTGCCGTTCGAAAGCGATGAGAATGCCCCGATCGCGCTGGACGCAGCGGGCCTGGTGCGCATTCGCGATGCCTTTGCGGAGGCTGCGCGGCGCGCGGTGCGGATCGGCCTCGACGCCATTCAGGTGCACGGGGCGCATGGCTATCTGCTGCATCAGTTCCTTTCGCCGCTCTCCAACCAGAGGACCGACGACTATGGCGGTTCGCTCGAAAATCGCCTGCGCTTCCCGCTGGAAGTGTTCGACGCGGTGAAGGCCGCAGTGCCCGCCGACTTCCCGGTGACGATGCGTGTGTCCGCGACCGACTGGCATGAGGGCGGCTGGGATGTCGAGCAGACCATCGCCTTTGCCCGCGAACTGGAGGCGCGCGGTTGCGCTGGCATCAATGTGTCGAGCGGCGGCCTGCACCCCGGCCAGAAGATCCCCGTCGGCCCCAGCTATCAGGTGCCGCTGGCCCGCGCGATCCGCGAGGCGGTGACCATGCCCGTGATCGCGGTCGGCCTCATCACCGATTTCGAGCAGGCCGAGGCCATTGTCGGCACTGGCGAGGCGGACGCCGTGGCGCTTGCCCGCACCATCCTCTACGATCCGCGCTGGCCCTGGCACGCCGCCGCGCATCTGGGTGCGAAGGTGCAGGCGGCGCCGCAATATCTGCGGTCGCAGCCGATCCGTTATCGCGACCTGTTCGGCTGAACGGCTATTTCGCGGCTTTCCTGAGCGCGAGGCGGACGAGGGCGTCGAGGGTGGCGCCCTCGCCCAGTTCCGCCTCGGCCGCGGAGACCGCAGCGCTGGCGTCCGCCGGACGAAAGCCCAGATTGCCGAGCGCCGAGAGCGCGTCGGCAGCGTGGCTGCCAGTCGGCAGGGGCGCGGTGCCCGCCGCGACCGCGCTGCCCACCGGGGCGAGGCCGACCCGGTCCTTCAACTCGCGCACGATGCGCTCGGCCAGTTTCGGACCGACGCCATTTGCCCGCACGATCATCGTCTTGTCCTGCATCGCGACCGCGCGGTGCAACTCGGCCGCGTCCAGCGCCGATAATATTGCCAGCGCCACCTTTGCGCCCACGCCCTGCACGCCGGTCAGCAGCCGGAACCAGTCGCGCTCCTCTGCGGTCGCAAAGCCCATCAGGCGCAGGAAATCCTCGCCTACCAGCATCTCGGTATGGACGGTCACTGCCTCGCCCGCGCGGCCCAGCGCGCCAAGGCTGCGTGACGACATGCCAACCAGATAGCCGACGCCGCCGACGTCGATGATGGCCGAGTCGATTCCGGTCGAGACGAGCAGGCCCTTGAGATGCGCAATCATGCCCCGTTCCTAGGGCGGCGGCATGCCCCGCGCCAGTCCTATACGCGGCGGCTAATACGCCACTGGAGCAGGGATGAACGCCATGCCATGAAGGCGGCCATGCCGACGATCCTCCTCCTCCTCGCCTCGAACATCTTCATGACCGTCGCCTGGTACTGGCATCTGAAGGGCGGGGCGGACAAACCCCTGTTCGCCGTGATCCTGATCAGCTGGGGCATCGCCCTCGTGGAATATTGCCTCGCGGTTCCGGCCAACCGCATCGGCTATCTCGGCGGCTGGAGCGCGGGACAGCTCAAGGTCGCGCAGGAGGCCATCGCCCTCATCGTGTTCGGGATATTCATGGTCGCATGGCTCGGCGAGCCGCTGCACTGGCGGCATCTGGCGGCCTTCGCCTGCATCATGGGCGCGGTGGGTTTCCTCTTCGTGGGACGTGGTTAGGGCCCGCTAACCAACTATTTACCCTATTCGTGGATAATGCGCATCACGAGAAACAGTTGACGAGAAAAGACATGCGCATTTCCAACATCATCGCGGGCACTGCCGCCGTTCTGCTGGTTGCGGGCTTCGCGGCGCCTGCGGCGCAGGCGCAGACCAGCGTGAACCTGCTCGGCACGGTCGCCAATCTGTGCGTGCTCACCGTCACCACGCCGGGCGTGCTAACCGCCGCGCCCACGGGCATCGAACTGTCCTCGGCACAGACCGGCGGCGTTCCGGCCCTGCTCGCGGTGATCGCCACTGGCGCGCACCCCACGATCACGTTCACCGCGCCGGGCGTCACCGGTCCGTCGGCCGCCGGCGCGACGACGCAGATGTCCTTCACCTCGGGCGGCGGCGCGAACCGCGCTTTCGACAGCGCAGGCTATAGCTTCACCGCGAACCGCCTGCTCGACACGGTCACCATCAATGGCAAGACCACCAACGCCAGCGGCTTTGCCACCGGCCTCTACACCGTCAGCACGACGGCCACCTGCTCGCAATGAGGAAGGTCGCGGCGGCGTTCGCCGGACTGCTGCTGGCGGCGCCGCTGGGCGCTGTCGGCCTCGGCCCGCTCAATGACGAGGGTGTGATCGACGGCCCGCGCAAGGGTTTCACGCTTACCCTCTACAACCCCTACACGGTGCCGACCGAGTTCGAGGCCTATGCCGTGGGACCGGACAATGAGGACGAAACGCGCCAGACGCGCGTCACCATCCTTCCCGAGCGCGCGATATTGGGTGCGGGGCAAAGCCGCCGCCTCCTCGTGATCGCCGACGATCTGAAACCTGGCGAAACCTATCGCTTTCGCCTTTGCGCCGAGCGTGCGGCGTCCCCTTCCGGAGAGATGATCCATGCACGGGTTTGCTCGAAATTGTCTGCTCGCCGTATTGGCTAGCCTTGCCTGCCCGGCCTTCGCGGAGACCACAGGCGTATTCCTTCCTCCCGCACCGACCGGTTCGGGCGGCGAGGACAGCATCGAGACGAGCAGCGGCACACGCTGCCGTCAAAGCATGAATGGCAATGGCGCCTATGTCGATGTCGGTATGACCGGCACGGCGGGATCGCCGACCGATGCCAATGCGGGTTACCTCTATCGCGATAGCCGCGACAAGGAGGCGACCGCCTATGTCCGCATGACGATTCCGCTAGGCAAGCGCCCGGCGCGGATCGACTGCGCGCGGCTCTATGAGCTGGAGCTGGACAAGCTGCGCCGCGAGGTGGAGTTGCTGCGGCTGGGGGCGCGGTAAGGCTTGGAGAGCTCCTCTTAGAGGGGGCCTTTCAAATAGCCCTCTTGCCGTCATTCCCGCGCAGGCGGGAATCCAGAGCCACACGAAACTGCGCTTCCGACT
>JBEVNC010000030.1:0-20276 GCA_040508315.1 Sphingobium sp.
TAGTGCAAATACTATATAATATGACATTTCATTCTGGACAGACCAGAAGGCGTTATTAGAGCATACCGTATCGACAAAAATCTTATTCAATAGCAATAAATTCGCTACAGCATCCGAAAAACTAGGGCTGCACGTCAGATTTTCCGGCGTGGAAAAGCTTATCCCTATGCTATTCATCAGCACGATAGCCATAAGCCAGGATAATATGATGGCCGGAATGCCCACAATATATATGCGCGAGCAGCGATCGATAAAATACTTCTTTATCTGCGACGATTCACTGACTTGAAACATTTTCCGTCCGACCAGAAATCCGGACAGAATAAAGAAAACGATTACGGCCTCGTGCCCCAAGTTGAACAGGATACGTAGAAAATAGCCGACGAAGCCGAGACCATCGAATTTTTCCGCCGCTCCAAAAACGCGATTTTTACTGTGCTCGGTTAAAACAAGCACTGCTGCAACAGCACGCATGACATGCATGATGGCGCTAAGG
This sequence comes from Sphingobium sp., assembly GCA_040508315.1. Lineage (GTDB taxonomy): Bacteria > Pseudomonadota > Alphaproteobacteria > Sphingomonadales > Sphingomonadaceae > Sphingobium. The sequence goes on from JBEVNC010000030.1 coordinate 497, forward strand.
CGCGGGCTGATTGCCCTCAATTCGAGGCGATCCATAGTCGACTCCAAGCTACTATTGCTTTTTACAACGTAACCCCAGTTTCGACGGAATATTCGCTGCCGCCTGAGGACCCCCAAAGCCTCATGGGCTTCGCAGATGCAGCATCACTAGCAGTTTCATGCGCACCATAACTAGCATGAACTTTTTTGGGGGTTGAAAAAGGAGGGCGGCAAAACAGCTGCCTAATCACAAATCGTTAGCTGCGGGCATGTCCGCCCAGGCCCTGGCGAGTTCCGTTCGGCACCGCCCGGCACGGGCATCGCGCAGTCGCAGAACGCAGGCTTTGGATCGCTCGTCTCCAACCCCGCTGCCCGTCCCCTCAGCCATATAGGCATGGCGAGGGTGTCGGTCCGGCGCGGGTCAGTGCGGGACGGACGCGCCGGTTTCCTTGCGCTTGGGCAGGTCATCGGCATTCACCATGACCGCCCCCCTGGGCAGCACGGTGCGACCCATGTCGGCCCGAGCCGCGATTTCCCGGACCTGTGCACGCGGGTCGTCGCGGTCCTTGACGGCCTTGGCGACGGCGGCAGTGTTCGGCGCTGCATCATCGTCGGCCGCTTCCGCACCGCCAGACCAGCCGAGCACCACCGACATGCGCCGGTTGCGCGGATCATAGGGGTCGTTTGCCACGAACGGCTCGCGATCGGCCACGCCCTCGATCCGGGCGAAGCGGCGCGGCGCTATGCCATGATAGGCCATCTCCACGCGGGTCGCCTCGGCTCGTGCGGAGGACAGCATCCAGTTGTTCATGCCTCGCCCGGCGCCATAGGGACGCGCGTCGGTATGGCCGCGCACGATCACCGGATTGGGCAGTTGCGAGATGGACCGCGCCACCTGCCCGATCAGCGCGCGCGCCTCCGGTTGCAGCCGCTGCGTGCCCGAGCCGAACATCGCAAAATCCGCCTCGTCGATGATGTCGATGCGAAGCCCCTCGCGCGTTTCGGTGAAGCGCAGATTCTTCGCCAGTCGGCGCATGGCCGCATTCTGGTCCAGCTTGTCCAGCACGGCGCGCTTGAGCGCCTCGAATCGCTGGCGGTCGCGATCCTTCATCGCCTTGCCGCCCTTCTCCGCCGTGCCGGTGGCATCGCGCGGGATGGTGAGGGCGAGGGTACCCTGACCGCCGGTGGTCGGATAATTTTCCTTCCCCATCATGCTGTCGCCGCCCATCAGCCCGTCCGACCCGGCGCTGCTCTCGCGCATCTGGATCAGGGTGGGCGTGAAATAGTCGGCCAGGCCCTTGCGCTGCTTCTCCGTGGTCGCGCCCAGCAGCCACATGAGCAGGAAGAAGGCCATCATCGCGGTCACAAAGTCCGCATAGGCCACTTTCCACGCGCCGCCATGATGGCCGCCATGGCCCTCCACGATGATCTTCTTGACGATTATCGGCCGTGGGACCGGCTCGTTCGCCTTCTTCTTTGCAGGAGCGGTCGCCATCGGATCAGCGCCCGCGCATGCCGTCGAACACTTCGGCGAAGGCCGGCTGGTTCGCGTGGGACAGGTTGGAGCGTGCGGCCTCGATCACCAGCGGCTGCGGATGGCCGTGGAGCGACGCGACGATGATCTGCTTGACCACCTGATAGATGGTGGCGTCCGCCTCGATCACCGAACGGCACCGATTGGCGAAGGGCGCGACCATGCCGTATGCGAGCAACACGCCCAGGAAGGTGCCGACCAGCGCTGAGCCGATCATCGCGCCCAGAATCTCCGGCGGCTTGTCGATGGAGCCCATGGTCTTGACCACGCCCAGCACGGCGGCGACGATGCCCAGCGCCGGCAGCGCGTCGGCAAGGCCCTGCAGGTTGTCGGCGGGCTTGATCGCTGCGTGGTGGTGCGTCTTGAGGGCATTGTCCATCACATCCTCCACCGCATGGGGATCGAGCGTGCCGGAGGACACCACGACGAGCCGCAGCGTGTCGCAGATGAGGTGGATGAGCGCGGAGTCCTTGAGCAGCTTGGGATATTCGCCGAACACGGCGGACCCCTTGGGGTCTTCGATATGCGGCTCCAGCGCGACGGGGCCTTCGACGCGCAGCATCTTCATCAGCTTGCTGACGAGGAAGATGCAGTCGAGATAATCCTGCTTCTTATAGGCTGGCCCCTTGAACACCTTGGCGAGGCCGCCGCCCAAAGCCTTGAGGTCGGCGCCCGAATTGCCGATGATGAGCGCGCCCACCGCCGCGCCGCCGATGATGAGCATCTCGTGCGGCAATGCATGCAGCACGGGGCCGAGGTCGCCGCCCGTAAAGACGAAGCCGCCGAACACCATCACCAGCAGGACGACAAGGCCAATCGCTGCAAACATCCCGAAATATCCCCGAAGCCACGTTAAAACGATATGGTCCGATGCCTGCGTGGGCAGGCGATCCGACTTGTAGGACTGCACTCTACAGAACAGGGTTTAACGATCTGGTTAACGCGGACCCTTCTCAATCCTCCCCGGTACGGGGAGGGGGACCACGAAGTGGTGGAGGGGTGTCACGCTATCGAGGGGGCGACACCCCTCCACCATCGCTTCGCGACGGTCCCCCTCCTCTTGCAGGGGAGGATTTGAGAATTAGCGCAGCAGGCTGAACAGCGACTGCTGGTTGATCTTGGAATAGACCGCCTGCGCCGCCTGGAGCGTCACCAGCTTCGCCTGAACCTTCGCGATGGCTTCGCTGAGGTCGGTGTCTTCCAGATTGGAGCGACGCTCGGTCAGCTGAAGCGATGCGTCGGACAGCCGGGCATCCTCATTTTCCAGCCGCTGCGAGCGCACGCCTTGGCGCGACTGGGCGACGATCACATGGTCGAGCGCCGCGCGCGAATCGGTCAGCGACGTCGCGACCGCCGTCTTGTCGCCGGTGCGGACGGCGGCGATGGCCGCGTCCAGCACTTCGTAGATCGACTTGGACCCACTGGCGGTCGAAACTCCATTCTCGATGCTCTCGCGCGTGCCCACCGCCTCTACGGCGACCCCCTTGCCGATCGGCACGGTGGTCGTGGTGCCCGAATCGAAAGTCGGCGTGCCCTGATAGTCGGTCTGGGTCAGGATGGTCTGGATGCTGGATTTCAGCCCCTCCAGTTCCAGCGCGACCGCTTCCGATCCCGGCGAGTTGGCGCTCTGCGAGGTCGAGGTGACGAGCAGTTCGGTGACGCGCGTCATCAGATTGTTGACGTCGCTCAGGCCCGATTCGGCCTGCGCCGCGCGCGACTGCGCGTAGGACAGGTTGCTCTGCCAGGCGCTGTTGAGCGACTGGGCGCGACCGATGTTGGAAATCTGGATCCAGTCGCGCGGATTGTCCGACGGCGTGTCGAACTTCACGCCGGACGATATCTGCTGCTGCCCGGTCGCGATGTCGCGCGACAGGCCCTGCTGGCGCATGATCTCGCTGTTGACCGACTGATTGGTGATGAAAACCATGACGATTGTCCCCGCCGTCCGAATGAGAATTAGAAGATGGCGAAGATCGCCTGCATGGATTCGCGTGCGACCTGGATGATCCGGGCGCAGCCTTCATAGGCCTGCTGGAGCCGCATCAGATCGGCCGCTTCCCTATCGAGGTCGATGCCGCTCACATCGGCACGCGCGTTCTGCGCCTGCTGGTTGCGATTGCTCGACGCCGACTGCTCCGCCTTGGTGGCGCTCAGCATATTGGCCTGCGCGGCGATGATCGCCGTCCAGCCATTTTCCGCGCCGTTCGCACCGCGCACGGTCGAAATGGCGACCAGATTGCCATTGGCGCGCCCGTCCGCAGAGCGGCTGGCGATATCCTTCGTGTCCGAAATCAGCAGCGCGATGGACGACGCATCCGCGCCGGACAGCAAGGGCTGGCCGGGTGTCCCCGCAGCGGTGCGGCCATTCTGGTGCCAGGCGTTCATGTCCGTCACATATTGCGCGGCGAGCGCATCGACCTGCGCGACACGATCGGCCGCCACCGTCGCGCTCTGCGCCAGACCCGACAGGCTGCCGCTCTTGGGCGCGTTGACCAACGTACCGTTTAGGCCAAAGACGAGCGTCCCGTTCGCGTTCGCGCCCACGGCAAAGCTGCCCGGTACGATATTGTCGACGATCTTGGCGCCCTGAAAGCTCACGTCCACGACGCCGCTGTCACGATAGGATACAGTGATCTCCACCCGCTTGGCGATATCGGCCAGCCCCTGATCGCGCTCGTCGAGCAGCTGCGCGGCGTTGGCGGAGCCGGGCACCGCGCGGCGCAGCGCCTCATTGGCGCTGGCGACTCGGCCGATGGCGTCATTGAGCGAGGCGACCTCGCTCTCGGCGCTGGTCACGATGCCCGACTGCACATTGGCGAGTTCGCCCGCGGTCTGCTTGAAGGCAGCGTTCACCTGCTCGACAGAGAACAGCATGTTGGTGCGCAGCGTCGTGTCGGTCGGATTGGCGGCGAGCCGCTCGACCGACGAGAACATGGTCGTCATCTGCTGTCCGACGCCCAACTTTCCGTCGTCCAGCGCAGTCTGAACATTGCCGAGCCAGGTCGCGCGCGCATCCGCACTCTCGAAATTGCCGCTGGCATGGCGTGCGGACAGATCGAGATAGGGGTCGGTCTTGCGCGTGACGCTCTTGACCTCGACGCCGCCGAACGAGACGCCCGACTTGTAGAGCAGGCTGGTCGCGGTGGCGCTCGCCGATTCCGACATTTCGACGGTGCGGCGATTATAGCCCTCGGTCGTCGCGTTCGCGATATTCTCCGACACCGCGCCCATCGCCGCGCGGTGCGCGCGAACGCCCGATGCGCCGATGTTCAGAAGGTCAGTGACGCCGCTCATTTACCGATTTCCTTTTTCCCGGCGGGCGCCAGCTGGCGCAGCATCATCTCGGCAATGCCCAGGCTGCCCTTGTCGGCCAGCGTGTCGGCGGTGCGGGCGTCGGCCATTTCCTGAAACTGATCGACCGCGCTCGACCCGGTCAGTTCGTCGCCCATGCCCGACTGGCGCATCGCGCCGATCAGCTGGCGGACGAACACCGCCTCGAATGCCTTGGCCGCCTTCTCGATCTTAGCGCGGTCCTGTGCCGGCACGACGGTGCCGGTGGAGGCGATGGCAGCAATATTCGTCATCACAGCACCTCCAGCTCGGCCTTCATCGCGCCCGCTTGCTTCAGGGCCTGAAGGATTTCCACGATGTCGCCCGGACTGGCGCCGATGGCGTTCACCGCCTTGACTATATCGGCCAGAGATGCGCCGGGTTTAAACTGGAACATCGGTTTCTTTTCCTCGGTCACGCTGATCCGGCTCGATGGCTCGACGGCGGTCTGGCCGTTGCTGAAGGGCGCGGGCTGCGAGATGCGCGGGCTTTCCTGCACAGTGACCGTCAGCTTGCCGTGCGAGACGGCGGCCGGGGCGATGCGGACCGCGCCGTTGATGACGACGGTGCCGGTGCGGGCGTTGACGATGACCTTTGCGGGCGCTTCGGCAGGCTTGACCTGGATATTCTCGATCATGCCCATCATCATGGTGCGCGTCTCCGCACCTGCAGGGGCGTCGATAGTGATCGACACGGCGTCCATGGCCTTGGCACGCTTGTCGCTGAAGGCGATGTTGATCGCGTCCGCCACGCGCAGCGCGGTGGTGATGTCCGCTTCGGCCAGGTTGAAGGTGATGGTCGGCGCGCTGTCGAAGCCCGTCGCCACCGCCTGCTCCACCGTCGCGCCGCCCGGAATGCGGCCGGCCGAGGGGATGTTGACCGAAAGCTGCGAGCCGTCCGATCCGGACACGCCGAGGCCCCCGACAGCAAGGTTGCCCTGCGCCATCGCATAAATCTGTCCGTCCGCACCGCGCAGCGGCATCATGACCAGCGTCCCGCCACGCAGCGACTTCGCCTTGCCCAGCGCCGACACAGTGATGTCGAGGCGCTGGCCCGGCTTGGCGAAGGCGGGCAGGTCGGTGGTCACGACCACGGCGGCGGCATTCTTGAGCGCCGGATTGACGCCCGGCGGCAGGGTAAGGCCGAAGCGCGAGACAACGCCCTTCACGCCCTGCGTCGCATAGTCGAGGCTGTCGTCGCCCGTCCCCGCCAGGCCCACGACGACGCCGTAGCCCGTCAACTGGTTGGCACGCAGGCCCTGGAAATTGCCCAGATCCTTGATCCGCTCGGCATGGGCTGCGCCCGCCATCACGAAATGGAGCGTGCCGAACGCGACGAGCATCGCCATCCAAAGAGTGATGCGCTGCATGGCGGTGAGGAGGTTGCTGACCATGATCGTCTCGCTCAGAAGGGGCTGACCATGGAGAAGAAGCGCTGCAGCCAGCCCTGACGGCTGGCGCGGGCAATCTCCCCCTTGCCGGTATAGGTGATGCGGGCGTCCGCGATGCGGGTGGATGCCACACGGTTGTCGGGGCCGATGTCGGCCGCGCGCACGATGCCGGAAATCTGCACGAACTCGTCGCCGCGATTGAGCGTGAGCTGCTTTTGCCCGCGCACGAACATCGCGCCATTGGGCAGCACCTTGGCCACCGTGACCGTGACCTCGCCCGACAGCGCATTGGACTGCGCCGCGTCGCCCTTGCCCTTGAAGCCCTGCGCGCCGCTCGCCGCGACGTCGCTGGCGTTGAACAGGCTGCCGAGCGGGCCGCTCGTGGGGGGCGTCAGGCCGATATTGCCGCTGCGGTCGGTGTTCGCGCTGTTGGTCTTGGTCGCCTGCGTCCGCTCGACCAGCGAGATGGTGAGGATGTCGCCCACCCGCGACGCGATGGCCCCGCTGGTCAGCGGCGCATAGCCCGCCGCCAGCTGGAAGATTGCGCCATTGGCCTGCACGGGCGGCAAAACCGCCTCGGCAAAGGTCGGCTGATAGACCGGCTCGTCCTTCCGCCGCGCGTCGGCAGGCGACGCGACGAGTAGGAAGGCGGCTCCGGCGACCAGCGCCACGGGCAGGGAAAACGGGGTCATCGCTCGTCCGATCACATCTGCTGGTTGGCGAACTGCATCATCTCGTCGGTCGCCTTGATCATCTTGCTGGCAACCTCGTAGGCGCGCTGCGTCTCGATCATCTCGACCAGTTCCTCGACCGTGTTCACGTTCGATCCCTCGAGCATGCCCTGGCGGATGGAACCGCGCCCCTCGCTGCCCGCGGCACCAACCTGCGCCGCGCCAGATGCAGCCGTCTCGGTCAGCAGGTTGCCGCCGATGGAGGCCAGACCGGCCGGATTGACGAAGCGCGCAATCTCGATCTGGCCCAGCTGGGTAGGCTCGCTCTGGCCGGTCAGCGTCGCGGAGACGGTGCCGTCCGAACCGATGGTCACGCCGCTCGCGCCCTCCGGCACGGTGATCTGCGGGATGATCGGCATGCCTTCGGTGGTGACGAGATTGCCCTCGGCCGAAAGGCTGAGATTGCCCGCGCGGCTATAGGCGGTGCTGCCGTCGGGCTGCTGCACCTGAAAGAAGCCTGCGCCTTCGATGGCGAGGTCGAGCGAGTTGCCGGTGGAGTTCAGCGTGCCCTGCGTGTCGATGCGCGCGGTGCCCGCCAGACGGACGCCGGAACCCAGGTTCAGGCCGGTGGCGAACTTGTTCTCCGCCGTCGATTGCGCGCCGGCCGCGACCATCTGCTGATAGGCCAACGTCTCGAAATTGGCGCGGTCGCGCTTGAAGCCGGTGGTGTTCACGTTCGCCAGATTGTTGGCGATGACGCGCATCTTCATATCCTGCGCGTCGAGACCCGTGCGGGCGACCTGAAGGGCACTGCTGCTCATGTCTCTAATCCTTCCTTGCTATCTGATCCTGGGCTGGGCCGTTCAGGCGTCCAGCCGCATCAGGCTGGCACCGCTGTTATCGATGTCCTTGGCCGTCTCGATCAGCTTGATCTGGCCCTGCCAGGCGCGGCTCGCCTCGATCATGCTGACGAGGGAGGCGGTGGCGTTGACGTTCGATCCCTCGATCGCACCGCCCGTCACCTGCGCCATCGGGTCCTGCGGCAGCGCGCCGCCATTTGCCTCGCGGAACAGGCCGTCCGTGCCCTTGGCGATGGCCGACCCCTTCGGGCTGACGACCTTGAGTATGTCGACCTGCTGCGGCTGATCGGCGGGGCCGCCCTGCGGCACGATCCAGATGGAGCCGTCCTTGGCGATGGAGATGCTGTCGGCGGGCGGCAGCGTGATCGGGCCGCCCTCCCCCAGCACTGCATAACCGTCGGCCGTGGTCAGCAGGCCGCTGTCGTTGAGCATCAGGTCGCCGCGCCGGGTATAGCCTTCGCTCCCGTCATTGGCCTGCACCGCCAGCAGACCGTCGCCGCCGATGGCGACGTCCAGCGGGTTGCCGGTCTGCGTGACCGTGCCACCCTTCATGTCGGCGGCGACGACCTGGTCGACCTGCGCGGCGCGGCTCTTGAGGCTCTGACCGTCCACCCAGCGGGCGGATGCGTTCATGATCTCGGCGCGAAAGCCCGTGGTGTTGGCATTGGCGAGGTTGTTGGCCACCGCCGTCTGCCGCGCCATCGCGCCCCGCAAGCCCGTCCTTGCAATGTCGACCAGTCTGTCCATCGTTTCCGCCTATCTTTCCGCTATCAGGTGCGCAGGTTCGTGATGGTCTGCGTCAGGGTGGATGCCGCCTCGATCGCCTTCGCATTCGCCTGGAAATTGCGCTGCGCGGAGATGAGGGCGACCAGTTCCTCGGTCACTTCGACGTTGGAGCGTTCCAGCGTGCCGGAGCGGATCGCGCCCAGCGTGCCGGTCTTGCCCGCCGCATAGCGCGCCTCGCCGCTATTGCCGGTCGCGGTCCAGTGCGCGTCGCCGATCTGGCGAAGGCCCTCCTGGCTCGCGAAGGCGGCCATGGCGACGACGCCCAGCTTCTGCGTGGTGCCGTCGGCGTAGGTGGCGGTGACGACGCCGGTCTCGCCGATGCCGATGCTCGACAGCTCGACCGTCGCATCGCCCGGCTTCGTCGTGGGGACGACGAGGTCGGTCAGCGCGGCCGGATCGGTGCTGGTCGGCGCGCCGTTGCCGTCGGGAGCCGTCGGCAGGACCTGCAGCCGCGAGCCGGTGGTGTCGAGGACGTAGCGGTTCTCGTCCATGCTGAACGCGCCGTTGCGGGTATAGCTGGTCGCGCCATCGGGCGTGCGGACGGTGAAGAAGCCCTCACCCGTGATCGCGAGGTCGAGCGTCTTGTCGGTCGTCTCCAGCGTGCCTTGCGTGAACTGCTGCTGCGATCCGAGCAGGCGGACGCCCTGGCCAGTGCCATTGGCCGCGCCGACGAAGATGTCGCCGAAATTGGCGCGGCTCTTCTTGAACGCGGTCGACGATACGTTGGCGACGTTGTTGGAGATCGTCGCGAGGTCGGACTGAGCGCCCTTGAGGCCCGAGAGAGAGATGTAGAAGGACATGCAGCTACTCCTGAAGGAAAATGGATACTAAAAGGTTAAGGGGTTCAGCCGAGGCTCAGCGCGTCGGCGGTGGTGAAGGCGCCCAGGGGCGTGATCAGTTTGGCGTCCGCGCCGCTCGCGGGGGACTGGACCGCCGCGATGGTCGCCCAGGAGGCGGTGCCCGCGACCTTGCCACCCGTGGCGCGGATGGTCAGGGGACCGCTCGCCGCGACGGTGCCGTCATCGGTGCGCCCGTCCCAGTCGAACGCGACCACGCCCGCCTTCTGCGCGCCAAGGTCGATTCGGCGCACGGTCGCACCCGCGCTGTCCACCAGATCGACGGTCAGCGCAGGGCTGTCGGCGGTGATGGCGACCTGGCCCGCATAATGGCCTGCCGCATTGGGAGCCGCAGTGCTGCTTTCGACCAGCATCGACTTGCCGATCCAGTTGGCCGCGTCGGCGAGGCGCGAACCGCTCAGCGCGGCGGCGATGGTGTCGAGCTTGCTGTTCGCTTCGGTCTGGGCCGAGATTTGCGAGAACTGCGCCATCTGGGCGACCATCTGGCTGTTGTCCATCGGCTCGAACGGGTCCTGATATTTCAGCTGCGCGGTCATCAGCTTGAGATAATCGGACTGGTTGAGGTTGTTCTGGCCCGCCTTGCTGGTGGTGGCGCCGGACATCAGGCGGTTGGTGGTGGCGGTCGCGCTATCGACCGTCCAGGGGCTCACACTCGTCATTTGCCGATCCTAAGTGTTTCGAGGACAAGGGATTTTGCGGTGTTCAGCACCTGCACATTGTTCTGATACATGCGCGAGGCATCCACCATGTCGACCAGCTCGGCGCTGCTATCGACGCCCGATTCCCACACATCGCCATTGGCATCGGCGAGGGGATGGCCGGGGTCGTGCCGCTTGGTCGCGGGCGTGTCGGAGGAGACGATCTCCTTGACCGTGACGGTCGAGACACCGGGCTTTTCGGCGATCGGCGTGAACACCGGGCGAATGGCGCGATATGCGCCCTCGGCGCTGCCCGCGACCGTGCCCGCATTCGCCATGTTGGAGGCGGTGGCGTTGAGGCGAACGAGCTGCGCCGACATGGCGCGGCCCGAAATGTCGAAGATGCTCATGGGCTTGTCCATGCTCATTCTCCCCTGAGTGCGCGGCTGATGGTGTTGAGGCGCCCTTCGAGGAAGGAGAGCGTGGTACGATACTTCACCGCGTTTTCGGCAAAGAGCGTCTGCTCGGTCGACATCTCGACGGTGTTGCCATCCTCGGCCGACTGGAGCGGCACACGGTAGCCCATGGCCTCCTTGAGCGCGCCGCCGAGGCTTCCCTGCTCGCTGGTCGCGGTGGCCAGCGCCTTGTCGAAGTCGATGTCCTGCGCCTTATATCCCGGCGTCGAGGCATTGGCGATGTTGGAGGCAAGCAAGGTCAGGCGTTGCGAGCGAAGCGCCAGCGCCTTTCCATGGATGCCGAAAAGTTCGTTTTCGATCGACACTTTCTGTGGTCCCCGTAAAACTGCCCGCTTCCGGGCCGTATCTATGCCTGACCGGATCGACCGGCATGGCTCACCCACCCCTTCAGCAAGGGGCGTGCCAATTTGGCAGGGGGCTATGATTTCCACCGCGTTTACCAATGAATGACGGGCAATTGCGGCAAGCGGCCCGGCGGCGCGCGGCAAGGGCGGCAGTTTTTTGCCGCAGTCCGGCAATGGGGTTCCGGTAGTGCCGCAACGCGACAGGCCATTGCCACACGGACACCGTTCTGCACTTCGTCACCCTGAACTCGTTTCAGGGTCCATTTCTCCGCATGCGCCTTGCTCTGGGGGCATGATGGATGCTGAAATAAGTTCAGCATGACGAGTGAGGTTCACGGGATGACGGCGCCGCGAGAGGCCCTTGGCACGTTTCTTGCGAAAGTCCCGTTCATCATGAACAGGACCATCACCATGCCGAAATCGCTCATCTGGGCCATCTTCATCATTCAGGGTGTCGCCGCGATCTGGGGCACGCCCGCACGCTCGCAGGGTTTCGAGAATCTCGACCGCCTCGACAGGCTCGTCGCCGCAACCGTCGGCGCCAATGTCGGCGAGCCGGGCGGCCCGCGTGCACCCATCGACCGCCGCCTGCGCCTCGCCGCCTGCCCGCAGACGCCGACCATCGAGGGTCCGGTGTTCGGCGCGGCCATCGTGAAGTGCGACAAGCTGGGCTGGCGCATCCGCGTGCCGCTGTCGGGCGATGCTGCCGTGGCGGGCGCGCCTGCCGCCGGACGCGCAGGCTCCCGCACCGTCATCATCAAGAAGGGCGATCCGGTCCAACTGGTTGCGGGCAACGCGAACTTCAGCGTCTCACGCACGATGGTCGCGGAGGAGGACGGCGCGCCCGGCGACATGATCCGCGTGCGTCAGGACCGCACCTCGCCGACCGTCAGCGGCCGCGTGGAGCCGGACGGCATAATTCGCATTCCCGGCATTTAAACTCTGCCCCACCCTGCCGTATATAGGGGGCAGGAAGGCAAGAGGTGCTGTGATGATTAAACCCGTTGGCCAGGCGATGAGCGCGGCGATCGAAGCGACGACCAAGGTGCGAGAGATCGCCCCCGTCCGCTCCGTCGCGCCCAAAACGGCCGCTCCCGTCGACAAGCCCCTGCAGACGCCCGCCGCCCGGCTGGCGAGCGAGGGCGCTCCGGTGGATCTCGAAAAGGTGGCGCGGATCAAGGCGGCCATCGCGTCCGGCAATTATCCCGTCGACGCGAACCGCATCGCCGACCGCATGGTCGAACTCGATCTGCCCCGGTCGATCAACTGACATGAGCGAGAGAGCCATCGACGCGCTGGACGTGGCCGCGCAGCGCCTGCGCGCGGCGATGGAGCATGGCGACGCGGACCGGATCGCAGGCGCGACCCAGGCATTCGGCGCAGCGCTGGAAACGTTGCGCTCCGTCGGCGCATGGCGCGCCAACCCGGCGCTGCGCGAGAAGGTGCGTGGGCTGATGGCGCGACTCGCCAGCGACAAGACGCTGGCGCTTCTGATGGGCGACATGACGCGCCAGCAGCTCGACGTGCTGGCCGGTGCGACGCCTGCGGCGACCGCCCCGGTCACTTATGGTCGGGGGCGTCAGTAACTCTCCGCCGCCGCCGTTCGCCCTGAGCGAAGTCGAAGGGTGAAGCCGAGCGAAGTCGAGGCCCGCTTCGCCTCCGCTCAGCACAAGGCTTCGACTTCGCTTAGCCCGAACGGACTGTAGGGCCCTCCACCCGAAAACAGTCACCTCGCCGTTAACCATTCCTCCACCACAAGCTGGCAAATCCCTGTCTGTCATTCAGACATGCAGCAGGGAAGTTTTCGCCCCATGGTTGGATTTTCGGGACTCTGGACGGCAGAGGCGCAGCGCGGCGGACGAGTCGCCAGCGCCATCGCGACCGCCAGCAGGCGCACCGGCGTCGACTTCGCCTATCTCATGGGTCAGGCGCAGATCGAAAGCAGCATGAACCCCGAAGCCCGCGCGCGCACCTCCAGCGCCACGGGCCTTTATCAGTTTCTCGACCAGAGCTGGCTTAAGGTCGTGGCCGATCATGGCGCCAAGCACGGCCTCGGCTGGGCCGCCGACGCGATCCAGCATGGCTCGGGCGGGCGCTATCAGGTCGCCGACCCGCAGATGCGCCAGGCCATCCTGGACCTGCGCAAACATCCCGAGACCGCTTCCGTCATGGCCGCCGAATTCGCGTCGGACAACCGCGCCTATATCGAGGAGCGCACCGGACGCACCGCCGAGCCGGTCGACCTCTACCTCGCCCATTTCCTCGGCGCGGGCGGAGCCGCGCGCTTCCTGAGCATTGCGTCCGCCAACCCGGAGGCGTCCGGCGCAGCGATCTTCCCCGCCGCCGCGCGCGCCAATCGCTCCATCTTCTACGACCGGCAGGGCAATGCCCGCAGCCTGGCCGCGATCCGCGAGAATTTCGCCGAAAAGCTGGACGAGGGCGCCCGCGATGCCGGGACGGAGATCCAATATGCAGGCGGATATGGCGGGAGTTACGCCTCTCCTTCCGCGCCCGCGCAGGTCCAGCCCGCCGACTATGTCCGCATCGAACAGGCGCGGCTCGCGCAGAACCAGTCGTGGCAGGACGCCGCCGACGATGCCAACCCGATGCCGCAGACCGAGGCCGCGCGCCTCGCCTACCTCATGCTTGCCACCTTGGGACGATAAGAACTGATGACACCCCAACAGATCAAAGGCAAAATCTGGCTCGGCGCCGCCAAGGGCGCTGTGCTGCCGATGGCCATATTGCTGCTCGTCATGTTCATGGTGGTGCCGGTCCCGGCGTTCATCCTGGACCTGGGCTTCGTGTTCAACATCCTGATCAGCCTCGCGGTGCTGATGATCGCGCTCAACGCGGCCAAGCCGCTGGATTTCTCCAGCTTTCCGACCGTGCTGCTGTTCGCCACCCTCCTCCGCCTCTCCCTCAACGTCGCCTCCACGCGCGTCGTGCTGGTCAGCGGGCATGAGGGGTCGGCGGCGGCGGGCCATGTTATCGAGAGTTTCGGCAACTTCCTGATCGGTGGTGATTATGTCGTCGGCATCTTCGTCTTCGCGATCCTGATGATCATCAACCTGGTGGTCATCACCAAGGGTGCCGGCCGCGTGTCGGAAGTCGCTGCGCGCTTCACGCTGGACGCCATGCCCGGCAAGCAGATGGCGATCGACGCCGACCTCAACGCCGGTCTGCTGACACCCGAGGAAGCCAAGCGCCGCCGCGGCGAAGTCGCGATGGAGGCGGAATTCCATGGCTCCATGGACGGCGCATCCAAATTCGTGAAGGGCGACGCGGTCGCCGGCATCCTGATCCTCGTCATCAACATCATCGGCGGCATCGTGCTGGGCGTGGTCAGCCATGGCCTCGACATCGGCACGGCGGCGCGCACCTATGTGCTGCTCGCCATCGGCGATGCGCTGGTGGCCCAGGTGCCCGCGCTCCTGCTCTCCATCGCCGCCGCCTCCATCGTGACGCGCGTCTCGTCCGAGCACGACCTGTCGGGCCAGATCTCCGAGCAGTTCGGCGTCAGCAAGGCGTGGGTGCCGGTCGCCGCCATCCTCGGTTTCCTGGGCATCCTGCCGGGCATGCCGCACTTCATCATCCTGCCCGCCGCTGGCCTCTCCGGCTTCATCGCGTGGAAGCTCGCCAAGACCAAGAAGCAGGCCGCGCTGGCCGCCGCGATCCCGCCCGCGCCGCAGCCCGAGAACCTGTCCCACATCGAATGGGGCGACGTGTCGGACTCCGCGGTGCTGGGGCTGGAGATCGGCTACGGCCTGATCGCGCTGGTGGACGAGCGCAAGGATGCGCCGCTCATGGGCCGCATCACTGGCATCCGCCGCCAGTTGTCACGCGAACTTGGCTTCGTGGTGCCGATGATCCGCGTGAAGGACAATCTGGCGCTCAGCCCCAACCAGTATCGCATCACCATCGCAGGCGTGATCGTCGGCGAGGACGAGGTGTGGCCCGCCGATCTGCTGGCGCTCGACTCCGGCGCGCTGGAAGGCACGGTCTCCGGCCGCGCCGCGCGCGACCCGACCTTCGGGCTGGAAGCGGTGTGGATCGACCCGTCCAAACGCAGCGAGGCGGTCGTCGCAGGCTATACGGTGGTCGATCCCTCGACCGTCATCGCCACGCACCTCAACCACCTCATCGCGCACAACGCGTCCGAGATGTTCGGTATGGACGAAGCGCGCAAGCTCCTCGACACGCTCAAGGAAGCTGCGCCGCAGCTGGTCGACGCACTGACGCCGCACCCGCTCAACCTGGCACAGATCGGCGCGCTGTGCCGCGCGCTGCTGATGGAGGGCGTGCCGCTCAAGGACTTCCGCCGCATTGCAGAAGCCATGGTGGACTGCGCCCGCCCCGACATCTCCCACGAACAGCTGGTGGAAGCCGTGCGGCAGCGTATCGGGTCGCTCATCATCCAGACGCTGGTGCCGGTGCGCATGCCGCTTCCTGTCATCACGCTGGACGGCGAACTGGAGGGATTGCTGGCGCAGGCGATGCGTGTCGCGGGCGACTCGCGCCATCCCATCGAGCCGGGCCTGTCGGGCCGCATCGTGGAGCAGGTGCTCCACGCCGCCCGCCCGCTGATGGCCGAGGCGCGCAGCTTCGCCATCGTCACATCGCCGCTGGCCCGCCGCGCCCTGTCACGCCTGTTCAAGCCGCACCTGCCCGAAACGCCCATCCTCTCCTTCCTGGAGATACCGGACGGAAAGCCGGTGGAAGTCGTCGCCATCGTCGGCAGCGAAGCGCGGATGAACCGCGAGAGAATTGGCGCGGTGTAACAAAGCACGCCCCTCCCTTCAGGCGAGGGCAGGAAAAATCGTTAAACCTTTTACGATAGAGCTACAGTCATGCAGAGCCTTGCAGTCGAAACGACCGGCCTGACCTATGGTCGCCGTCACGCCGCCATCCCCACGCCGGACCAGCTTGCCCGGCAATATATGCCGCTCGTGCGCAAGATCGCATGGCATGTCCATGGGCGCGTCTCCTCCGCCATAGAGGTGGAGGATCTCCTCCAGATCGGCATGGTCGCGCTGGTCGAGGCGGCCAATGCGTTCGTGGATCGCGGCCATGGTTTCGCCGCCTATGCACAGATGCGCGTGCGCGGCGCCATGATCGATCATCTGCGCCGTCACGCCACCATCTGCCGCTCCGCCATGGCGCGGCGCAAGACGATCACCAAGACCCGCAATGCGCTCGAACAGCGTGACGGTCGCCCGCCCAGCGAAGCGGAAGTCGCCGCCGAACTGGGCCTGAACGGCGCGGCATGGCTGCATTTCACGGAAGGGACGCAGATGGCGCAGGTGCAGAGCATGGACGACGCCTATTCCGACCAGTCCATGTGGTTCGCCGATCAGGAGGATCGCGCCGACGACATATTGGAGCGGGAGTCGCTCAAACGCGCGGTCGCCGCCTGCATCACCGAACTGCCCCAGCGCGAGGCCCTCGTCCTGCAACTCTATTTCGTGGAGGAGATGAACCTGGACGAGATCGGCGCGACGCTGGACATCGGGGCTGCGCGCGTGTGCCAGATCAAGAAGGCCGCGCTGGACAAGCTGCGCGCGAAATTGCGGGAGTGGGAATAGGCTTGTCTGTTGGCCGAAAAGGCCCACGCCTCTCAAACCACCCGCCACAATTTCCCGGATAACGGCACAATTTCAGGACTTTGCCCCCTCCCCATCCACCCCTCTCCACAATTTCATCCACAGCCTTGCCCACAGTTGCAGGACGCTTCGCCTTGCGCCCGCCGGGCCGAGAGCCGATGATGGGGCCATGGGCGAATTGAAGATCATCGGCGGCAAGGGGCAACAAAGCGGCGAGGCGGCTCGTCCGCCCTGCAATGTCGAGGCGGAGGCCGCGCTGCTCGGCGCGATCATGCTGGACAACCGAATCGCGGAGGATGTTCAGCTTCGCGTGAAGGCCGAACATTTCTACGATCCCCTGCACGGCAAGATATACGACCATATCCTGCGGCTGCTCGACCGGAACATGGTCGCCAATGCGGTGACGCTGCGCCCGATGCTCGACAGCGAGCCATCGCTCAAGGACCAAGGCGGCGGCGGCGCCTATCTCGCCCAGATCACCGGCAGCAGCGTGGCCGTGATCGGCGCGCGCGACTTCGCCCAGCAGATTTACGACCTTGCCCTCCTGCGCGCTCTGATCGGCGTCGGGCGCGGCATGGTGGATGCGGCGCTCGACACCAGCGAGAGCGTCGACCCCATGGCCCAGATCGAAGCGGCCGAAGTCGAACTCTACAAGGTGTCGGAGGGCGAGGGCGAGGGCGGATCGGTCAAGAGCTTCCTCGCCGCCTCCACCATGGCGGTGCAGGTTGCGGAACGCGCGCTCAACAGCGGCGGCCATCTCTCGGGCATCACCACCGGCCTGACCGGCATCAACGACAAGGTCGGCGGCCTCCACAACAGCGATCTCATCATCCTGGCCGGGCGTCCGGGCATGGGCAAGACCTCGCTCGTCACCAACATCGCCTTTAACGCCTGCTCGCGCTGGATGCGGGACAAGGCCGACGACATCCCCGATGAGCGCAACATGGGCGCGCCCACGGCGTTTTTCAGCCTCGAAATGTCGGCGGACCAGCTCGCGACCCGTATTCTGGCCGAGCAATCGGGGATCAGTTCCGAAAATCTGCGCATGGGCAAGATCAGCCGCGCGGAATTCCAGAATCTCAGCCGCGCCGCGCGCGACCTACAGGAACTGCCGCTCTATATCGACGATACGCCGGGCCTGACCATCGCGGCCCTGCGCACCCGCGCCCGGCGGCTCAAGCGGCGGCACGGCATTGGTCTGATCATCGTCGACTATCTGCAATTGTTGCAGGGCACTTCGCGCAAGAGCGAAAACCGCGTGAACGAAATTTCGGAGATTTCGCGCGGCCTCAAGACCCTCGCCAAGGAACTGCACGTCCCGGTGATCGCCCTGTCCCAGCTCAGCCGAGCCGTGGAGAGCCGCGAGGACAAGCGCCCGATCCTGTCCGACCTTCGCGAATCCGGCTCCATCGAGCAGGACGCCGACATGGTCTGGTTCGTGTTCCGCGAAGACTATTATGAAATGTCCAAGCAGCCGCGCGTCGAGGAGGAGGCCGCCTATCAGGCCTGGGCCGACCGCATGGAGAAAATCCACGGCGTGGCCGAACTGATCGTCGCCAAGCAGCGCCACGGCGCGACCGGCAAGGTCCGCATGAAGTTCGAGGCGCACATCACCAAGTTCAGCGATCTGGCGAGCGATGGCTATGTGGATGACAGCTACGAGTAAGGGGTAGGTCCCCTTCCGCTTGCGGGCTTAGGCCGTGAACTCAAAAATCGGTGTTGCGCTGGCTGGTGGCATCACTGTGGAGCTTTGAAGAAGTAGGCATCCAGCGGAACCCTATCTCCTTCGCACATCAGCCTTCCGCCGCTTTCCTCGAACTCTCGAAGTGTCCATCGGGCATAGTCTATCGCTAGGCATAACGCTTGGAAGGGATCCCCTCCTGCAATGCGGAGGGGGCGCTGAAAGGCACCCATCAGGACAACGCAGCGCCACTGCATCTCCCGTTCGAGGAAGGGTCTTTGAACTTCCAACTTGAACGCAATCGCAGGGCCATCGGGCGGGATGGCTTCAAGGGCGAGTGACAAGATCGGGTTCTGTCCAGTCATGTGAACCGATCTATTCGATAAATACATCTTTCGCCACGCTTCCATATCCGAGCGGGTTGTGGCTCAGCATCGGTATGAGCCGACATGATCTGACAGACTTCGAATGGCGGGTGATCGAACCGCTATTGCCAACAAGCCTCGCGTTGATGACCGTCGCGTGCTGAACGGCATCTTGTGCGTGCTGCGTTCCGGTACGTCGTGGCGCGACCTGGCTACGACCGCTTCGTGCGATGGCGGAAGGTCGGCGAAAACTGCGCTTTCGACTTGAATTCCCGCCTTCGCGGGAATGACGGTTGAGAGAACTGTTTTGCAACGATCCACCTAGGGAGGCAAGGCCGTCAGGCCCCCACCCCGAACACCTCCTTATACCCCTCCTTCACCGTCCCCAGCACCCCGGCATCCACCGGCAAATCGATCACATAGCTCCCTTCCGCATAAGGCCCCGCCTCATACGGACCGATCACGACCCGCACCGTATCCAGCACCTTGCCGCCCTTCGACACCGGCAGCACAAGCTGCTTGGCCAACGCCACGCATTCATTGAATCCGCCGATGCCGCCATCCGAATTGCGGTCCACCGGCTCGCCGCGCTTCTTTTCACGCTGGCGGTCGAGTTCGTCGCAGAAGCGCGTCCTGGCGAGGCTGGCGAAGCGGGGAATGTCGATCAGCGCGCTAGTCGCGAGCCGCTTCTTCGTCGCCTTGTCCCAGATGATCGCGGTATTGATCGGCATGCCATGCGCGCCGCCGGTATAGACATAGCCCTCGCTCACCAGCACCAGCATGCGCGGCGTATCGCCGACGACCGCATATTTCTCCTCATAGCTGTGCAGGCGGAACGGATAGTCGTTCTTGGCCGCTTGTGCCTTGTCCTCCACCGCGCTCTTTTCCTCGCCCGTGCGGATCTTGGCCGCGTTGCCGCGCAGCCACCCATCCAGTTCGGGCACGGCAGCGGCCTGTGCGGGCCAGGCATAGGTGAAGTCGAGCGCATCGGTCTTGCCGGCGATGCTCTGCGCGGTCGCGGATGGCGGGGCGGGCACCTGCACATTCGCCGCAGCCACCGTGTTCGCCGTCGCCTCGTTGGCGTTATCGCCGTCCGGGACCTCACCCGAACAAGCGGCAAGCGCCAGCGCAGCCCCCGGTGCCAGCGAAACCATCATCCTGCTCCATGCGCGCATAATCGGCCTTTCTTTCTTGGCCGGTGTGCTTACCCTGTAGGGGTCCGGCTCAAAACGCGGATTTCGTCGTTATAACGCCATCGCGACGCGAA
>JBEVNC010000077.1:0-13602 GCA_040508315.1 Sphingobium sp.
CTCGCCGCCGGCTGCGCGACCACGCCCTACGCGCCGGTGCGCGACGTCTCCTGGCAGGCCATGGGCTCCCGGCCCTTCTGGCAGGTGGTGATCGGCGACGATGCCATCGTCTTCCGTCCCGTCGCCGGCGGTGGCGAGCGGCGCTGGCCCCGCGTCCTGCCGCGCACCGTCGACGGCGTCCGCACCTGGCAGTCGGGCACCGGCGAAGGCGGGATCACGGTCACCGCCCGCCCCGGACCCTGCGCGGACGAGCCCCGCGAAGGGCGCGAGGTCCATTACGAGCATTTCGTCACCGTCCGCATGGGCGAGGACGGGCCGGAACTGAACGGCTGCGGGGGCCGCCTGCTGCCGCGCGAGGGATAAGCGGCCGCCCGGCCTTGACTGGCCGGAGCCGCCCCCGCATCGCAACCGCATGAGCATCCTCTCCGACAGGTGGATTCGCGAGCAGGCGCAGAATCACGCCATGATCGAGCCGTTCGTGGAATCGCAGCGCCGCGAGGGCTGCATCTCCTACGGCCTGTCCTCCTATGGCTATGACGCGCGCGTCGCCGACGAGTTCAAGATCTTCACCAATGTCGACAGCGCCATCGTCGACCCCAAGAATTTCGATGGGCGGAGCCTGGTCGACCGCAAGACCGACTGCTGCATCATCCCGCCCAACAGCTTCGCGCTGGCCCGCACAGTGGAATATTTCCGCATACCGCGCGACGTGCTGGTGATCTGCCTGGGCAAGTCGACCTATGCGCGGTGCGGCATCATCGTGAATGTGACCCCGCTGGAGCCGGGCTGGGAGGGGCATGTGACCCTGGAATTTTCCAACACGACGCCGCTGCCAGCGCGCATCTACGCCAATGAGGGCGCGTGCCAGTTCCTGTTCCTGCAGGGCAATGAGCCGTGCGAGGTCAGCTATGCCGACCGGGCGGGGAAGTATATGGGGCAGCGCGGGGTGACGTTGCCGCGATTGTGATCCTCGCCTGTCATTCCGTCCTTCGCGGGGATGACGATCGAAGGGTAATTCGCCGTCCGTGACGGGTACATTGTCTATTCATCGTCCTGTGTCACAATGGCGCCATGCTCAACCTGTTTCGCCGGTCCTTTGCCAAGGCCGCAGAGGACACCGCGCCCCGCGTCTTCTCTGTGGGGGAAGGGCGGCGCGTCTATGCCATTGGCGATGTCCATGGCCATTTGAAGCTGTTGCGCGACCTGATCGACGCCATCGCCGCCGATAACGAGCAGCGCGGAGCGGCCGAGGATATCCGCCTCGTCCTGCTGGGCGACCTGATCGACCGTGGCCCCGAATCGCCGGGCGTGATCGAGGCGGCGATTGCGATGCGCGACCTGTGGCCGGGCTTTGCCTGTCTGAAGGGCAATCACGAAGAAGTGTTCCTGATGGCGCTGGACGGCGATGTCGAAGCCATGGGTTTCTTCCGCCGATTCGGGCGGGACACGCTGCTATCCTATGGCGTCGCGCCGGAGATCGTCGGCGGTTACGACGATGCGGAATTGCAGGCGGCGACGGTGGCGGCAGTGCCGCGTGCGCATCACGATTTCCTCGCCTCCTTGCCCAGCAGCCTGGTGATCGGCGACTATCTGTTCGTCCATGCCGGGATCAGGCCGGGCGTCTCGCTGGAGGAGCAGGATGCGCGCGACCTTCACTGGATACGCGCGGACTTTTTGCGAAGCCGGGTGGAGCATCCCTATATGGTGGTGCACGGCCATAGCATCACCGAGTTCGTGGACGAGCGGCCCAACCGGATCGGCATCGATACCGGGGCCTATGCCAGTGGGCGGCTGACGGCCATCGGGCTGGAGGGGACGGAGCGCTGGTATCTGTCGACCTGAAGGTGGGACGACGAGGGGTTAAACCACCTCGCCCAGGGTCGCGAACGCCTCTGCCGCTATCGCGATGCTCCGCTTGCGGGCGTCATGGTCGAAAATCTGGCTGGTGACGATGATTTCGTCCGCGCCGGTGCGGCGCAGGAAGGCGTCCAGATCCTTCGCAACCCGATCCGGCGTGCCGATGGAGGACACCGAAAGCACATCGTCCAGCATCGCGCGGATGCCGGGCGAGAGCGTTGCGACATAGTCCCTGACCGGAGGCTTGACCTTCCCCGGCTGGCCCGTGCGCAAGGCGACGAAACCCTGCTGCATGGAACTGGCGATATAATGCGCTTCCTCGTCGCTGTCGGCGGCGAAGATGTTGAAGGCGGCCATCACGCGCGGCTTGGACAGGAATTGCGACGGGCGGAAATGCTCGCGGTAGATGGTGATCGCCTGATCGAGCAGGCCGGGCGCGAAATGCGAGGCGAAACCGAACGGCAGGCCGAGCGCGGCGGCGAGTTGCGCGCCGAAGGTGCTCGATCCCAAAATCCACATTTCGATATCCGCGCCGGCGCCGGGCGTCGCGGTGAAGCCAATGGCGGGATCGCCGGCGAAATAGGCCTGCAACTCCATCACGTCGCGCGGGAAGGCGTTGGGATCGCTGTGGAGCGTGCGGCGCATGGCGGCCGCGACGCGCTGGTCGGAACCGGGCGCGCGGCCGAGGCCTAGGTCGATACGCCCGGGATAAAGCGCGTCGAGCGTGCCGAACTGCTCGGCAATCTGCAGCGGCGCGTGATTGGGCAGCATGATGCCGCCCGATCCGATGCGGATGCGCGTGGTGGATGCGCCGACATGGGCGAGGACGACGGCTGTCGCCGCGCCGCCAATGCCGGGCATGCCATGATGCTCCGCCACCCAATAGCGGTGATAGCCCAGCGCATCGCAATGCGCAGCGATATCCGCCGCGCTTGCGAGCGCTGAACCCAACGAGCCGCCTTCGACGACGGGAACCAGATCGAGGAAAGACAGTCTCGCCATGCAACTGATATGGGTGGATGGTTGCGCGGTGGCAAGTCCGGGCGAGCGATTTTCATGGGTGCGTGTCGGGGACGCTGAATTTGGTTCACGCGGAGCCGCAGAGCCGCGGAGCCGAGGCATCTTTTTGCGTCACCCCGGACCCGGTCCGGGGTCGCGCTCTTCCAGGTTGGCGCCGCTAGATATAGCTGGACCCCGGATCAAGTCCGGGGTGACGAAAGGTGGCGGGGGCTTTGCGCCCTATAGCGACGCGCCGTCATATTGGGTGGTGGACAGCGCCCCTATGTCCAGCCCCTCGACCGCGCGCAGGTTTACCGCGCGCATGTCCGATCCGTCCGGCCCCTGGCCCTCGGCAAAGGGCTGCACGCCGCAGGTCGTGCAGAAGCGGTGGGCGAGGCGGTGGGTGTTGAAGCGGTAGGTACTCAGCGCGTCCGCGCCCTGTTCCAGCGTGAACCGGGAAGCGGGGAAGAAGGCGAGAAGGAAGCCCTTCGCCCCGCAGTGGGAGCAGTTGCAACTCATGCCCTGCGTCGGCAAGTCGGCGTCGACGCTGAACGTGACCGCACCGCAATGACAACCGCCCTTAAACGCCATGATAGTCTCCCGTTTATCTGCTGGCCGAGCCTATCCTTCGCGGACCCCAAGTCAATCGCCCGTCGCGCCCCACAAGCTGGCGATGGGGGCATAGCCGCGCTGGCCGTTCACATCGAGGCGGCACCAGCCATCGCCGCAGTCGGACAGCTTGCCCACCACGCCCTTTTCCGCGCGGAACAGCGTGCGCGACCCTTCGGACGCATCCTCGTGCATCTCCACCATGTCGGCAGTGACGATGGCGGTGCGCTCCTCCTTGAGCAGGCGGACATGCATCCAGCCGCGCGTGCCCTTGCTATCCTCGATCCGGCGCCAGTTGGGATAGAGTTCGACGACCTTTACCGGCAGGTTGCGACGGCGATATTTCCAGTTGGCGGGATAGTCCATGCTGGGGCCGACGCGCATCAGCGCCTCATCCTTGGAGATCGCCACCCAATAGGGCAGCTTCTTTTGCGATTGCGCGGCAACCGGCGCGGCCGTCAAGGCGGTCGCCATGCCGAGGATCGTCATGCAGGTGCGGGCGCGAAACATGCCCGTCCATGCCATGTACGGCACCGTCCGGGCAAGGAGGGCTTGACCTTTTTCCGGCCTTGGTCGAAGCCCGCCGCATGGCAAAGCGTCCCCGTCCGGCCCGGCCCCATATCATCGTCACCCGGCGCCTGCCCGCGGCGGTCGAGCATCGCATGGCGTCGTTGTTCGACGTGGCGTTCAATGTCGGCGACACACCCTTCGACCGGGCGCGCATGGCCGACGCGATGCGCTCCTGCGACGTGCTGGTCCCGACCATCACCGACGAGATCGACGTGGAACTGATCGCGCAGGCCGGGGACCGGTTGCAGCTGATAGCCAATTTCGGCAATGGCGTCGATCATATCGACCTCGCCGCCGCGCGGGCGAGCGACATCATGGTCACGAACACGCCCGGTGTGCTGACCGACGACACCGCCGACATGACGATGGCGCTGATCCTGTCCGTGCCGCGCCGTCTGGCAGAGGGGGAGAAGCTGGTGCGGTCCGGCGCGTGGACCGGCTGGAACCCGTCGGCGATGCTGGGGCACCGCATCGGCGGCAAGCTGCTGGGCATCGTCGGCATGGGGCGGATCGGTCAGGCGGTGGCGCGGCGCGCGGCGGGTTTTGGCCTGGGCATCGCCTATCATAACCGCCACCGCCTGCCCGCCGCCGTGGAGGCGGAGACGGGCGCGGTCTATTATCCCGAACTGGACGCGCTGCTGGCGCAGGCCGACATCGTATCGATCCACTGCCCGCATACCGAGCAGACGGAGGGGATGATCAACGCCCGGCGAATCGCGCTGATGAAGGCGAGCGCCTATCTGATCAACACGTCGCGCGCGGACATTACCGACGAGAATGCGCTGATCGGCGCACTGGCGCAGGGGCGGATCGCGGGGGCGGGGCTGGACGTGTTCGCGCATGAACCGGCGGTGGACCCGCGTCTGCTGACCCTCTCCAACGTGGTGCTGCTGCCGCATATGGGGTCCGCGACCTTCGAGGGGCGCGACGATACCGGCGCGCGGGTGGTCACGAATATCCGCATGTGGATGGGCGGGGACCGGCCGCCCGATCAGGTGCTGGAGGGCTGGGTCTAGAGGGGGTGCTTATGTGCCGTGCTCCTGCGAAGGCAGGAGCCCAGGCCAATCTGGCATTTCCTCACCCTGGGCTCCTGCCTTCGCAGGAGTACGGTTCCTTTTTTAGCGTGAGCCGGGCCGAAGCGGCGCCGAGAATGTCCGCCCCGTCTGGAGCGGCGGTGCGCTCATCACGGGCCGCCGTGCCGCCTTCGGGTCGATGGGCCGGTCGAACGCCAGGCCGATACGGCCATGCGCGATCCAGCTTATGGTGGCAGCAACTTCGCCGATGCCGCGCAGGATGACGACCAGCCGCTCGCCGTCGAGCAGTGCATAGGGGCAATCGGCCATCAGGCCGGTCGCGGAGAGATTGCGCACGCGCGCCGGGCCGATAGGGCTGCGGTCCTGCGCCAGCAGGTCGATGGCCATGAACAGGCTGTCGCGCACGGCGCGGCGGCGGGATGTGTCGTCGATCGTGTCCGGCATAGATGGCCCCGTCCGATGGTGCGGACGGAGACCCTAGCGGGCAATAGTCAACAAAGCCTTACCGCTGGCGGCTAACGAAGCCCGGTCGGGCGGTGTTCAGTCGTCGCGGGAGACCTTTTCCTGCCGTTCGTGGCGTTCCTGCGCCTCGACCGTCATCGTCGCGATGGGCCGCGCCTCCAGCCGACCCAGCGAGATGGGTTCGCCCGTGACTTCGCAATAGCCATATTCGCCATCGTCGATCCGGCGCAGCGCCGCGTCGATCTTGGAGATCAGCTTGCGCTGGCGGTCGCGGGTGCGCAGTTCGATGGACCAGTCGGTCTCGCTCGACGCGCGGTCGTTGAGGTCGGGTTCGCGCAGCGGTTCCTTTTGCAGGACCGCCAATGTGGTCTCCGATTCGTTGAGAATCTGCTTCTTCCAGTCGAGCAGGCGAAGCCGGAAATATTCGAGATGAAGGGGATTCATGAACTCTTCGTCCGCGCTCGGGCGATAGTCCGGCGGCAGGTTCACGCGGCGTTCGTCGGGAGAAGTGGCCGATCCTTCAGCGGGAGGCACCAGCGTTGACATCCCTATAAGTCTCCGTCGATTGGGTTGTGGCAGTCACTGCTACAACCCGGTTGCGGGCGGCCTATACTGTGCCCCGTGATGCGAAACAAGCGGGCAACAGACGGGGCAGCGATCATGGGCCGCGATCATGTGCCGCGTCCTAGGGCCATCCGACTGTATGATGGATTAACCGGGGGCGGATGCGCGCGAACGCCTTGAAAGCGGGCGAGGGAATCTTCATAGCCTCGGCCGCCATGCATGACATCAGATCCATTCGCGAAAACCCGGCTGCTTTCGACGCCGGACTTGCCCGCCGCGGCCTTGCGCCGGACGCGCAAAGCCTGATCGAACTGGACGCAGGACTCCGGTCCGTCGCGACCGAGATGCAGGCGGGGCAGGCGCGCCGGAACGAGGCGAGCAAGGCCATCGGGCAGGCGATGGCGAAGAAGGATATGGCAACTGCCGATGCGCTGAAGGCGGAGGTCGCGGCGCTCAAGGAAGGCTTGCCAGCGCTGGAGGCGCGCGAGCGGGAGTTGTCGGCTGCGCTGACCGACCGGCTCCTCGCCATCCCCAACCTGCCCGCCGACGATGTGCCCGAAGGCGAGGACGAGGCGGGCAATGTCGAGGTGGCGCGCTGGGGCGAGCCGCGTGTGTTCGACTTCGCGCCGCGCGATCATGCCGATTTCGGCCCTGCGCTGGGGCTCGATTTCGAGGGGGCGGCGGCGATGTCCGGCGCGCGTTTCGCGGCACTGCGCGGCGGAATGGCGCGGCTGCACCGGGCGCTGGGCCAGTATATGCTCGACACGCAGACGGGCGCGAACGGATATGAGGAGGTCAATCCGCCCATCCTCGTGCGCGACGAGGCGCTGTTCGGCACGGGGCAGTTGCCCAAGTTCGCCGACGATCTGTTCCGCACCACGGACGGGCGCTGGCTGATCCCGACAGCGGAGGTAAGTCTCACCAACCTCGTGCGTGAGAGCATCCTGACCGAGGCGCAACTGCCGATACGCTTCACCGCGCTGACCCCCTGTTTCCGGTCGGAAGCGGGGTCGGCGGGGCGCGATACGCGCGGCTTCATCCGCCAGCATCAGTTCGAGAAGGTGGAACTGGTCGCGATCACCACGCCGGACCGGTCGGAAGAGGAGCATCGCCATATGCTGGCCTCTGCCGAGGGGATATTGGAGGCGCTGGGCCTGCCCTATCGCCGCATGCTGCTCTGTTCGGGCGACATGGGCTTTTCCGCGCGCAAGACCTTCGACCTGGAGGTGTGGCTGCCGAGCCAGAATTGCTATCGCGAGATCAGTTCGGTCTCCAACTGCGGCGATTTTCAGGCGCGGCGGATGAATGCGCGCTATCGGCCGGAGGGGGAGAAGGGGACGCGCTTCCTCCATACGCTGAACGGCTCGGGGCTGGCCGTGGGGCGGACGCTGGTCGCGGTGCTGGAGAATGGGCAGCGGGAGGACGGCAGCGTCGTCGTGCCGGAGGTGCTGCGCGGGTATATGGGCGGGCTTGAGGTGTTGGAGCCTCGGTAGTTCCGCTGCGCCGCAGGCTTTGATTTGGATTCGCGCAAAGGCGCAAAGACCGCAAAGAGGTCGCGGCTTTCGCCTTTGCGCGGGAAACTGCTTTCCTGGTCCACGCGGAGCCGCAGAGGCGCGGAGGCGTATCTCTGTGGCTCCGCGGCTCCGCGTGAAGAATCATCTGCCTGCGGCGCTGCCCCCCTTCGACAAGCCTTTCGCGACCCGCTAGAGAATCGCCTATGCGTATTCTTCTCAGCAACGACGACGGCTTTCATGCCCCCGGCCTCGAAATATTGGAGGCTATCGCCCGCACGCTGTCGGACGATGTGTGGATCGTCGCCCCGGCCGACGAGCAGTCGGCGGCGTCGCACAGCCTGACCGTCTCTCGCCCCTTGCGCGTGCGTCAGCATGGCGAGAAGCGGTATAGCGTGTCGGGCACGCCGACCGATGCGGTCGTCATGGCCATCGGGCATATCATGAAGGATAATCCGCCCGACCTGGTGCTGTCGGGCGTCAATCGCGGGGCCAATCTGGCGGAGGACGTGACCTATTCGGGCACGGTCGCGGCCGCTATGGAGGGGGCGATCTATGGCGTGCGCTCCATTGCGCTCAGCCAGGTCTATTCGAAGGAGGGCATGGGCGACGCCATTCCCTTCGCGGCGGCGGCGGCGTGGGGCGAGCGGGTGATCCGGCAATTGCTGAGCGTGCCCGCGCGGCGCAACATGCTGGTCAACGTCAACTTCCCCGCCATCGAGCCGGACGCGATCAAGGGCGTCAAGGTGGTGCGGCAGGGCTTCCATGCGGTCGACCGTACCAGCATCGTCGCTGGCACCGATCCGCGCGGCTACGCCTATTACTGGTTTGGCCTGGGCATGAGCGATTCGGTGCCGGAGGGGACCGACCTGGAGGCGATATCGCAGGGCTATGTCACGGTGACGCCGCTCCATTACGACCTGACGCATGAGGGGTCGATGACGGCGTTGGCCGAGTTGTTCGCATGACCGCCGCGGCGACCCAGTCCTTCAGCATCGCGCCGAACCTGATCGAGCGGGTGCTGGCGATCCTGTCCGGCCTGTTGGGCGTGGTCGTGGTGATCGCGGTCGCGCGCGGCCATGCCGAATGGGGCTATGTGCCGCCGGTCGTGTGGGTGCATTTGCTGGCGGTGCTGGTCGCGGTGGCGCTGACGCCGGTCCTGCTGCTGCGGCCGCGGGGCGACCGGATGCACCGCATCATGGGCTGGGTCTGGGCGACCGCGATGTTCCTAACCGCCGCCGTCAGCTTCGGCGTGCGGCTCATCAGGCCGGGGCATTTCAGCCTGATCCATATCCTGTCGGCCTTTACGGTGGCGATGGTGCCGCTGCTGGTGCTGAGCGCGCGGCGGCACAAGGTGGCGGAGCATCGCCGCCGGGTGCGGTTGATGATCACGGGTGCGCTGCTGATCGCGGGCTTCTTCACCTTTCCGTTCGACCGGCTGCTGGGGCACTGGTTGTTCAGCTGAACGGCGAACGATTGCCCCCTTTTGCCTTCGGTGGCAGTTTCCGCCCCGTCATGCGTCTCCACATCGATCCGCGCCATCCAGCGCCCGCTTTCCTCAGGCGGCGATCCGGCCTTCCGGTGTGGGTGGACCTTGCCTGGCGGGTGGCGGTCATCGTGGGGATGGTGACCATCGTGCTGGTCGTCCACTGGGTCGAGCGCGACGGCCTGAAAGACAATTTGGACGGCACCATCAGCTTCATCGACGTGCTGTATTTCACGACCGTCACGGTGACGACGGTCGGCTATGGCGATATCGTGCCGGTCAGCGACACGACGCGATTGTTCGAGACGTTCGTGGTCACGCCGATTCGCATTTTCGTCTGGCTGATCTTTCTTGGCACGGCCTATCATTTCGTTTTCCGCAACACATGGCACAGGTGGCGCATGGCCCGCATCCAACGCGAACTGAAGGGGCATATCGTCCTGCTGGGTTTCGGCACCAGCGGGTCGGAGGCTGCGCGCGAACTGATCGCGCGCGGGGTCTCCCCCGCCGACATGGTGGTGATCGACCGGGACGAGGGCGCCATCGCGGCCGCCGAGGCCATGGGCTGCAACGTGCTGAATGGCGATGCGACGCGCGATCATATCCAGTCGGACGTCAAGGTGGCGAACGCGCGGGCGATCATCATTTCGGCGGGGCGCGACGACACGTCGATCCTGATGACGCTGACCGCCCGGCATCTGGCGCCACGCGTACCGATCAGCGTGGTGGTGCGCGCGACCGACAATGAACTGCTCGCGGCGCAGGCGGGGGCGACGACGGTCATCAACCCGGCGAGCTTTGCGGGGCTGTTGCTCGCGGGATCGTCGCAGGGCGCGCATATCGCCGACTATCTTGCCGACCTCGCCAGCACCGACGGCAAGGTGAAGCTGTCCGAACGCGAAGTCAGGCCGGGCGAGATCGGCAAGCCGCTGTCCGCCGTCACGACGGGGCTGGGCGTGCAGATCTATCGCGGCGGCAAGCCGGTAGGGGCGGAAGACGCGGGCGCGCAGAACCTTATCGCGGGCGATTGCATCGTGGAGATCGTGCGCGTGCACCCCTGATGGTTTAAGTGCTGATGGATTAAGTGGCAAATCCGCTCACTGAAGGCGTTTCATATCATTTTCCAGATAAGGGCGGTTTGGCCGATAGCGGGTTCATCAACACCCTAGATGGACGCCG
The DNA here is from genome assembly GCA_040508315.1 of Sphingobium sp. Taxonomy (GTDB): domain Bacteria; phylum Pseudomonadota; class Alphaproteobacteria; order Sphingomonadales; family Sphingomonadaceae; genus Sphingobium. The sequence goes on from JBEVNC010000077.1 coordinate 10,272, forward strand.
ATCATGACCCGCAACGCCCACGCTCCCCGCGAAATGGCCGCAGACGCCGCCGTGCATCCCGAAATATTGTGGGTCTTGCCGTTCGCGCTGGCGACCAGCATCGCGATGTGGCTGATCCTGTTTGCGCTGATCGCGGTCGGGCTGCATCTGGGTTGAGGTGCGGGCAAACGCAATTGTCTCGCAGGACGTGACTTTTGACGCAGCAAACCCTATGTGCGCGCGATCCATGGCAACAATATTCCCTCCCCAGCCCAAAGTGGGCATGGTCTCGCTCGGCTGTCCCAAAGCATTGGTGGACAGCGAGCGTATCCTGACCAAGCTCCGCTCGGACGGCTATGCGCTCTCTCCCGACTATGCGGGGGCGGACGTCGTGCTGGTCAACACCTGCGGCTTCCTGGACAGCGCCAAGGAGGAGTCGCTCGACGCGATCGGTGAGGCGATGGCCGAGAATGGCCGCGTGATCGTGACCGGATGCATGGGCAATGAGGCCGATGTCATCCGCGCCCGCTTCCCGGACGTGCTGGCGATCACCGGCGCGCATCAATATGAGGCGGTGGTCAATGCGGTGCACGACGCCGCGCCGCCGGTGCCCAACGCCTTCATCGACCTGGTGCCGGAGGGCGGGCTGAAGCTGACGCCGCGCCACTACAGCTATCTCAAGATTTCGGAGGGGTGCAATCATCGCTGCTCCTTCTGCATCATCCCGTCGATCCGCGGCGACCTGGTCAGCCGCCGCATCGATGCGGTGCTGCGCGAGGCGGAGAAGCTGGTGTCGGCGGGGACGCGGGAACTGCTGGTGATCTCCCAGGATACGTCGGCTTATGGCGTCGATGTGCGCCATGAGCCGCGCCTGTGGAAGGGTGCGGAGGTGCGCACGCACATGACCGACCTTGCCCGCGCGCTGGGCGAACTCGGCCAGAAGCCGGGCGATGTCTGGACGCGGCTCCATTATGTCTATCCCTATCCGCATGTGGACCAGGTCATTCCGCTGATGGCCGAGGGCAAGCTGACCCCCTATCTCGACATCCCGTTCCAGCATGCCAGCCCAAAGGTGCTCAAGGCCATGAAGCGGCCTGCGAACGAGGCCAAGGTGCTGGACCGCATCCGCTCGTGGCGCACGATTGCGCCGGACATCGCGATCCGATCCTCCTTCGTCGTTGGCTTCCCCGGCGAGACGGAGGAGGATTTCCGCTATCTGCTGAGCTGGCTGGAAGAGGCGCAGCTGGACCGCGTGGGCGCCTTCCGGTTCGAGCCGGTCGAGGGCGCGGCGGCCAATGCGCTGCCCGATGCGGTGCCGGAGGAGGTCAAGGAAGAACGCTACGCCCGGATCATGGAACTGACCGCGCGCATCTCCGCCGAGAAGCTGTCGGCCAAGGTGGGGCGGACGCTGCCGGTCATCGTGGACGAGGTTGGTGATGCGGACGAGGATGGCTCGGTCGGTGCAACCGCGCGCAGCCAGGCGGATGCGCCGGAGATCGACGGCAATGTGTTCCTGCGCGATGTGCAGGACAGGCATCCGGGGTTGAAGGCCGGTGATATCATTGACGTGAAGGTCGAGGATTCGGACGAGCATGATCTGTATGCGGTGCCGGTTTAGGCTTGGATTAGTTATTGCCTGATGATTGCCGGTCGGACATCATCACTGTGGATGGATTGGCGCAATAGAGCAATTGAGGCAATCGTCGGTGGCAGCGCCGGCTTGCTGGTCATCGCCGTTTACATTCTTGGCCGTAATATTCTGGACACGGCGGACGATGGCGACTGGTTGGCCTTTTCCGGCGCGATTATCGGTGTGATGTTAACAATAGGCGGAGCGGCTTTTGTTCAGTGGGTCCCCGGACATTTGTTGTCGAGGAAACGTGTAAGGGAAATCCGTAGGGCAGCAGATTTTCTCATTGTCGCTCTTGAAGAACTCCCATCCGTGAGATCCGATGTCCAAAAGAAATTGGAGATAATAAGCAATTTCAATAATGACTTTGTTAGGTTTTCAAATACTCATTTTCTGACAGTGGATTCGTTGAGAATTAGTCGGGAATATGGTGAAGGCTGGACGAGATTTTACACATCTGTGTGGACTAAGGCGGATTTACTCGTCTGGGATAATCCTCCAGTCGAGGAAATTAGACTGGAAGTTTCGATCTTTGTTGGTGTCATCCGAAAAACTTGTGACCGTTTGGCATTGAGCGGTTAACATAGGTCGTTGATAGGTTCGACACTGTGCGGATTGGCCGATTTTGGCGAGGCCCTGACAGCTCCTCGGCCGTCACCCCGGACCTGATCCGGGGTCTCGCTTGTGGAGGCGACGGGCAAGCGAGGAAGAAAGCTGGACCCCGGATCAAGTCGGGGGTGACGCGGCAAGTACGTCGATTTGACGCTTCACGGCCGTCCGAACCTGTCCACGTCTAGTCGATCCTGCGCAGCTCGCGCGCGCGGCCGTTTTCGCGGATTGCGGTGCCGACCAATATGCTGGTGGACAGGAGGATGGCGGAGGTGAGGGCGGCGACGGCTAGCAGCCCGGTCGTGCCGATGTCGACCTTTGCCTCCATTTCCATGAATTTGCCAAAGCGCATGGCGGCGCTGGCGGTGTGGCGGTCATGGGGGATGATGTCGGACATGGTTCAGATTGTCCTGAAGGATCGCCGGGCGCAAGGGTGCATTCGCTCGCCCCGCGCAAGGAAAATCGGTCGGCGCGTCCTGCCCGGTGCACCCGAGGCTCGACGACTTTGGTAACGAGTGTCGAAGTCGCGTCGAGACTTCTATGGCTGGCGGTCGTCCCTGCTCGTCACATCGCAGAAGATTCCTGACGGGCAATTATGGTTGGCCGCGGTGGCCGGAGGAGGCAGACGCGCAGCGGGCGGGCTTGATGGCCCTTCAACCCATTGTCTGTCCGGTCCCGCCGGGCGCGACGCCCCTACAGGTGACTGACCGTTCGCCGATTGTGCGGATATCCGACTATCTCCCGGATGGCTCCGCGCTGACCGACCCGCCGGTATGTTTTGCACCCGGCGGTATTCCGCCTGTGGTCTGGATGTGGCCTGCATCCTTTCCAAAGGCGGGAGGCTTTTGGCATGGGTGCGCAGGTGTAGGACAGGCTTTTGGCCCGGTCGTCAGCGGCTGCCGCTATCGGGCCGCCTGAACCGCTCCGTCGTGCGCGTGACCGGCCCTGTCAGTACCTTGTTCCCGAAATGCGTCGCGAGGAGGGCGGCGTCGCGCGCATTGTGCATGACGACCCGCGTTCCGCCCGATTGCAGTGTTTCGATCATGGAGATGGGGACGCCCTGCCTGCGGCATTCCTCCACGACGTCGATGCGCTCGGCGGCGATACAAATGA